>JBCBZT010000099.1:0-13379 GCA_039815185.1 Cyanobacteria bacterium P01_A01_bin.123 | reverse complement strand
GGATCGGCAGCTCAAAGTGATCGGCAACGGTTTGCAAGTACAGCGCGTACTGCTTGCCGCTGACGTGCTCACGGTGAAATGCGATCGCAGGCGAAGTCTTCAAGGTCACGGCATTCAGGTCGAGCAGGCCAAAACCATGGCTGGGGAATGACGGGGTGATGAAGTTCATCTCCTGGGGCCAACGGCTAAAGGAGGCTCCGACCTGGTGTCTTTCTAAAATCGTAAAGCGCTCCAGCCCCAGCTCTTTGAGCACAACGCCACAGCCTATGCCAGCAGCTCCCGCGCCAACAATCACAACGTCATAGGACAGATCCGTTTTGGGTTGGCTCACGTTAGTTTATCCGGATGATGAGACTATTAGAATGATAATCATTATCACAGCTTCAGTCTAGGGGCTTTTAGGTCACGGTTACGCGGGCAGACCAGTGGCGTCAGTCCTCCCTAGCCAGGGCACTCAGCGCAAGTCCATGCCCTGAGGATTATGTGGCTGCTGACGGAAGTGGAGGAGAACTGTGGATATGGATCGAAACGACCCAACGGAAAGGCTTTAAGTGGGTCAGACAGGGGCGGATTGGGTGGTGCCCTGCCTGTATCTGTCTCCTTCTATTGATTGAGCGAACGTGGCGGCTTAAGGGTGCCATGATGGATGCTGTATAACTCCCTCATAGGACTGCTTATCGGGCAAAAGTGACTGATAAGAGCTCTATTCCCCATACTTAACTGTCAGATATGACAGATAACACCCTGGATTCCTGGAGATATACGTCAAAAGTTGCCTATAAGTTCTGTAGATGAGGATGTTATTACTTAAAAGTGACGGATAAGATCTGGAAGTATGGATCTTATGTATCAGATCTGACCTTGAATAAATAGTTAGCATTCCACGCGCTGATGCACCTTCAAGGTGGAAGAAACCGTCAACCATATGGCGACAATTGGCAATTCAAAACGCTGATTAGTTTTAGTTGCTTAGTAGGCGGCAAATCATGTTCGTCCTCTACATATACATTCAGCATCCGGATGAGGTTGAGATTCGCAAACTTTTCAAATTATTGAAAGGTTTTGAAATTTCGCATCTTGGCCCTACTGATCCACCCAAGAAATTTTCAGGCGATGTTGATGAGGTAATTTATACAATTCTAGAGTGTAGTGATCTAGCCAGCTACACGTTTGCAAAGGTTGATGAAGGCAAAATCGAAATAGACTTTGAGTTTCGAAATAAAGATGAACGATGGACGTTTTCAACTATTTCGATGTCCGGTAAATGCGAAAGGACTCTAAGAGAAATAGAAGTTGCGATTGGAAGAACTCTAAAGACATACATGTCAATATTAGGATTAATGGATGGCGGCAAAGACCAGAAATGGAGTATTTTGACAAAAGCAATAGATTGTCCTCATGACTTACTATCGCGCTTTTCTGCTGCCTAACAAGCGCATGCAGTCGGACGCACCACTCGCTACGCGAGCAGCGCGCCGCTGATGCGGAGCGTTAGAGGGAAAGGTTAAAGTCTTTAAGATTCAACTTCCTGTACCGCACGAGGTTCACAAAGGCCGAAGAATTCCAGAGTGTGATAGTAAACCTTCAACGAACCCGCATGCTACAGCAAAAACGCTACCCCTTTAAGGAAACATATCTAAGAAGAAACGACGTCTGCAATGCGACATTTTGGCTGGAGTGCAGTGAATCTGAGTCGGGGGTGGAGCAGGGTGAATGCCCCTTATCCCACCATCGCTGCTGTTGTTAGACCCAACCCGATGCAGACCGTAGCGAAAGCGCTCACGACTGACAGCCGCTGCATAACTTCAGCTCCAATCGTAATCTTCAGACATACCGCCAAAATCCGCAAAGGATCATGGTTTAGTATGAGCAATATTGAGTGTGCACTAACCAGACCTAGAATTAAAAGCTAAGTGCGTGAGGGCAAGCTGATGCAAATTACCCTGAACCTACCTGATAACCTCAGCCAAGCCGAAACCTTTAATCAGAGTGATTGGTTCCGGGAAATTGCTATTGCCCTGTTTCAGCAAGAGCGGATTTCCCTCAGCCGCGCCAGTAAAATTGCTGGGGTAGAAATTATGGACTTTCAAAAGCTACTGGCAGATCGCGGCATTTGTGTTCACTACGATGTAGAAGATTTTGAACAGGATGTTCAGCATCTGCGTGATCGGGGCTGGTTGTGATCATTGTCAGTGACACCTCTGCCCTCTCCAATCTTGCCATTGTTGATTATCTCTGGCTGCTAGAATCCATCTACCAAACTGTGATTATTCCTGACGTTGTTGCCAGCGAATTATCCGCTGCCAGCAATCCTACTATTCCAGCCATTCTCCAACTGGGCTGGATTCAAACCCAACCCCTCACCAATTCCCAACTCGCTAACCAACTGCAACAAGAACGAGGACTAGATGCTGGGGAAGCCAATGCTATTGCACATAGGGAAACTTTCGAGCCACTGTCGTCCATAAACGGCAGCTAACCCCAGAGTCCTGAGTACCGATGCCAGGCCCAGACTAAAGCTGCCTATGAGCACTAACCCATAGGCAATTTGGTGCAGTGCGATGGTCAGAGACCGGCCTAGCCCCTTTGGGGCGGCTACACCAACGGCCATCGCACCCAGCAGCAAGACCAAAATGATACTATTTATTCCAGAAATGCCTGTGCTGCAGCTCCGTTGCATGTGCCACCCAGACCGGTGACAATATTGCAGGTATTGGTCATCAGCATGCCTGTATAGGTCGCTGCGGGTGTGCCAGCTTCTCCTAAGCCGTCGGCGTAAAGAGGCTCTTCTGAAATGCCAATATCTGTTTCCCTAGAAACCGCTTCAATCAGTCCAGGGTTGCTAGTTGACTCTATAAAGACAGTGGGTATGTTGCTGTCTTCGACAAGATCGATCAGTTCTCTGAGGTCAGCGGCTGACGGACGAGCCTCGGTACTAAAGCTTGCCAAAGCAGCCTCAATGCGAATGCCATAGGCATCGGCGTAGTAGCCCAGTGCATCGTGGGTTGTCACAAGGACTCGCTGCGATTCGGGAACCGTGGCTACCTGTTGCTGAATCCAACTATCGAGCTGAGTGAGCTGAGCGATTAGGGCCTCTGCATTGGCTTGGTAAAGGTCGGCGTTGTCAGGAGAAACTTCACTGAGCTCCGCTTGGATAACGCGGATCATCGCAATGCCATTTTCTGCATCGTGCCAGACATGCGGATCGGGTGCAGTACCTTCTTCACCATGGTCATCGTGATCATCGTGGTCATCATGGTCTTCATCGCCATGCTCATCGTGGTGGTCATCATGGTCTTCTTCACCATGCTCATTATGGGCACCATGATCTTCTTCGCCATGGTCATGGTGGTCATCATGGTCTTCATCGCCATGGTCATCGTGGTCATCATGGTCTTCTTCACCATGGTCATCGTGGTCATCATGGTCATCGTGGCCATGGTCATCGTGGTCATCGTGGTCATCATGGCCTTCTTCACCATGGCTACCATGATCGTGAGCTTCACCTAAGAGCGGGTCGGTAACGGCAACTTCAGAAACGGCAATTTGAGGGGCGTCGCCGTCTGTTGACTCGACCATTTGAATAATGTCTGGCTCGAACCCGTAGCCACCATACAGAACCAGATCGGCGGTTTCAATGGCTCGCCTATCAGAAGGGGTGGCGTTGTAGAGGTGGGGGTCTTCACCCGCTTCTATGAGGCAGGTTACATCCACGGTGTCTTGAGCGATTTGCTGAGTGAGATCGCACAATACGCTATAGCTCGCCACTACTTGAGGGCTGGTCTGACTGCGGGCGGCCTGATTACCCAGAAGCAGCGTGGAGGCTCCGCCGAGGACAGCAAGCGCAGTGAATAGGCGAAAAGAAAGTTTCATGGGCTATCGTTTTACAGACGGTAAGAGTGGGGCATAGATAACGATTATCATTATCACATTAGTCTGCTAGTGTAAATCTAGCCGTTTAGCCTGTCAACGACTAGATTTTGGGATTGTTTAGCCTGCACTGCTATGGACAAAAAGCGCGATCGCGGTGCTCTACTTTTCATCTCCATACTGCTACACAGTTTGTTAGCCCTCTTGCCGTGGCAAGAACCATGGCAAGAAAAGTCTCGCCCTGTGGCGGCGTCCTCAACCCCAGCAAGTCCAATTTCTGTAGTTGACGCAAGCCAGCTACCAACGCCACCAGCATCAGAGTCTCAGCCCTTGCCATCAGTCCCTTCCAGCCCGCCCGCACTAGATGCCCCTATCACTGAGACGAGTAATATACCTATCGATGAGCCTGCACCCGACGCAACCGCCTATTCAGATGCCGTCTCTGCAACAACGCCTTCAGCGGGCCCTTCAACGCCCAATTCAGTCACGCCTGCCGATGAGGCCCAAGTCGAAGCGGAGTGGGCGCAATTAGCGGGTTATCTTGAGAGCAAGGATGAAGGCTTTGGATTCTCACTACCTGAAATCCTTAGCAACTTCGGAGAGTCAAGACCGGCCAATCAATTCTTTGATGAAAACAATCAGCCCAAGTTCGAAGTTGCCTCCTTTTTTCACTTCCCTGGGAAAACACCTGAACAGGTTTTTGAAGATGTGGTCATGCCCGAACTCACCAGCAACACAGGCTTTGATCTCCAGCCCCAAGAAAACTTTCCTGCCGGACGGGCGTACCAAATGTTACAAGGCGAAATGCTTCGCTACCTGATCATTGTCAGACTTAGGGAGGGTGAAGGCAGTGTTCTCTTGCTCAGTGAGTCTTTGCCGGGGCTTGAATCCTAAAAGCTGTAGATATAAGCTTGCCGATTATTGTTCTTTACTATGCTAACGGTCCAGAATTTGTCGGTTAACTATCGAGGTATCGAAGCACTCACAGGGGTTTCGCTGACGTTGCGCCCAGGCGAATGGGTAGGGCTCATTGGTCCTAACGGCGCGGGAAAGAGCACCCTAGTCAAAGCGATTCTGGGTCTAACGCCCTATCGGGGCCAGATTTTATTGAATGGGGCTTTGCTGAAGCGACAGAGACGGCAGGTCGCCTATGTACCGCAGCGATCGCAAATTGATTGGGACTATCCGGTCACGGCTTGGAATGTGGTGATGATGGCGCAGGCAAGGGCCCTCGGCTGGGGGCGATCGCCCGATGCCAAAGCCAAAAAACGAGTGAGTGCAGCGCTAGATCGGGTGGAGATGTTACCCCTCAAAAACCGTCCTATCGGTCAGCTCTCGGGCGGTCAGCAGCAGCGTGTTTTTCTAGCTCGTGCCTTGGCCCAGCAGCCCAATTTGTTTTTGCTAGACGAGCCGTTCAGCGGCATCGATAAAAAAACGGAAGCCGTTATGCTGAGCATTTTCGCCGACCTCAGCCAGCAGGGTAAAACGCTGCTGGTTTGCAGTCATGAGTGGGGTGAGGCACTCAATCGCTATGATCGCCTGCTGTTACTCAATCGCCGCGTGCTAGCCAACGATACGCCGCAAGCCGTGATGACGATGGAAAATATTCAACAAGCCTACGGGTCAAATATTCAAGCGGCTCTGCACGATCAGAACGACATTACGTTTGTCTGCTAGCTTGGAGTATGGCACCGATTCGTGTAAAGACGACTCACATCTCCTGAAAGTCTTGCAGAGAAATGCCTACAGTCTCTTGGAATAGTCCATTTCAGCATTCAGGGAGGATTTGGGGTTGAGATTAGCGCACCATCAGATCGCTTGTAGACTACGTTCTAGCAACGGCAGAAATTGCGTCAGCGAAGTCGAAAAATAACCCAGCGGACTAATTTTGGACTATACCACTCCCGAGTTATGGTTAGAAACGCCTGATTCATCGTTCACTCGATTCTGTGAACCCTTGCTATATATGGAGAGTGGTTGCCGCTGGGGTGCAACTATTCCGAAGCAGTAAATACTGGTTCTCTTGAGAGAGGCATAGATGCAGCCAACCAAGCTCAGATTGACTATCCCGATCTACACCGCACCATCAGCTTAAAGCCGCTAAAGAGCTAATCTAGCACATGGAATTGATACGCACGAATTCTTTGGACTAGCTGCTCAGCGTATTCGATGGTCAAACCATATCGATTTACTAGGACTTGTGGAAGGCGACTGCAATCACGATTCGGGTCAATACCCGTGATGTAATTGGGCAGAGCCACATTGCAGAGATAGGGCTGATCCTCGCCAGTTAGCTGATCAGACGTTAGGTTTTCTGCGGAGCGTAAGTCTGTAGCAGCTAAGAAGGCCCCCGACAAGTCGGCGTTAGAAAGGTCTGCTTTAGAGAGATCGGCCTCAACGAGGCTGGCGTAGCTGAGGTCGGCTTCAGAGAGGTTGGCTCCGACGAGGTTGGCGCTATAGACATTGGCTTCAGAAAGGTTGGCGCCACTGAGGTTAGCTCCCACGCTATTGGCTGTAAATCCGCCACTAAGGTAAGCGTGTTCGAGAATAGCGCCGCTAAGATTGGCGTTGTCGAGGTTGGCACTACTAAGGTTGGCGGTGGTGAGATCAGCTTCTAAGAGGTCAGCATCTTTGAGGGTGGCGTATCTGAGGTCAGCCCCCCAGAGATTAGCACTTTTGAGGTCGGCTCCGCTGAGGTTAGCGTAACTGAGATTAGCATTGGTGAGGGTGGCGTAGATAAGAGTGGCGTTGCTGATGTTGGCTGTAAAGAGATTGGCTCCGAAGAAGTCTACAGCGCTGAGGGTAGCCTCACGGAGGTCAGCGTCGCTGAGGTCAGCGTTTCTGAGGTCAGCCTCAAAGAGAATGGCGTTGGTGAGATTAGCTTCAATGAGTGTAGCCTCACGGAGGTCGGCGTCGCTGAGTTTAGTGTTTCTGAGGTCAGCACCGTTGAGGGTGGCTTCACGGAGGTCAGCACGGCGGAGGTCGGCACGGCGAAGGTCGGTAATATTGAAGTTAGCACCGTTGAGGTTAGCATCGCTTAGGTCGGCATTGCTGAGCGTGGCATAGAGGAGATTGACGCCGCTGAGGTTAGCCCCATCAGTAAAAGTTCTGTTTGCAAGTGAACGACAATATTGGTTTATGGTTCGCTCAATTATGTAGCCCGTCAACTTTCCTTGCCGTTGTAGACAATGCTGAGTAAGGAAGAGTACGCTTTCTCGCTCTACAGCTTTGTCTGCGCCGTTTAGTTTGGTGTAATGCTGCTCTACCTCCTGTCGGTGAAGCGCGTAGTCTATGGCAGTAGGGACAAGCAAAACTGTTAGGCTTGCTATTTTTAGTTGATCCCAGCGTCGCTGCCAAAGACTTCGTTTAAGGAAGTTTCGTGCAGAACCTGAAAGGGGCAGGGTCTCTGACTGCTGCTTCTGAAACCGGAGCGCTTCCTTGAGGAGAAATCCCTGTAAAAGATAACCTTTTGCCTGATTATGCTCTTGCCAGGTGACGGCATTGGTTTCAATGCGCCTTTGCTGGCGCAACAAGTCTCTGTCTTGTTCAATCCACTGCTTGAGCAATCGCCAATGACTAATGAGGGCTTCGTGGGCTACATCCACTACCGGATGCCGCCCGTCCTTACGCACTACTTCATTGGTCACCAAGAGGCGATTCTCTCTATTCGCGAGGATCTCAATAACCTGCTTGACCTGCTCTGCTGGATGCTGCGGTTCCGAGTTCAAATTGTCTAGAAACACCCGGCGACGAGTGTCGGCAGTACCTTCGCCCAGTTGGGTCAGTTGCTGAAAGATGTGTTGTACAGTCCGTTGTTGCGCCGGGTCAAAGCCCTGGTAAATTTCAGTGGCGCGTTTATCTAAGGTGCCGTTAATACCCCCTAAAGATCGATAAGTCGAAAACAGTAAACGATTCCCTTTGCATTCTTGCCACAGTGTCTTCAGGGTGTATTGCAGTAAGGGTAGACTGCCGGGTTCCCCATTAATGTCAGCCAGGATTTGTGTCACTAGTGCATCATCAACCGCCAGGCCAACTTGAGCAGCGGGTTTACGGATCGCTGCTATCAGCTCATCTTCCGTCATCGGCAGCACATTCACGGTTCCCAATGTCAACTGCTGAGCAAGGCCACTGTACTCTTGCTCCAAGCACTTACCAACAAAGTCAGCTCGCATAGCGATGATCAGCCTTAGCTTGTTGCCGGTTTTTGCCAAGGCACCCATGATGCAGGCAAGAAATTGTTCCCGTTCTTTTGAGTCTGCACAACGGGTAAAGACTTCTTCAAATTGATCAATAACAAGGATGACTTTGGGAGCAGGTGATTTTTGAACAAGACTTTGGAGTCCGGATGCTCCCTTGCTGATCAGGTCGCTAGCATGTCTCCGCGCTTCGTCTTGTTTCAGGTCAGAAAGCCCTTCCTCTACAAATGCCAAGGCCAGATTTTGAAGAGGATGTTGATCGGGGCGAGTGACATAAATCTGCCACTGGTCACTGCCCACAACGCGCTGACCAAGACTCAGTTGATGAAGCAAACCTGCGAATAAGACTGAGGACTTGCCACTTCCAGATGCACCAATTAGAGCCACAAAATTTTTCATCCGGACCTGATCTAATAGCTCATCGATCAGCTGTTCTCGACCAAAGAAATACTTGGGGTCTTCATCATTAAACTCAAAATACTCCAAGCCTTTGTAGGGACAAATGGCATCATCGTTCACTCCCGGAAAGATGACTGATTCTGAGTCCACTCGTATCAGAGGAATGGGGGTACCAAAGTTTGTGCAGACTGGAGTCTGCTGTTCTTTTCGCAAAGATTGTTTCACATAGGTAGTAAGGGCAAATGTATCAATCCAGTCGTCAGAGACTACATGAACCTTTGGGTTGAGCCCATCCAGCAGGGCTTTCGTCAATACGCTGTAAGGGCTGTTCAGGTCTTGCCAGGACTTTGCAAAACTCCGAGATGAGGCGATGAAACAGCGATCTCGGTTCGGGGATTGCCCAGGGTTAGCGGCCTCGATATTAATCAGGAATGAACCGCTATGACAGCAGTCTAACCAGACGATTTGTTGTTGAATTTGGCTACGCTTAAGCAGGTTTTGCAACCAGGCAAGAGATAGCCCGGGTCGAGACTTGTGCGGGTCCGTATCGCTTGTAACGAGGTATCCTTTATCCAATCCGTCATCACCCTCTTCATCGCGGAGGCCATGCCCTGAGAAATAGAACAGGGCTGTCTTCGGACGCTGATGACTTTTGGGCAAAAATAATTGTTTTAGGGCAGTTTCAAGTTGAATTTGGGAAATGGCTAGGGTTTTACCTATAATCGGGGTATTTTGCCCACAATCCTGGGTGATCGCCTCTGGCAGTCGAGTGACCTTGAACTCACCATCTTTTTGCAACCGCTGGGCAATTTCCTCCGCATCATGGGAGGGTGCCTTTAGATCTTGAAAGTAGGTGTAGGTGTTGATGCCTACAACAAGGGCGGCGCGAGTCATAGCGATGCAACAAAATTGTTTACTAAGGTGAGCCGGGGACACTGATATTTTATATAAAGCTAACCCCATTATTTTCGAAGCGGGACCATGACCCAGCTCATTCCGATTCAAATTGATACTGATACCATCATTTACGTTGAGCCTGCCACCGATGTGCAGGTGCAACTCCCAGCCGCTCCCAGCCGAGAACTGACTCGCGCTGACCTAGACTTAGGGGATAAAGGTGCGATCGAAGATGCCACGCGCAAGGCGATGCAGAGTTTTGCGGCGATGGAGACCACCATCGAAACTTACACTCGTCGTACCCTGAATGCATTTCGCAAACTAGGGTCGGCTGAGGTGGATAAAGTGCAACTTGAATTCGGCATCAACTTGGGTGGTGAAGCGGGGGTACCTTACGTCACCAGGGGGACCGCTGAGTGCAGCCTCAAAATCACTGTGGAATGCACTTTTGCTGGCCAGAAGACGGAATAGTTGCCCCGCGCCGCAGCCACTCAAGAGCGTTTGCGGTGAGGATGCTTGCGCCTAAAAAATATTTTCTGCGGCTAAAACTAATGACGGGAACGTGACCAGCTCAGAATTATTGAATATTTAGGTCTCGAAGCCATTGTCATGCTGGACTTTCAAGAGATGTAACCCATTTTTACACGAATTGATATCATACTCCAGCTTAGAATCAAGCGTTAGTTTGCCCTCGGCTGCGGGTCAAAATCCCCTGACTCGGACTAAACAACAACGCCGATAGAAAGCAGGCAAACAGCGTTAGCGCGATCGCAGGGCCAGACGGCGTATCGAGATAGTAGCTAATGTACATCCCCGTCAGGCAAGACAGCACCCCCAACCCTGCGCCCACTGCCATCATCCAGTGCAGTTCTTTGGTGAGCAAATAGGCTGCCGCTGCCGGGCTCACCATCAGCGCCACCACCAAAATGAAGCCTACCGCCTTGATGCTGGCTACAATCGTCAGCGTAATGGCAGCCATTAACCCAACATTCATCACAGCCACCGGCAGGCCAACTGCTTCTGCACCTAACGGGTCAAACGTAAAAAACAACAGCTCCTTATAGAACACCTTCACGCCAACCAACACAGCAAGCGTCACAAACCCAATTTCCCACACATCTGCTGGGGCAATGCTGAGGATATCGCCAAAAAGCAGCTCTTCGAGATCAAAGCGGCTGCGCAGGCTGGTGAGCAGGATGATGCCGAGGGAGAAAAAGCTGGAGAGGGTGATGGCCATGGCCGCATCGACCTTAACTTTAGATTGCGAGCGAATCCAGCCAGTGACAAAGGTGCCGAACATCCCAAAGACAAAGGCTCCGGTGATCAAAGGAATATTAAGGAAGTTGGCGATCGCCAGCCCTGGCAGTACCGCATGGGCCACCACATCTCCCAACAGCGCCATCCGCTGCACCAGCAGGTAAGTGCCCACAATCGGACACAAAATGCCCATCAGCACCCCCGCCATGAGCGCTTGCCGCATAAACTCGTAATTCAAGGGGTCTAGCAGCCAGTCCATATCGTTGCTGGGGGATAATTTTGTACGATTATCTTATAGCTTGACGATTCCTGCTGCGATCGCTATCGACGTAAGCCGACCGCTTAAAGCGCCGTCAAGCGGGCTGTCTAGCATGACCAGAATAGGCGATGGGTCTATGGCGCTGTCGTGCAGCGGGGGGATGATTATAGTGAGATAGTTAGGCCCCGGCTCTCACCTTAAGGATATGTTTTCAGATTCAGCAAGAGCATACGAGAATCATGCTCGAAAATTCTTAAACGTCCGGGATCGTTCGACGATAGGCATCGGTGTTATTGAACAATGGGCACACTCACTCCCCGCTGGTAGCGATGTACTTGAGATTGCTTGCGGCGGTGGCATTCCTGTTACTCGTACACTCGCCGTCGCAGGATTAAAGCTTTGGGCAGTAGATTCGTCGCCTACGCTTGTATCCGAGTTTAAAGTCCGGTTCCCAGATATTCCCGTCGAATGCGCACATGCCCTGGAAAGTGACTACTTTGGGCGGAAGTTCAGTGCAGTCATATCTATTGGACTGATCTTCCTCTTGAGCGAAGAAGATCAGGTCGTGCTAATCCGCCGAGTATCCGAACTTCTATCACTTGGAGGTCGTTTCTTGTTCACAGCACCTGTTGAAATTGGGATCTGGGCTGATATGAACACAGGTCATAAGTGCCGTTCCCTCGGGCGGGAACGATACGAAAGTATCTTGCGAGAGGCCCAGTTTCACGTATTGGAAACCTACGTAGATGAAGGGCGAAATAATTACTATGAAGTGGAGCGAGTCTAATGGGCTTAACCATCGCGTGCACACGGAACGGAGGTAGATGCTATCGGTATGATGCAAATATTGTCGCCGTCCGGTGACGCGCTAGCCGTTATCCACACTAATGACTCGACAATCAATTTCGCTTGTCACACAAACGATGAGGAGCCAGACATGAAGACCACGCATCAACACAATGAACGAGTCGCTAACATGACATTTGCTTCGGTCTATCCGCTTTACGTTGCAAAGGTTGAGAAGAAGGGTCGAACTGTTGACGAACTTCATCAGGTAATTTCATGGCTTACGGGATTCAACGAGACCAAACTGCAAGCTCTGGTTGAAAACAACGCTACGATTCGACAATTCTTCGCTGAAGCAACGATCAACCCGAATGCAAGTCTGATTACTGGTGTCATCTGCGGGTATCGAGTAGAAGAAATAGAAACACCCTTGACCCAACAGGCCCGATACATGGACAAATTGGTGGATGAACTCGCAAAGGGACGCAAGATGGAGAAGATCTTGCGGGCTTCCTAGCGGCAAATACCGGCGGATAACAAAGCGATGCACCGGAGTTGGCTACGTTTTCGGTTTTTCCACGTCGTTCGCTTCATTTGAGGTTTTTAGTTTTTCCACGATCACTCGTGTTGGTTCGCCCGGTGATCTTGGTCGTTATACGATTCGATCTATCCTTAGAGAAATTTCTTCAAGACGACTGACTAATACGGTCGCTAGCAACAATGTCATATCCATCTAAACCACCTGCTAAGCCCTGCGTAACGACCTTCGATGAGTTTGTGCAATTGGCGGATTATTCTCTGATGGACACCTTGAATGCCGATCCTGATGCCACGGTCGATGGTGATGATCACCGTGCCCGCCAGGTTTTTTCGGGCCATTTCGTACCTGTGACACCCACGCCGCTTGCAGAACCAGAATATGTAGCCCATAGCAGCACTTTTTTTAAGGAACTTGGGTTGAGCGATGAGCTGGCGCTTAATGAAAAATTTCGCCAGGTATTTTCGGGTGATCTCTCTGCTGCCCATGAGCCTATGCGTCAGGTGGGCTGGGCGACGGGGTATGCACTGTCGATTTATGGCACCGAATATATCCAAAATTGTCCATTCGGTACGGGTAATGGTTATGGCGATGGTCGGGCGATATCTGTATTTGAAGGAATCATCAATGGCCAACGCTGGGAAATGCAACTGAAAGGGGGTGGCCCAACGCCTTATTGCCGTGGTGCCGACGGGCGCGCAGTACTCCGTTCAAGTGTGCGTGAGTTTCTAGCGCAAGACTATATGCACGCTTTAGGTGTTCCAACATCGCGCTCTTTGACCCTGTATGTTTCTAAATCTGAGACCGTTACCCGGCCTTGGTATTCTCAAGACTCCTACTCCACCGAGCCTGATGTTTTGGTGGATAATCCTGTGGCCATTTCAACTCGCGTTGCGCCCTCCTTTTTGCGCGTGGGTCAGCTAGAGTTATTTGCCCGCCGCGATCGCAGCAATGCTCATCCAAGCGCATTAGAAGAATTGCGTATGATAGTGTCACATTTAATTGAGCGAGAATATAAAAGCGACATTAATCAAAGCCTTGTTTTTGCAGATCAATTGGTTGAGTTGGCTAAGCTATTTCGCCAGCGTCTTACTGAATTGGTAGCCAATTGGCTACGTGTTGGTTATTGCCAGGGTAATTTTAATAGTGACAACTGCGCCGCTGGTGGCTTTACCCT
>JBCBZT010000034.1:0-89862 GCA_039815185.1 Cyanobacteria bacterium P01_A01_bin.123 | reverse complement strand
CGATGTTGGACAGGGCGGGGTGCGCTATTGGGGATGGTCAGAAGCCGATCACCATTATCAAATCAACAGTGCTAAAGACATCTATTTAGAGGTACTGACGCCCCTTGAACCCATTGATTTTCAAGCGCCACAACAGGTAATCGAGTTTCAGCGCGATCGCTTACCATTGCGTAGACATCGAGACTATTTTTGTGGGGTGTTTGCTGGCATGCGCCCTGGCACAAAAGGGCAGGCGGGCTGTTTTTATTGGCTCCGATATGTCAATGTCCAGAATCAGCTACGCACTATTGGGGATGTGATGGCCTATTCCTTACCCTACGGCGTGTTTGCCCCAGCTGAGCTTTACGATCGCGATCGCCTGCAGCAACACCGGGCCGATCTCAATTACTTTGGGCAGGGGCAAACAAGCGCTGGTCACAGCGTCATCAAAGTACATCCCCCACGCAACATTCTGCAACTGCACGTCAACACAGCCTCCCCAGAAGGATCCTTAGCAGGCCTCACGCGCCTCTATGCCAACATTGCTAATAAACTAAAAGTCCAAGCCCCCCTGACCCCGGCGGAAGAAAACTACGTTGCCTATGACGCAGTACAGCTGCTACCCATTGAACCTGTAGTCGAATATCAAGCTACAGGCAACTACCAGTCAGGCTTTTTCACCTGGGATGACCCCATCGACGCTACCTCAAAAACGGTAACAGCAACCCTCAAAATACCTGACATTAAAAACTGGGGCTACGATATTGTGCTGTTTGCCTCATCGGCCACCAATCCAGCTCTCCTAGAGAGTTTACGTCCGGATGAGTTGATAGCATTTATCGCCACGCTGCATACGTTTCCAACCGGGCCAATTCAAGTGATTTATGACCTGGTTTATGGTCACACAGATAATCAGTCTAAATCGCTGCTCAATCGACACTTTTTGCACGGCGCCAATATGTATGGTCAAGATGTTAACCATCAAAACCCGATCATCCGAGCAATTTTATTGGAAATGCAGCGGCGCAAACTCAACACCGGGGCCGATGGCATTCGTGTTGATGGGGCTCAAGATTTCAAATTCTTCAATCCCCAATCAGGGCGGGCTGAATATGATGACGCTTACCTCAAAGAAATGAGTCAGGTGCTGCAGACGATTGGCGATCACCGACGGCAGCTATTCGCCATTTTTGAGGATGGTCGTCCCTGGCCTCAAGCCGGCTGGGAAGAAAGTGCTACCTACCTAGACGTGATTAGACAACAGCCAGAGGCTTATCAATGGGGGCCATTAATCTTTGCCCACAATACGCCAACGCTGAAGCACTTCTGGGACAAAAAATGGCGGCGGGTATGTGAAGTGATGCAGCAGGGCGCTCACTGGATCACTGGCTGTGGCAATCATGACACCATGCGGCGAGGTACCCAAGTTGATCCCCAAGCAGATATCAACTGGAACCTCGGCCAAACGCGACCTGCTGTGATTAGACAAGCTTACGATAACCCAGCTGTGGCACTTTTTGTGTATGGGTTTAGTCCTGGCTTACCTATGGATTTTCTCAATGCAACGATGCGAGCCCCTTGGTGTTTCTTCCGCAATACTGACGACACCTACGGCCTCAAAATTGTGGCCGAAGAAGCTGGCTTTCTCGACTGGCGGGTTGAAGCCACGCTCTATGACGATGCCACCGCGTTTGTCCGTATCAAGCAATTGGGCATCACTGATTTTGAAACGCTACGGTGGTTCATAACCTGGCTAAACAAAATTGTTACCGATCTAGGAGATAACTATGACTTGGAGGTTTTGGCCCAGCTTTGCCAAGCTTTTCTAAAGCAAAGTGTTGACCAGCCTCCAAAGGTAACCGTCCCCCTATTGCAAACCTTTGCCAAAGCCTATATGGAAGACTGCCACGACCTATGCCGAGTTGAGCGTTATGCCACTACCCTTGACCCCCAACAAACTGGGTTTAACCTCACCCTGCGACAATACCGACAGGCCCACCCTTGGCTCAGCGAAAATTTGACATCACAAGATCGGTTTGGTCGTATCAGCGATGGAAGCAGAACTATCTTCTACGGCATGAGAACTGGTCCTGCAATAAATCACAGCAGTCCTCAGCGAGTTGTCTTGGTGACGCATATGGGGGGAGACTCAACTGTGGTGAAGTTAGAAGATTGGCTGCCGTTAAATCTTGCCAGATGGCGAGTTGCCTTAGCCAGTCCGAGCTTAGCATTAAGCGAGAATCCAATCGATTTAACCACTTTTGAATTGAAAGATAGCCAAGGACTCCTGCTAGAAGCAGTTTGAGTTGTGCGGTTTGATTTCCTATATCTCGATCCCTGCCAGTGGCCACCGAGCTGCGACCAAACAGTAACAAAAGGCAGTCAAATTGCTTGGATTGACTGCCCTTCATACTTTTTCACTTTGTACGAGCATGGAGGGATTCGAACCCCCGACCCCCAGAACCGGAATCTGATGCTCTATCCAACTGAGCTACATGCCCTCGATACTCTGGAATTGTAGCACCATTAAATAGATAGCTTGACAATGGTTTCTATGATTGGGTGGGATGGTGAGATAGTGGGATGGTGGGCGTAGACGCGACAGCGGATTCCCGCTCAGTGCGGTTGCTCTCAGAGAATTGGTATAGGGGATGGAGGGAATAATTCATGATTCAACGGGGTGGTGGTGAAGTTACATTGCAGTCTTCAGTTAATCAGTCTTCAGAGAAGAATACCGCGTTGGATCAGCTAGCCGAGACGTTAGATGAGGCGACGACTGAAACAGGATTGAGCGATCAGCAATATAAACGTAAAATGCAGCGACGCAAAGAAGTCCAGCAGCAGCGTTTGGCTGAGCGAACGGCTGAAAAAGGTCTTGTGATTGTCTACACAGGTAATGGCAAGGGGAAAACGACTGCTGCTTTGGGGATGGTGTTGCGTTCGCTTGGCCACGGATTTCGGGTGGCGATTGTGCAGTTTATCAAAGGGGCGTGGGAACCGGCAGAGAAGGCAGTGCTGGGTCAATGGTCTGAGCAACTTGTGTTTCATGCGATGGGAGAAGGCTTTACTTGGGAAACGCAAGACCGCGATCGCGATGTGCAAATGGCTCAAGCCGCTTGGCAGCAAGCACTAACCTATGTTCGCGATCCAGACTATCGGCTGGTTTTGCTTGATGAAGTCAACATTGCTTTGAAGTTAGGGTATTTGTCGCCCGAACAAGTTTTGACGGGTCTATCAGATAAGCCAGAGGCTACCCATGTGATTTTGACGGGGCGAGGGGCTCCCCCAGATCTGATTGACAGGGCGGATTTGGTGACGGAAATGACGCTCATTAAGCATCCGTTCAAAACTCAGGGGATTAAGGCTCAGGCGGGGATTGAATTCTAGATCAAAACAATTCTGTCGATAATTGTTATTGACAATAAAAATTGTCAGGGTTAGCATGGGGCTATGAGCAACTTGCAGCAGATTGCCCAATCTAATCCCCAATGGTCTTTGGAAGCATTCGTTCAAATCGCGAATGAACGCCTACCGCAGTTCCTGCCTATTGACACCGAAGAGGCGCGGGGCTCAGAAGCGTTAAATCCCCGATTGGTGCGTCATTATACAACCCAGGGCTTGCTGGACAAGCCCCTACGCCAGGGACGCGAAGCCCGCTATGGGTATCGTCATCTGCTGCAATTGCTAGTGGTGCGTCGCTTGTTGGCAGAAGGGCTGACGGTGCGCGCTTTGGGCGCCCTAATTGCAGAACAGTCAAACGCGGCGTTAGAAGCGTTGTTGCAAGGGGGGGTGCAATTGAGCGTAGAGGCGGCGAATCCGGCTTTGGCGTTTTTGCAGCAGGTGCGATCGCGCACTGCCAGTCCATCGGCTTCCCATTCCAGTCCAGCCTCTGGTTCAAAGCGGCGGGGTGTCCCCCTACCGTCAATGCTGCCTCAATCCAGCCAGTCTATCAACCCTGCATCAAAGGAGATATTGCGGTCAAAAAGCCAAGAAGATTTATCCCAGTCTGCTAAATCTGACGTTTCCCATTGGTATCGATTAGAGGTGCTCCCTGGTCTGGAAATTCAGATCAGTGATGATTTTATCTATCCTGCCAGCCCACAAGAGCAGGCCAATCTGCTGCAACTGATGGCTCAACAGCTCGTTTACCTCTTATCCAAAAGAACTCAACCATGATCCAACCCAGCTTTAAAGCGCCCATGATTCAGCTCACGCCTCTACATGGTGCGATCGCCGCGAATCAAGCCACCACCCTCGATGTGTTGATCAAAATTGTGCCCCCAGATGCACCTGAATTTTTGCCTGAACGTCCCCCGATTAATCTAGGGTTAGTCATCGATCGATCTGGGTCAATGGGGGGTGCTAAAATTTCCTACGCCAAGGAGGCTGCTTGTTATGCGGTAGAGCAGCTTTTGCCCGGCGATCGCGTCAGTGTCACCCTTTTCGACACCCATGTGAAAACCATTGTGCCCAGTACGCCTGCAACTCAAAAAGTCAAGATCATAGAGGCTATTCGCCAGGTGCGAGTTGGCAGCTCAACAGCCCTACATGCAGGTTGGGTCGAGGGAGGAATGCAGGTGGGTTATCATCTCTCCGCCGAACAGCTCAACCGAGTGATTTTACTCTCCGATGGCTTAGCCAATGTGGGAGAAACCAATCCAGATGCGATCGCCAATGACGTTCATGGCCTTACCCGTCGAGGGATTAGTACGACCACACTGGGGGTTGGCAACGACTATAGCGAAGATTTGCTAGAAGCCATGGCCCGGAGTGGCGATGGCAATTTCTATCACATTGAATCCCCGCAACAATTGCCTGACATCTTTCAAACCGAACTGCAAGGTTTGGTAGCGACCGTCGGGCATACTGTCAGCTTGGGGCTAGAACCGCGCCTTGGGGTTAGTGTCATCGATGTCTTGAACGATTTTGACATAACGCCCACTGGACGATACCAATTACCCAATTTGGTCATGGGGTCATCGATTCAGGCGGTTGTGCGACTGCGGGTACCCGCCCAGCGACAGCTTAGTTCCCTGTGTGATGTACGACTAGCTTGGGATGCACCGGGCCAACCTGAACGCCAAATCATGCGCACGGCATTACAAATGCCGGTTGTGCCGGTTGGGCAGTTAGGAGACTATCCAGCCGATCCGGAAGTCCAACAGCAAGTGGCAATGTTGATGGCGGCGCGAGCCCGAAAAGAAGCGATCGCAAAGGCCGATACTGGCGACTTAGCCGGGGCCAGCGCTGTGCTCATTCAGGCCAATCAGTGCGTCGCTGCAGCACCCCAATCATCTGCTTTGAGTCAAGAGTCAGCGATGTTGAGAGATCTCTCTCAAGGGTTCTCTGCGGGGAAGGTGTCCAGTACCCGCAAAAAAGCTCGATCCCAGCACTTTAGTCGTCATAATAAACAGTCTTCCTAAGTCTATCCAGGTTAGACTTGTTTCCTCAGAGGCCTTTTGCTTCTACAGGATGAAAGATGGTGTCTGATCTGGATCGGGTGAGGGGTTGTTTGGAAAGGGTATCTAGTGGCGTTCTGCCTGGATACGCGATAGCAAATCAGGGTCTTTGACTGATGCATCGATGCTGCTGGTTATCTAATTCAGCTTTTCAAGCAACCTCTGACCACAATCATCAAGTCTATTTTAGGGAAGCAATGGGGCAAGCTTAAGTTAGGGTGCTGAAAAGCTATGTCGCGAACTGTTGCATCTACCCATGATTAAGTGTGCAAAATTTGTTGTTCTGCTCTTCCCCTTGGGATTGCAAGGCAAAATATGGCAAGCAATCTTGCAGTCTCAGGGCATTAGCGTCATTTGGGAATCACCGGATATCCAATTTCTCCAGAGTATTCAACACTTGCAGAAGACCCACGCGACACTCCCTGACTTGCTGCTGCTGGATACTCGGCTGCAGCCCCTGCGACCCTATGCTTTGTGTCGTTGGTGTCGCGATCGCGCTCCAGAGCTGAAAGTCATTTTATGCAATGGCGGTCAAACGCAAATTATAACTGCAGAAAAACAGTGGGCCATGGCACAAGGGGCAGCTGAACTGATGCCTCGGTTTCAACAGGACGCGCTAATTAGCAACGCAGTGGTTAGAATTCAACCCGTGCTAAAACTGCTCGATTGCCCCTATCTCGATCATCGTGCCCTGGTTTCTGCACTCCTTAAGATCAAGCCTCGACACCATCGGTCAGGGGTTTTGTCATTTCCCCCTGGCCCGCTTAATCTTAAGGTGGAAGCGGGAGCCCCTCAGATATAGGTTTTGATTAGATCAGATTTTAGGCCAATAGGGTTGTTATGGGTCATTTCTACAGTTGACTTAGACCACAAAAGAGCCCCCAACAGATTTGTGTGAGTCGAACGAGGTTGAGGGTTTCGATGCGATCGCTCGACTTATGATAATGCGGGTTCCTGAGGTTGGCCGTATCGGTGACGAGAATGGCTCGATACCCTGCATCCCAAAAGGGGGCATGATCGCTCCGCCGGGTATCGGGAAATTGGCGCCCGTGATTAAAAATCGGTAACCATTCACAGGGCGTACCTGCCTGACGAACCTGACGCCTCAGCCTGATTAAATCAGGTACGGTTTGCCAGTTACCGATCAGACCCAGGAAATTGCCCTGATGAGGATAGAAATATTTCAAACCAGGAGGATATTGCTGGGAATAAGGTGTGGTGTCAAAATAGCCCAGCATCTCTAGCGATAACATTAACCTCAAGGGGGGACGATGCTTTAGGTGGTGTTGCACATAGGCACGACTACCCACCAAGCCATATTCTTCTAGATCAAAGGCAATCAACTTTAAAGGCGATCGCCCAGGATGTTCTGTAAACAACCGCGCCAGCTCTAGTAAAACAGCTACACCAGAACCGTTGTCATCGGCACCTGGCGACCCCGGTACTGTGTCATAGTGAGCTGCGATCACAATCGGTTGATGCGGGGGGTGATCAGGATTGAGGCCCTTAGCCGCGGCATGGGTCGCGATCGCAGACTGCTGTGCCGACAAAGACAGGCTCCAATTAACGTGTTCCCGACCTTGATGACTGAATCGATGAGGGACAACGGCCCCAAAGGGCGCTAACGACTGTTGAATGTAGTGTTGAGCTAATCGATGCCCCAAGGGAGAAAAATCAGGGTTGCGATCGTGTGCTAAATTGCTCAAATGCTGAATTAAGCGTTGTTTGAGCGCCGTGAAGCGTTCGGGGGTTAAGCCTTGAGCGAGAACCATGGGTCGTTAGTTGAAGACTGAGCAAAACAAGAATTCCCGCCATTGACAGATCATAAAGAGTCGCCTGTTAGGTTACGTTATGAAACAATCTGGCCAGATTGTTTCATCTTAATCCCAAGTAAGCTGTATAACCCCTGCTACGGGGCATCACTGATCCAGTTTGTGAAGGTTATGTGTATACTGTTAAATCGATTCGAAAATGTTCTCTTAGATACAAACGTGACGATTAAGCGGTTTCAACAGTTTTCTAACTCTAGCTAATGCTAATCAACATTCTTGGTTTCATTTGGATAGCCTCAATGTTAGGCAATGTAGAGCCAATTAGCCGCACTCTCAGGCTTACAGATGCGTCTACCGATCAAATTTCCCCGACAGCCCTAGCCGCAAAGCCCCCGGGTGCGCGTTACTCGCGCTGGGGGAGGGCAATGCTGTTTCGCTCAGTTTCTTCGACATACCAATTTTCAGCCCTGAGGGCGGCTGAGGTGATCAACGCCGTTTCACCCAGCCAACCTCAACCACTGCAGGCACAAACTCGAAGATCTCAATTCGGCGATAATATTCAATCTATTCCTCAGTCAAGGCGCCAGGTTCAACCGCTTCAGGCCTGGTTAACTCATATCGGCAGCTTAATTTGGTGGTCTGACTTCGGCAAAGCGATCGCTGATGCTCCCCCTGTTGCCTCACCTCAATTGACCTGGCCATCGTCTGCTAACCGCTCAAATGTGTCTTCAGAACGGCAGGCCCCTAGGTCGATTTCAAGCGCGTCTATCTCAGCAAACCTTGGCGATCGCGCTCATCAGGAATCTCCTGATGAACGCGATGCAGTTGTGGTCAAGGTAGTGCGGCCTACGGATGAAGCTGTGAGTCACTCTGGATTTTTGTTCGATGGTTTAGCGAATCGAACAGACCTGGAACAGTGTTTGGGTTGGTTGCCGCCTGAGGATGTTGGGAGTTTAAAAAGTCAAGGGAAAACTGCCTATCAAATTTGGGTAAAAGATACCTGGGTTGGCGAAGTCGCAAACTTAGAAGTTGCCCACGAAATTGCCCAAAACCTAAATGCCTACTTACAGGCTGGTGCTCTCCAGCCTGAGCAGATTCGACCGACACGGATCGAAGGTTGGCCAGGGGTGAAGGTGGGTGATCAAATTTTGTTTGTGGCTAATCCAGAGGTGACGGTAGATCTGTCCATTGAAGAGACATGGATGGTGATTGGCTGGATTAATAATCTGCGTCGTGCCCTAGGGGGCGTGCCGCTAGATATGGGGAGTATGCAAATCCTGCTCTTTGGGTTTGACGAAACGGGCGATCGCTTTTCAGGCGTTGCTTCATGGTACGGCCCTTATTTTCACGGGCGACAGACTGCCAATGGCGAAGTGTTTGATCAATATGCATTGACGGCAGCTCACCCTGACTTGCCATTAGGCACTTATCTCAAGGTTAGAAATGAGCTGAATGACCATAGTGTTGTGGTGAGAGTCAATGATCGAGGCCCGTACATTGGTGAACGCTCCCTTGATTTGTCCCGTGCGGCGGCACAGTGTTTAGGCAGTGAGCAAGTGGGTGTGATTCCTTATGAAGCTGAACTGCTGAACCTTACCCAACCTGAAACCAGTCTGAATGCGTTATTTCAATCCCCGAGTTAAACTTGCAAGCAGCGAATTGCTTCCAGCATGCCTCGGGCTTTATTCAAGGTTTCTTGATACTCACGTTCGGGTACAGAATCAGCCACCAGACCGGCACCAGCCTGGACATTGACTTGGCAAGTGCCATCGGTTTGGGTCTGGACGATCATAGTACGAATGGTGATGGCTGAATTGAGTTGGCCCTCAAAATCGTAGTAACCGTAGACCCCAGAGTAAGGCCCCCGCCGCCCTGGCTCTAGATCGTTGATAATTTGCATGGCGCGGATTTTTGGAGCGCCGCTAACGGTGCCAGCGGGAAAGCAAGCTTTGAGCAAATCCCACGTTGTTTTTTGCGGTTCAAGATCGCCCACTACATTACTCACAATGTGCATGACATGGGAGTAGCGTTCAACCACCATCAGTTCATCGACTTTGACGCTGCCTTTGAGGCATACCCGGCCCAGATCGTTGCGTCCCAGATCAATCAGCATGACATGTTCAGCAATTTCTTTTGGATCGGCTAACAGCTCAGTTGCCAAGGCATCGTCTGCTTCAGGGGTTTTGCCGCGGGGTCGCGTCCCGGCAATAGGACGCACCACGGCTTTGAGTGGGGCATCAACTGTATCGCCTCGATTAGCTTTGACCATCACTTCAGGACTCGAGCCGATGATTTGCCAATCATTGAAGTGAAAATAGGCCATGTAGGGCGATGGGTTGATCAACCGCAATGAGCGGTATAGGTTGAATGGGTCACCCTGATAATCAGTGGTCAGCCGTTGAGAAATCACCACCTGAAAGATATCGCCAGCGCGAATGTGGGCTTTAGCGGTTTCCACGCTGTCACAAAACTCGTCTTTGCTGCGGTTGCTAGTGTAGGTTAGGGCAGTTTGTTCCATCCGGTCGCTAGGGGGGGCCCAGGACATTAGGGTATCATCCCTAGAGATGGGGAGTTGGAGCTTGCTGACCAATTGGGAGACGCGATCGCAGGCTTGGTCATAGGCTACCTGCAAATTGCTGTTATGCTGGCGCAGATCCGCATAGGCGATCGCCCAAATTTTGCGTTTCACCTGATCGAAGATCATCAAGTTATCAACCTGCATCCACAAGCCGTCAGGGAGATCGCTTGGATTTGCGGGATAAGTCGTGACAGAGGGTTCAATCCAGCGAATCAGCTCGTAGCCCCAAAAGCCAAAAAGCCCCCCGATGCCTGCTGGTAAGGCAGGTAATTTGACCGGTTTATAGGGCTCTAAACACTGGGCCAAGATTTTGAAAGGATCGCCTGCAAAGGTTTTGACACTGCCATCGCGGTGAGTTTGGGTTGTGCGATCGCCTCGGGTTTCTAAAATCCAAAGTGGATCGCACCCGAGTAGGCTGTAGCGAGCAAGGTTTTCACCCCCTTCTACAGACTCCAGCAAAAAGCTGTAGGGCTTCCCGGCACAAACTTTGTACCAAGCAGAGACCGGGGTATCTAGATCGGCTACCCACTCTTGGTAAACTGGCACAAAGTTACCCTGTTGGGCGAGGCTTTGAAACTGTCCAAACTCCGGGAAAATCATAGCAATATTACCGTTTGAGCCGATTAGTATTACTCTATCGTGCGATCGCATGGAGCCGCTTTAAACACGCAATAACTGATAGGGATGCATCCACCCTTTAAGTTCTGAAAGTCGCCCCAACCATGCTTGAACATATTGAGGTGCTTCAAGCGCTGCTTCTTCTAAGAAGTATAAATAGCCACACAGTGAAAAATCAGCAATCGTAGGATGATCACCGATAATAAACTGCCGTCGATCTGACAGTTCCGTTTCTAATCTTTGAACATCATGGGTGTATCTTTCAGTCAACCATTGTTGTGCACCTCCACTCAATCTAAATTGTTCAAATTTTCTCGATGCTCTGAGTTGAGGCAAACACATACCGATTTTGTTGGCTTCCCAAAAAAGCCACTCTATGCAACGGTTAAATGTCTTTTCATCTTCTGCGCCCAATATTTTATATTTAGTCGCCAAATGAATCAAAATAGCATTTGATTGCACGTAAGCCTGATTGTTATCAATGAGTAGGGGGACTTCATGGAATCTGGAATTATTTCTAAAGTCAAAAGGTCTGCTTTCACGATCAGAAAAAATATCCAGCTCTTCATAGTCATGGGGAATTTCTGCCACTTCTAAACAGAGTTTCACTTTATAAGCATGACCCGAATCAGGATGTCCATATAATTTCATGTTCATGACATGCTGTATAAACTGATTTTAAAAGACACTTGTGTTTGCTTGAATCCGTCTACTTAACAAATCAAGAAGATTTCGATGGATCTGATGCTTGATATAGATAAACACGATAGCCATCTTTGGCTTCAAAACCATTTGGTATCCATCCTTTTGCCAAAATCTTGTCAGTGATGATAGCCATATTTATTCCAACTGAGTCATTTAAGGAATCCGAGATGGGAAGTCGAAGTTCAGAGGCTGTCCCAAAGAATTGGTCTATTTTTAGCAATGCTTCTTCAACTTTTGTAATTGGATTCATATTTAAGCGCCTCAGACAGTTTGCTACAGAAAGTCTTTATTGCCCTGGCCAGCTCGCTTAATGCACTGAATGTTATTGGAATGCTTAGTCTACACACAATCTGGATTACAGCCATGGCCTAACTGTCCAGAACTGCTAGAGCACCTATCTTCCTTAAAATCGCGCAGAACAACAAAAAGAGCAGCTCTAAAGGCTGCTCTTTTCTTGGATAAATCTTGGCTACCTAAGTAAAGCGTAATAGCAGGGTGCTAAACAATCAGCGCTTGACAGAGATAGCTAAGACTTTAATTTAGACCTCGTAAGGTTCTTTACCGCTGAACTTCACAGTTGCTGGGTTAGGATTGCTACCGATATTGCGATCTATCTTGCCGTAGAAGTCACGACCTTCATTCACTTTCTCAGGGAAAACGCCATCTGCTGGATGGAGATACTCGGTCTCACCGCTGGGAAAAATGCGGTAAATCTTGTAATCTTCCATCTTAGGCTTGAACTTGGTGCGTAGCTGGGTGCCCAAAGCTAAGCACTGTTCTTTGCGGGCTAGATAAAGTAGATTTTCGCCTTCGTTCATAACCGCAGCACCGCCAGTCGGCATTTCAAACACCTGTTCCTTAGGGCTAGTCCAAGTGATTGCATACTTTTCTTCAACTTCGGCCTTAGTGAGAAGACCGCCCGTGCTGCCACCGAATATAGGAGTTTTACCAGTCAGAGTTTCCGTCATGGATAATATCTCTCAACCTTTTGTTCGGCATCGTATCACCCTCAGGGATACCATTTGGCGACTTTGTCAGGAAGCGTAACAGTTCTTCAGGTAAGCCGCTACACACTGCCCGTTTGGTACAGTCTACTCAAAGGCATCACCGGGGCGACAGCGGCGGATCGGCTGGAACTATGAATCAGGGACAAGTTTGTCCCGTGGGGTTCGATTGCGTTTGCTACTGACCGATTTTCGTCGCGATGGGGCTTCCTTGGGCTGAACCTCTGGGGATTTGCTGATGGCTTCGACTGCGGGCAAAGTTAAGTGGAACTGACTACCCTGATCCTTCCCTTGGGATGTGGCCCAGATGGTTCCACCTAGCCCTGCCACAATTTGTCGGGAAATAGCGAGTCCTAGGCCTGTGCCCCCTGTGGTGCGTCGGAGTGCACCTTCTTCTTGATAAAACCGATCGAAGACCGTTTCTAATTGGTTCTGTTCTATCCCGCGTCCGGTGTCTGTTACGATCACCTCTACCTGGGGTGTTTTGGGAGTTTGGCGCTGATCATAGGCCGAAATCGTAATTTGACCGCTGGTCTCTGTAAACTTACAGGCGTTATCCAGTAGCTTAGTGAGGACTTCAACAAGCCATTCCCCATCTGCTTTGACTAAAGGGACCTGGGGCGAAATTTCGGTCTGGATGGTGGGAATCGGTGTTTTAGCATATTTGGCACGAATGCTGCTGAGGGCGAGGTCAACACATTCATGCAGCGATAAAGATTCTAAGTTCCACTCGATGCGGCCACTTTCTAAGCGAGATAGGGTTAAAAAGTCTTGGACGAGTTTTCGCATTCGTTCGGCATCAGTCAGAGCAGCGTTAAGCATTACTTGTTGTAACGCTGGGGGCATATCAGGCTCGGTGGATAAGCTCTCTAGACACACCTGAATGGTTGATAGGGGCGTTCGGAGTTCGTGACCGGTAATGGCAATTAAATTACTACGAGTGCGCTCTAGGGCTGCGAGCTGTTGGTTGAGCACTTCGAGGTTGGCATAAGCATCGGCTTGAATAATGGCCACGCTCAATTGAGTCGCGATCGCCTCGACTAAGGCAACATCATTATCCGTCCAGGCGTAGGGGATAGGCTGGCAGTGGTGCAATTCGATCATGCCCAACAACCGCCCTTGGTAAATCAGCGGTACCATCAACCACGAGCGAATGTGCCATTGGGATAGTAGCGGCTTTAAGGGTTTGAGTGCTGCATAATTGGGAGATTCACTGTCTTGAGTGTCGGGTATGATCAGCGTGGTTTGCTGTTCTCTGACCTGCTGAAACAGCGGATTGTTTTCTAACGGCCAGGTTTGTTCGATTAAGGTATCAATGCCAGGTTCGAGAGATTCGTGGTGAATTGCAGTGGTAGCTTGGCGATCGCTGTAGCGGTAGATCAAGCAGCGACTGGGATGGATCGCTTGCCCCAGTTCTTGAACAGCGATTTTGAAAATTTCAGCGGGATTGAGGGAACGCCGCATCGCAGCGGTGATGGAATTCACCAGTCGCTCTCGCCGCTCTTGGGCAGAGATGGCTTTGTAAGCTTTGAGCAGTTTGTACTGGCCCGCTTGTAGATAGGTCACCAGCCGTTGGGTAAAGGGGTCGGTTTCAAAATCGGCGCCATTGTGGGTCGCGATATCAGCTAGAAAGCGATCGCGCGCCTGATCAAGCTTGTCGGCTAAATCAGGACGATAGTCTTGGATGCGCAGCAGCAGCATTTGGGCCGCTTGCTGGGTGACGTGACGATCTTGAGTCCAAAGCCCTTCAAATCGCCGAGTTTGCTCTAATGCGGGCAATCCTGGCGATCGCGAGATACCAGAAACGGGTTGCCGCTCTCGACAAATCAAACAGGCACTGTAGTCTTCACCCATCACTATCAGATGCCATTCCTGGGTTAAGGCATCTTGGCTATCAAAGGCGATAGTTTCATACAAATGAGAGCCATGTTCAAAGCTTGTCTCGGCGGCAGAAAGGACATAGACCTGGTCAGTAATATCGGCAATGCGTTGATAGCGATGCGCTTCTTGTCGGTAAAATCGCTCCTGTTGGAAGCTAGCAATCACCAGGGGACGCTCTGAACCCGCCAGTACCTGATCTTCCATTGCATGGGAGAGGGCTGTGAGAGATGTCTTGAAATAGAGTTGTGGTCTGACAGTCGGCAGCGCCTTGAACAGCTGCTCTACAACAGAAACAAGGTTACTCATAGAGACTCAAAACTCTTTTCAGCGCGATAAGCCAACCTGTACGCCTAGAATTGCACGAGGTTACCGCCTCTCCGACAATGAACAAAGCAGGCGCCTGAACCAAGCCAATACATAGGAATATTGATGCTTCTCTCATCTTCTGGCAAAACGGTGCAGTTGTGGGGTTTGTAAAGTAGATAGTGATGGTTGGGTTGAGTCGTGAGGAGTCAGGAGTTGATCTTCTGTAGGGGGTGAGGCGTGAGCGAGCAGGAGAGCGAAGGGAGTAAGAGGGTAGGGAGTTCAGCCGATTTTGGTTTGACTCAACGGGGACAACGATTGCAGGAAGGACGCACCGATTTAGCAACGCGGATTCAGGTGTGTCGTGATTTGACATATTTGGGACGCACTCAAACCTCCCTATTTCATGATTGTGTGGCGATATTGCACAGTGCTTTGCGCAAATCTTTGGTCAATCCCCCTGAGCTCAACAGTCATCTAATTGAAGCCTTGATTCATCTGGGCGCGATTGAAGCGGTACCGGCGATCGCGCGCGCATTTTCGACCCGTCGGGTTGATCCGTCCATTACTGGGAGTTGGCCCCTTGTACAGGCCAAGCTGGGGCTGATTCCCTACACCGCTGTTCGATCAATGCTTTCAGAACCGATGGGGTCTAACTGTCAAAAGCAATAGGGGTTTGGCATTGCCAAACCCCTATCCTGACTATTCAAATCAAACCCGTTTGGGTCAAATCAAACCCGTTTGGGAATTAGGACATCGTGCCCATGTCGCTGGTGTCCTTGAGGAAACCACTGTAAGCTTCCATGCCGTGTTCGCTGATATCCAGACCTTTCATCTCCTCTTCTGGATCAACGCGCAAGCCGAGCACAGTCTTGAGTATCATCCAGACCACACCGCTAAAGACAACGGTAAACGCACCAATCGCCAGAATGCCGACAATTTGGATACCGAACTGAGCGACGCTACCCGTGAAGAACAGACCCAACTCGAGGTCGAAAAGCCCAACAGCTAAGGTACCCCAGATGCCGCACACTAGGTGTACAGAAATGGCACCAACCGGGTCGTCAATCTTAATGCTGTCGAAGAGAGAAACTGAGAACACAACAATCACCCCAGCAATTAAGCCGATGATCACTGCGCCCCAATAGCCAACGCCAGCACAACCTGCCGTAATTCCAACCAGACCGGCCAAAATACCATTAATGATCATGGATAGGTCAGGCTTACCACTAATGATCCAAGCCGTGAAGGTCGCGGCAACGCCACCCGCCGCCGCCGCCAAGTTGGTGGTCACTGCGATATAAGGCACCGCCAAGCTAGCAGCCAACTCAGAACCAGGGTTGAAGCCAAACCAGCCGATCCAGAGAATCAAGCAACCCAGCATTGCTGCTGTCATGCTGTGACCCGGAATCGCGTTGACTCGACCATCCTGGTACTTACCAATACGGGGCCCCAAAATTGCGGCACCCATCAGCGCAGCCCAACCCCCTACAGAGTGAACCACTGTAGAACCCGCAAAGTCGGAAAAGCCCATTTCACTCAACCAGCCGCCAGCCCAGACCCAGTGACCTGTGATTGGGTAAGAAATTCCGGTGAGCAGCACACTGAAAATAATAAAGTCAATGAACTTAATTCGCTCAGCCACGGCACCGGAAACGATCGTGGCCGCTGTTGCGGCAAAAGCAACCTGGAACAAGAAAGAAACCGGGATGGTTAAGCCCGCACCGTCTTCTAAACCGTAAGTTGTGGGATCAGCGCTGCTCAAAAACCAGCCGCCCCCACCGATGAAACCGTTACCGGCAGCCCCATACATTAGGGAGAAGCCGATAGCCCAATACGATAAGGTCGCCAGGGCAAACACAATCAAGTTTTTGGACAAAATATTGACTGCGTTTTTTTGGCGGCAAAACCCAGTCTCCAGCATGCCAAAGCCCGCATTCATGAAAATAACGAGCACAGCTGCAATGGTAATCCAAATGTTGTCCAAGACTTGCTGAACATTTTCAGGGGTCAACGCGTCATCTTGGGCATGGGCTGCAAGCCCCCATACGCCGACCACCACTAAAGCCAGAGGAATACAAACCAACCAACTCCAAGAGTTTTTTCCAAAGAAGCTTTGGACTGCCTCACTGATTGGCGGTACGTTTGAGTTCCAAAAGGAGGATTGCCGCCTTCTAGATCTCCGTTTTCTCAATAACGCTAAGTTAGACATCTCTACAGACGTTCCTTCAACACACAAGGTCAATTAAACTTTGGCCACATTCAGATCCACTAGATCCACAATTTTTCCTTAAGTTAAAAACTCAGGTCTTCAAATCGGATGTAGTCGAATCATCACGGCCTTAACAAAGGCAGAGACTCTGCCAAAGGCAAAGTGCCTGCCAGGAGGAGCGACAAAATTGGGGCTGATAACAACAAAATCACACGGTTATACAATCAGGACTCTACAGGGAGAGCCAATATTATCCAAGTAAAAGCAGGGCGCTTTTGATACGGAATACTCCTGAGTCGTTTGGTAGTCCCCAAATTTACAGACAAAGTCAGAATGATTCCACCAATTTTGATACAAGACAATCTGTATTGAGTGATACAATTCTTTGATGAAGTCGTCAATTTTGCAATTTTGCAACACAAAAATTCTTGAAATCAGGCCTTATAGGTTTTCAGATAAGTAGGTTTGATAGCCTTGATGTGACAAGCGAGTTTGCTTATCAATGACGGTGCTGGCTAATTCATGGCGGTAAGTTTGCACTTTTTCAAGCAGTGTGGGTCGATGGCTCGCGAGAATTTGGATGGCAAGTAGACCTGCATTTGTCGCGTTGCCAATAGCGACTGTCGCCACAGGAATTCCCCCTGGCATTTGCACAATTGAGTAGAGCGAATCTAGCCCGCTCAGGGCGCGAGTCTGAACGGGTACACCGACTACAGGCAGTGGTGTAAGTGCAGCAACCATGCCAGGGAGGTGGGCAGCCCCCCCAGCCCCAGCAATAATGACTTTGAGCCCGCGAATATGGGCGGTTTTGGCGTAATCCACCATCCTATCAGGGGTACGATGGGCAGAGATAATGGCAACTTCATGGGGGACTTCGAAGTGCTCGCAAATCGCGATCGCGGCTTGCATGGTTGGCAAATCAGAGTCGCTGCCCATAATGATGCCGATTTCTGGAGTAGTCATAAAGCTTTCAGCCGGTTCAATTTTGAGTGATGATTTTTAGATAACGGTGATCTTAAACCGTGTTCCTTGTTGTGCGTTGATAGTACTCATCATTGAGCTGAAACAATGGCGTCTTACACGTTGACCCATGCCCATGTGGTTGGTTTGAGCGAGCTGCAATATCTACGAGTCGAAGCTGATACAATCACTGCGATCGCGCCGATGAGCGCTTTTGCAGCTCCAGATTCGTCGCCTGTTGTTGATATGCAAGGCGATTGGATTTCTTTGGGTGGTGTGGATTTGCAAATCAATGGTGCTTTGGGCCTTGCTTTTCCAGATCTGCTACCAGGGCATGAAGAGCGCCTGACTCAGATCGCTAAGTTTCTTTGGCATCAAGGCATTGATGCTTTTTTGCCGACGCTGGTGACCACATCAATCGAAAAATTCCATCAGGCTTTAGCGGTGTTGAAAGCTTTCGAGCGACTGACTCAAAATGGCTGTGAGGCCGCGATCGCGTTGGGGGCTCATCTAGAAGGCCCGTGTTTGAATCCTGCTAAGCGGGGAGCGCACCCGCAGGAATATTTACAACCGCTATCGGTTGAAACGATCAAGCAGGTTTTGGGAAATCATGCTGATATTGTCCGCTTAATCACCCTTGCACCAGAGCTAGATGGGGCCGAAGCAACGATTCCTTATCTGCGATCGCAAAACATCACCGTCAGTTTGGGCCACTCCCTAGCAACGGCAACTCAGGCTCAGCGGGCTTTTGATCAGGGTGCATCAATGGTGACCCATGCCTTCAACGCCATGCCCGGTCTGCACCACCGTGAACCAGGGCTACTCGGGGCCGCGATCGCCCATCCCCAAGTCGCCTGCGGTTTAATTGCGGATGGCCAACATGTTTGCCCGACCATGCTCGATATTTTGCTCAGGGCAAGTCGAGGGCAACGGAGTCATGCTAACCACTTAGCGACAAACCCATGGGGCGGAATATTTCTCGTCAGTGATGCCTTGGCTCCGCTGGGACTCCCCGATGGCATTTATCCTTGGGATAGCCGCCAGATTAAAGTTATGCAAGGCACTGCAAGACTATCTGATGGCACTTTATCGGGCACCACCCTACCGCTGCTAGATGGGGTGAAAAATTTAGTGAGGTGGGGCTTGTGTACTGCACCAGAGGCGATCGCCCTAGCGACTGAAGCCCCCCGCAAAGCACTGGGACTACCGGGCATTGGCGTTGGGCACCCGGCAACGCTGCTATGCTGGCGGGGGGAAGGGGACAAGCTGGTCTGGCAACGTATTTCGTTTCATAACGAAAAATTTCTTTGGGACTGTAAAACGTAATAGGATTTAACACTGTCAGTTGTTGTACCCCAGTTTCCCAGGCTCTCCATGACTAACACCCTTGACCAGAAGGTTGACGATAAAACGGTTGTCCGCGAGTATTTCAACGCGACTGGCTTCGATCGCTGGCGACGCATTTATGGCGATGGCGAGGTCAACAAGGTACAGCTTGATATTCGTAAGGGGCATCAACAAACCGTCGATACTGTGATGGGGTGGCTCAAAGGCGACGGTAATTTGGCTGGGCTAACCATTTGCGATGCAGGGTGCGGGGTCGGTAGTCTAAGCATTCCGTTGGCTGCGGCGGGGGCAAAAATTTACGCTGCCGACATTTCCGAGAAAATGGTAGGGGAAGCCAAGGAGCGGGCAAACGCAGTGCTGTCGGCTGAGCAAGTGCCTGTCTTTGAAGCCAAAGACCTAGAAAAGATTGAGGGTAAGCATCACAGCGTTATTTGTCTGGATGTGTTGATTCACTATCCCCAAGACAAAGCCGCAGAGATGATCACCCACTTAAGCGCTTTGGCGGAATCGCGCTTGATTTTGAGCTTTGCTCCGAAAACTTGTGTTTATACCGTGTTGAAGAAAATAGGTGATTTCTTCCCTGGCCCCAGCAAAGCCACCCGTGCTTATTTACACAAAGAGGCTGATGTGGTGCGGGTGCTAGAGGCTAACGGCTGGAAGATCGAGCGGACTGCAATGACCAAAACCCAATTTTATTTTTCTCGGTTGCTCGAAGCGGTTCGTGAGGAAGGCTAAAATCGCAGCAGTTGACCTGTTTAAGCATCCATGCGGGCGTTAAAATTTACCTTTGGCGGTATTCTCTTTTCGATCGGGTTAATCTTTTTGACAGCCTTGATCGCTGTGATGAATGATCCTGAATACAACGAGGATGAAGGGCCAGGGGCTTACATTGCCGCTAGCGTTATCTTTGCAGGGCCACCCCTGCTCGGGGGTGGTTTTTTACTGTGGAGCGGCTTTCGGCAAGGCGCCAGGGCTAAGAAAATTCAACAGGCGAAATCCCAAGCAGAACTGCGTGAGCTGTTTTTCACGTTACTTCAAGAGAATCAGGGCGAAGTTTCTGTCTTGAAGTTTGCGATGGCCTCGGATCTCGAAGGCGAGGCTGCCCGAGAATACCTTGATGCTCGGGCTACGGAATTTGGGGCTGACTTTAACGTGAGCGATCGCGGCGACATTACCTATGTATTTCCGTTATGAGAATCGTTAAGCAAATATCAGCGGCAGTTTTGCTGGTGATTGGGTTTTGGTGTTTGGCCCGGGCGGTGGAAACGGGACTAGACAATAATCCAAGCCGACTAGACAAGCGAGAAACCGTCACTGCTGGTATTTTGTTAGGCATTCCGGCTGCTGGATTCGGGGGTTGGTTGGGGTTGGACACCCATTTGCAGCGTAAGCGAGAAGAACGTGAACGCTTGCAGGGCATTTTTTTTCAGCTGGTTAAAGCAGGCAAGGGTTATATTGCCCCGATTCGCTTCTCGATGGAAACAGGACTAACCGGAGAAGCTGCCATTGACTACCTGAATCAGCGCGCTCGCGTTTACAACGCAGATTTTCAGGTAGACGATACAGGGGGCATCACTTATTACTTCAACCTGGGTAAGGTCAACACTCAACTACTGAATTCTTCCCCAGAACAATATTTCGATGTGGTTTTAGAAGCAGTGCCGGTGTATAAACGGCGTCAGGTGGTGAAAGTTGTACAGCACATTACGGGCTTGGGTTGGAAAGAGGTAAAAACTTTGGTGAAGACTGTGCCTCAACCCGTTCAGCGTAATGCTTCGCAAAAGGTTGCGGAAGACTATAAGCGGCAGTTGGAAAGTGTGGGCGCTCAGGTTGCACTAGTACTCAGGTCTTAGACGAATCTAAGGAGTTTTATGACGTTTGCAAAATTCTTCTTGGCGATCGCGGCTATTCTCGGCGGCTTGTCTGTTGCGGGTGGTGCGTTTGCGACCCATAGTCTGAAAAACATGCTGACTGAAAAAGCTTTGGCGACTTTTGAGACTGGCATCCGCTATCAGATGTATCATGCGCTAGCACTGCTGTTGATTGCCCTGTTGCTGCTCACCACAGAGGTTTCGCCAGTATTCTTAATCAGTGCAGGCTGGGCCTATATTGCTGGAGTTGTGCTGTTTTCTGGCAGTTTGTATATCCTGAGTCTGGCAGGGGTGAAATGGATGGGAGCATTGGCTCCATTGGGAGGGCTAGGGTTTTTAGTGGGATGGAGCTGTCTGGCGATCGCAGCGTTGACCCTCAAAGCTTGAATGAGATTTGAACAGCACTCATACCTAGACATCTTGGCTAAAAAGCGACCTTGCTCCCCTATGAGGAGCCTATTGCCGCTTAGGGATCTTTTGGAACGCTATACCATTGAGATATAAGCTCTGTCCAAGTCCAAACTTGGCGTGTTGTTTGTGGGGAAATTCCATATTCCAGGCTGGACTTGGGTTAAGGTAGGTAGACCTAATTGTAATCCAGTACTCAAACCGTTGAAGTTGTCTTTCCTGAGCAAGCGTTTATTCGCACCGTTATATGCCAGTTTGGCGGTGCTGATATTCCTTTTACTCGCTCAGGAGGGGCTCAGCCTTGTAGTCAGTATTCTTAAGCAGCAAACTGTTGACAGCATTAATCAAACCTTTCAGATCAAGCGCGAAAGTGAAAGGCTCCTGAGGGCAGCGCTAGAAGAAAAAGTTGCTCTGAGGGGTTATTTACTGGATTCGAATGATGAATTTTTGGAGCAGTACCAAGCTGGACAAGACACCTTTTCGAATAGTCTTGAAAGACTCTCTCAACTCTTAGGAAATAATCCCCGTCAGCAAGAAAACTTGGCGGTCATTAAAGCTTTTCATAGTGAATGGGAATCGCAATTTGCTCAACCAGTGATTCAAAAAACTTTTGAAATCGAAACCTTATCTGAACAAGGCTCCTTAGATACTTTGAGAGAAACAGTAAATCGCATTCTTGAATATGAACAATCACTCCTAGATGCACAAAATAGCAGGCTTGCCCGTTTAGAGGGGTTAAATCAACTGAGTTTTAGTTTGAGTGGTCTGAGTATCGGCATCATTATCGTCGGGAGCGGATTAAATTTTGCATTGTTGCGTCGTCGCGTCATCTCGCCTACTCAGCAACTCATCAAAGTGGGACATGCCTGGAAAACTGGGCAACTAACCGTCCAAATTGATCATGTTTCAGAAGATGAAGTTGGACGTTTGGCAGAAACCCTCAACGGCATGGCTAGCGATATTAGGCTGCGGCAGGAGAAGATTCAACAGCGGAACCAACAACTAGAAGACTTGATCAGCACGCTCTCACACGATTTACGAACGCCGTTACTTGCTAATCGAAGCACCTTAAGTGCTATCCTTGGTGGCGCGTTTGGCCCCGTAAACGATGCACTCAAAACGCTTTTGACAGAATATCGCGAGGCCAATGATAATCTCATTAAGCTCGTAGAAACTCTCCTTGATATCAGCCGCTATGAAGCTGGGGGGAGTCAGATCTTAAATCGAGAGCCACTAGATTGGGATAAACTTTGCAATCGTGTTATCGCCTGGATTCATAGCAGTTCTCAACATAAGTGCTCATTACACCTCTGCATTAAGCCTGGATTAGCCAAGGTTTACGGTGATCCAATTGAGATTCAGCGGGTGTTGCAAAACTTAGTTGACAATGCTGTGCGTTTAAGCGAACCAGGTAAGCGCGTTCTGATTGAAGTCATCCCAGCTGATTCAGGGCATATTCAAGTCGGTGTTCACGATCAGGGGCCGGGGTTGGCAGAGCAGGAAGCCAACCGATTGTTTTATCGATTTTCACAGGGGACTGGGCGTCACGGTAGGGTGGGTCTAGGTCTTTATCTCTGCCGCCAAATCATTGAAGCCCATGGAGGCAGAATTTGGGTGGAGAGCAGCCTGGGGCTAGGTGCCACATTCTGGTTTATGCTGCCAACCGAGCTTTGCACAATAAGCGATAAAGCCCCTATAACCGCGTCTAGTTGATGATCTCGAGGTCTAGAATGTCCTGCTTCCTCCAAGATCTATTCTCGATTTTTGCAAAATAACATTGACAATCCTCTATCCTAGACATGCAAGACTTGCTCTATGGAGTAAGCCGCTCAAATTATTGAGGTCAGCATGTCTGAGCAAGCCGCATCTTCCCCCATTCGCGTTCTTTTAGTAGAAGATCATGCGCTCATGCGCCGGGGCCTACAGGGGCAGTTTAGTCTGGAGCCTGATTTTGAAGTGATCGGGGATGCTGACAATGGCCAACAGGCAGTAGATTTGGCAATTCAGCTCAAACCCGACATTGTTCTGATGGACATTGACTTACCCATCATGGACGGGATTTCTGCTACCCAACAGCTCAAAGAAAGCCACCCAGAAATTCGGGTCTTAGCCTTGAGTGCTTTTGGCAAAGATAACCAAGTTGTGGGAATGTTGGCGGCTGGCGCCGATGGTTATTGCCTCAAAAGTATCGAATGGCCGCAACTGCTAGCCGTGATTCGATTAATTCAAGGCGGCGGCACATACTTGGATCCTCAAATTGCCCATAGACTTGCCTTGATGCTGAAATCGACGACCTCACCCACTGCACCTCCGTTACCCAAAGAGACGATGGTTTCTGTGCTTACCGATCGAGAACGAGAAGTGATTCAGTTAATTAGTGAAGGATTTTCAAACCAGGAAATTGCAACACAGCTATACCTTTCGTTGGGAACGGTAAAGTCTTATGTGCGGATGATTCTGAATAAGTTAAGCGTGGATGATCGGGTACAGGCGGCAGCCAAGGCCGTACGTGAAGGTTTAATTTGAAACCAGTCCACCTGGATATCCACCTGGATAGTTGCAGGATACTGTCTCCTCATTGGCAGAACTAGCTAGATGATAGTAGTGAAGCTTCAGCCTCTTTAGGTATGCTTGATAAATAATTAAAAGCATCAAGTAAGCCATAGACAGAATCCTTTAAAGACTTAAATTCTTTGTATTAGAGGCTTGGCTCTCAACCTTTCTGGCAAGGAACGCTTTGATGTAGCGCTGCAGAATATAGCACTGGATAATAATGCTAATCCAGAGAAATTCATCGGGAATTAAATGTTTAGAGCGATGTGGTTTTTGCTGTTGGTGCTGCTTGTAAATAGCGAAGACTATGAAATCTTTTTGTTATAAACGGAGCTTCTTAAAACCATTATTTCGTAGGAATTAGACTTCAGGAAGCGGAATTCCCAAAACCCATGAGTCGCATTCTCATTGTCGAAGATGAGCCCCGAATTGCAGCCTTTATTGATAAAGGATTGCGTTCGAATGGATTTACCCCCACAATTGCCGCAAATGGTAGGGATGCCCTTGAATTGGCGCTTTGTGAGCAGTTTGAACTGATGATTCTTGACTTAGGCTTGCCTGGCAAGGATGGATTGAGCGTGTTGGAGGAACTGCGAGGGCAAGGGATAGCCATGGCCGTTATTATCTTGACAGGGCGTGGTGATATTAAGGATAAGGTGATGGGCTTCGAACAGGGAGCAGATGATTACTTGACCAAGCCCTTTCGGTTTGAAGAATTATTAGCGCGTGTCCGAGTTCGCCTGCGTGAACTTTTTACCCAAAATGCGACTTCTACAGACAACATCCTGGTTTTTGGTGATATTGAACTGAATCTGCACACTCGAATAGTCAAACTCAGTGGCCGTCCGATCACCCTTTCTACCCGAGAATTTACCCTAATCGAAACCTTTATCCGCCATCCGGGACAAATTATGAGTCGTGAACAGCTTTTAGATCATGTCTGGGGCTATGACTACGATCCCGGTTCTAATATCGTTGATGTTTATGTTGGATATCTGCGCAAAAAGCTCGGTAGCAATCTAATTGAAACTATACGCAGCATGGGGTATCGACTGAAATATGATTAATGTTCAAATTTAGAAATTCTTCATAGGGCAATTAGATTTTCAAGATTTCGATGGCATGTCCCTAGTCTTGATTGACGCCCTGGGCCGAGCCATCTTCGTCAAAACTTAAGCGTAATTCGCCATGAAGGTCAAGGGATAAATGATTCTCTGATCGAAGATTCTGGATAAGAACGACTTTGCCCGTAGAAGATTAGGATGCAAGCGCGATCGCGATCGCCAGACCACAAGTAATTCCGGATAATCCTGAAACCGTTGCGCCAAGTGCTCGTGCGCCTAAAAAAATAAGATTCGGTCCTTGGGCATCCATTCGGTATGCGCCATAAGGAGACGAGAATCTAACGGCGTGCAGCGTTCGGGCGATCGCAAATACAAGGCAAAGGGCAAATACAAGTCTGGTTGAACCGGTCTGGAATTCCAGCAAAGCGATGGAGGCAATAAAGATGCCAGCGTTTTCTGCCAGATTACCGTGCCGATGGACCATTCGTTCAAGGGTGAGATCGTCTTGAACCCCCATTCCCTGTTTCTTCCGAGTTCGATATATCCCCACCGCAAACACCAGTCCCTTTTCCGGTGTCTTGCGGGTGGCGCTTTTAGATATGTTTGTGATGTTTCATGCCGATCTGTTGAACGGGTTTAAGGCTCGATACCCCCATATCACGCTGGAACTCGTTGCCAGTACTTCTCGGGTACACAGCTTGACACGCCGGGAAGCTGATATCGCCATCCGGGTTGCCAGGCAACCTGACGATACCTTGGTGGGGATGCGCGCCCTACATGTGGAATATGCTGTATATGCTCATCCAGCGATCGCTGATATGCAGCCTGCCAGTTGGGATCAGCTCCCCTGGATTGGTTGGGATCCGTCTGCCAATGCTCGCATGATCGATGCTTGGATGGAGAAACATGTGCCCCCTGAACAAGTTCGTTTCCGTGTAGATGCGCCTGCTGCACAGTTCATCATGGCTGAGGCTGGTGGCGGTGCCTGTATATTGCCCGTGATTTACGCCGAGATGAGTGGCAAGCTGGTGCGATTGAGCGATGTATTTGAGGGTTTTGGCACGGATATTTGGCTGCTGACCCATCGTGATTTGAAACGCAACGCCCGAGTTCAAGCATTTCTCAACCACTTTTATCAGGGTTTAGAACCGTTCCGGAGTTGCACTAACAGGGTCACTCATGAAGTTTAATCGATGACCTCAAAAGTATCCTTATTTGAGATTCGATAAAATAGGAAATCCGAATCAAGGGTGAGAATCTGCCTGGCTCCTGTTCTCTCTGCAACTAGAACCAATGACGCATCTGCTAAGTCCATTGGTCGATCTTGATATTGCTCCATTAACTCAAACAAACGACCATAATTCTCTTCTTGAATTTCGTAAACCGATAACAGTCTATTCAAAAGTAGTTGCCCTAACTGTTTTTGCATTCTCTATCCGCCTCGATGAAGTGCCAAATACATGGCTTCTGTTAACCAAGACCAGGTTGTAATAAGGGAAGAAGCAAGTTGCAATGGTGTGGCTTCAACACCACATGGATGCCCTATTGGATATGCCCAGCAAGCACCCACAGGGGTGCTTTTCTTTATGTTTTCTGGATTTTCTCAGAAAAGTATCAGTATGCGCTCAGCTAACTAACCCGTCGTTCTCAGCTAGGCGCAACAAATTAAAAAACGTAAAGCGATCGCGCGGATATCCGTACCTAAGCTCTAAATCCACGAGCGGTTCCTATCGCTCAGTCGTTACCTGGTGTTCTTCTGGATCGAATGAGTTGTTACATGCCCACCCTAAAGGAAAGAAGACAAATGGTTTCAGTTATTACTCCTCCAACCGCGTCTAGGCCAGCAGCAACTTCTACACACAATTCTCCCTATCCCAAGCCTGTATCTTCCGGTCGTCAAGGCACGGTTTACTTTGTCCGCCATGGCGAAAGTACCAGTAACGAACGCAACATTTTTGCCGGTGTCTTAGATGTTGAGCTAACTGCATTTGGTAAGATGCAGGCCCGACAGGCCGGTGATGATATCCAGAAAAAAGGCGTCACGTTTGATGCGGTTTATGTTTCTCACCTGAAACGAGCCCGACAAACCTGTGATATCGCGCTGGCTGTGAGCGGTGCGCTCAAGTCTCCAGATATTGAACCCCACATTGACCATCGCATTAGTGAAAAATCCTTTGGCATCTTTGCCCAGTGCAACAAAAACTTGCTGCGTCTAGCTTTGGGCTACGACGGCTTTGAAGCACTGCTACATTCCCATAATGAAACACCGCCGTCGGGTGAGAGTATTCAGCAGGTTTACGACCGGGTAGCTCAGTTTTATGCGGATGAAATTGTTCCTCGACTAGACCGTGGCGAAAACGTGCTTGTTGTCTGCCATCAGTATGTTTTAGAACCCTTAGCTTTGTACTTAAGCGGCTTACCGGCCACAGAATATCATCACCTTAAATTGCCCAATGGTAAGGCTCTAAGCCGAGAGGCATTGGTTAACTTCCAGCGTAAAGAGTCGAGCGGCGCGGCCTCCTTACGTAAAAAAGTCAACGACTTGGCAACCATGTGGGGTATTGGCCTGAGTGCATTTGCGTTTATCACTGGGGTGGTGATTAAAGCCGTGGTAAATACAATTTCTATCCCCGCCATCTTATTCACCGGCATTATTCTCACCTGTCTGGCCATTTCTACATTCTACGCCTATCTCGATATTGACCTGAGAGCCAGCCGTCGTAAAGTCTCCAGAACTGTCACAACAGTGGTAAATGGTTGGATGCTGCTGCGCTGGGGTGGCGGCATTGCCCTATTGTTATCGGGCTGGGTCTACCAGGGAGCAGACGATCTTTACAAGGTGTTATGGGTATTGTTTTGGATGGTGCCACCAGCGCTGTCTACGCCCGTCATGTCAATCCTCTGGGGAGGCAACCTATACCCCTCAGCAGTCTTATCTAAAGCCCTATCCATTTTTGTTTCGGTAGCCCTCGTCAGTTTGCTATCCGTCGTCATGCTACCTATTAATCCCGCCAGCCTGGAAGTTTTCTACATCATCCTGGTATTGGGTCTAGTGGTGCCAGGTGTCATCGCGCAGTTGTGGCGTACCAAGTCCCCTGTAGACTCTAATCACCACAGTAAAAACTGGAAATTTATCGGGATTTTTGCTGGGGCGATTATGGCATTTTCGGCGGGATTACAGTTCACACCTGCCCACTTAATCTCAGACATATTCCTGGGCGTAAATCCAGAGAGTTCCCTGGCTTGTCTACAGCAGCTGGGAATTGCGTTGATGAGTTTATTGCTGATGCGAGGTCTGGCAGCGTTAGCAATTCTGTTGCCTAAAAAATGGGCAAATAAAGCTGAAGCTCAAGATGCTTATTTGTTGCTGGTCACCCCCAACTTTTTCCTATGGGCATCATTGCTCAACGGGGCCAGCGTCATGAGGGAGCATCCCATTTTGCAGTATGCCGTTTTCTGGGCTGCGTTTGGGTTCTTCTTCTTCCCGCTTCTAGAGCAGCTCTTCTTTATGAATGTGTTTACTCGACAGATGTTGAAAGAATCCTTACGATCTTCGCGGATCACTTCCGAAGATGCTCACCAGCTATTTCACTATTTTGACAGGGACAACAACCGATCGTTGGATAAAGCTGAGTTATTCGAGCTGCTGCGATTTATTGAGGCACAGACCACTGGGCAACGAAATGCAGAGGATATTCGCCCCTATATTGTCGAACAACTATTTAGCATTTTGGATGCGGATCAAACTGGCTCTATCGATATTCACAAGTTCGAAAACTATCTGTCTAGAAATGGATTGGTAGTGAACTTAAATGCTGCCTAGAGCGTAGGTATTGTCTTGTTGGGATACGCAGGAGAATCGCCTGTGCTCGAAAATTATGTTGAATGGGTTTGGCAATTGCGATCGCCGCCTGCTCTTTCCCTTGGCAGCGATGGGGCTTGATGGCGATAGACTGTAATTTGCCATCCCGTTCTGACAATCTCCGATGACGCACTTACTGTCCCCGCCGCCCGACTATCCCTCTAAATATGACTATCCCACTGAATATATGGTGACAGAGTCGGATGCCTTAGGCTATGTGCAGCAGTGTTGGTTCGTCTCGATCGTTTTAATCGCCAGCTACGTCTGGACTGTTCAAGGCGTAATGCCCATCGCTGGTTTGATAGGGGTGGTTATCCTAACCTTTCCCCGCTGGATCATTAGCGTCCATGAACTGGTACATATCTATGATCCTAGTCAGCTTAATCGCTTGATTCGCTGGCTGGGTTCAAGCCCGGTTCCACTTTCGGTACTCAGCCTCGGCTATGACGAAATTCGCGCGATCCACTTTGCCCATCATCGGGCTCCTGCCACCGACGCAGACCCTGATGGCTACCATATTCGTGGGGCAAGTGGGTGGGTCTTTTTGAATGCGATGACGACGCCCGAGCAAGATACCATTCGCTGGATTGCCAGCTATGGACTCAGTCTCTCTTTGACTATTGGACTGGTGATCAAGATGTTACTCCTGGGCGCGATCGCCTGGTTTGGTGGCACAACGTTTTTGTGGTTTTGGTTAACGCTCCGCTTGGTTTATGGGGTCTCCGACTTTATCTTTTTCCGTTGTGTACATCACCAAAAGGGTGAGTATGGCAACTTTGCCTTGTCATTACCCCCTATCTCGATCCGCATTGGCGAATGGATATTTGGCAAAACGGTAGTGCATGCCACCCTGAACCATGACTTACACCATCAATACCCCGGCTTGGCTGCACGCAGTTTGCCTCTGGCGCGCGAGCAGGTTGATCGGGACTACTCGACCCCCTGACTTATAGCGCTCGCCATAGCGCACAAAGCTTTCTGGCTACGGCTATAAATCCACCGTTTGGTTTCCTGGTCATAGCGGGCTGTTGCTTCAGGCTGACGAGTTGCGAAGGGTACCGCAAACTCCAAAAATTGCTCAAACATAACCTGACTGGTGCAAAAATATGCCATCAAGTCGGCGCTGCGTCGGCTTGATGCCACATGTAAAGGGCCAGATACGAGCGATGGGGTGCAAAGCGAGTGGCGGTACGCGTGGTCTTTCGCCTTGGACTGGTCAACCGTTCGAGCATTTTGCGGGCAGTCGTGTCGCCATCGGGCCAGATATTGGGATCGCCGAAATAAAAGATGCCCATCATGTCAGCGGTCCATTGGCCCACACCCCAGATAGCCGTTAAGCGTTGGCTGCGATCACTCTGATCTAGCGCACCCAATTCTTCTGCATCAAGCTGTCCTGAACGGGTTGCCAATGCGATCGCGCGCATGGATTTCGCCTTTGCAGCCGATAGACCACAGGTGCGCAAGGTAGTTGGGTCAACTTCCGCAAAATATTCAACCAGCGACCGATCAGCTGCGCTATCAACAACCCGGCCCCAAATCGAACGGGCTGCTTTGACCGATAGTTGCTGACCTGCGATCGCGCGACATAATCGCTCCGAAAAGGGATCATTCTGGTTTGGAACCAGTTCGATCGGCTTAGTTCGTGCGATCGCCTCGGCCAAGACCGGACTTAAATCCTTAGAAATTTCGACGAAACGGGCGTGGATTGCTTTCGACATCGTTTAGCATACTCGAATAATTCTCTTGCCACAAATTTTTTCGTTTTTTGTTGTTTGTCGTTAATTACCTAAATTACCTATGAGTCGCCCCTACTTTGACGATTTGCCCAGACTGTTTGCTACTCAAGATACCCAAGCCCTGGAGGCATTCGGACAGCATATTCACTGGGGGTTTTGGCCCGATTCAGCCCTGGCTGATGGTTCACTGAAGGATTTCTCTGCAGCGGCTGAGCGCTTGTCACGCCAATTACTTGGCCACGCTAAGCTGCGAGATGGTCTGAGCATCCTTGATGCCGGATGCGGGTTTGGCGGCACCATTGCATTGTTGAATGCCTCACATCAGAATTTGCAGTTAAAAGGCATCAATATCAATGCCGAGCAAGTTGAGCGGGCCAAGGTTGAAGTGGTGCCTCAATCGGGCAATCAAATTGAATTTATTTGTGGAGATGCCTGTGCACTGCCCTTTCCCGATGGGGCCTTTGACGTCGTTTTGGCAGTCGAGTGCATTTTTGCCTTTCCCAGTCGGGCAAGATTTTTCTCAGAAGTTAAACGAGTGCTTGCACCGGGGGGGATGCTGGTGCTCTGTGACTTTTTAATCCCCAACTGGTTTGGCCTCCTATGGAAGCAATTTGAAGGGGTGACCAACCGTTTAGTCACAAAGGCATATGGGCAATTTACGGCAGAAGGCAATCCCCCCATTAACTTTTGGACTTTTTCCCAATATGCGCAGCTTGCCGCTAAAGCTGGATTTCGGCAACGGCAGATTGAAGATATCACCCGTAATACCTTACCGACTTACCCCGTCGTCAATCAATTGATGAAGAATGTGGATCCCACGTCTCAATCAGCAACGGGAGGATTAGCTGTGTTGAGTCGTCTGGGGATAGTACGTTATGTGATTCTGTCCTATGAAGTGGTGTAGAGACTGATGCAGGTAACACGCGTCGCTTTACCATCTGGCGTTGGGACATCATATAACAGTCATCTTGTTTTTTGACTAAACCAACGACGGATGAGTTCTACCTGAAACAACTGATGAGACTCTTTATCGTTTAAGTAGCCAACTTTGAAGACCTTAGTGTTAATTAAATAATTAGACCATTTTTGAAATTTATCTAATGTGTTTGAGCCAGACAACAGCAATCTGAATCGAGAACGATGTTGAATTAGGTTTCTCAACATTTCCAGAATGTCTGCCTCGCAAAGTTGACCTCTGCTAAAGGATCCTTCGAGCACCTCAAACTCGTCTAGGGCGATCAGAATGATGCTTTCTGTTAGAACCTCTTCGAGATAATCTAGCCAATCGTTAAACGTGATAATCGGCATGAAGCGGACTGCATATTGATCATGGGTACGATTTAGCTCACGCAATAAGGCTCCTAGGCGATCAACTTTAGTTTTTTCTGAATCAGAAGCATTAGCCATTGTTAGTTAGAATCGAGTAAATATCGAAAGCGCTCTATCTCCATGAGACCTTGCGCTTGCCAATCAAAGCCTTCATAAGTCCCTTCTTTCTCGCTTTCTTCTAATGAAAACAAACGCTCGCTACATAAAATTTGTAGTAGCAAAGGCCAGCACTGGCTTTCGCTAATGATCCATTTCTCATCCTCACTTGAGAAAGGAATCGGTGAGCTCCGCATCAGTTCATAAGCTTCTGTCTCTGTTAATGGCCCTAGCTTGATAATGTGACCAAAAATATTAAAGAAGGGTGATATATATCCTGTGCTATGGGCAAGCTCACTTGGCAAGCTAGAGGATGCCAGCACAAAAGATAAGTTTCCTTGAGAGTGATTCGTCCCTAGAGACCTGAGGCTTTCCCAAAAAGGATCGTCTAAAGGCGAATTAGGTTGTATTGCGCCATCAATTTCATCAAAAAGAATAACCGTTGGCTTCTTGATATTTGAGCTAAAAATCTCCATGAATAGCTCTAAATCAAGTTGATGTTCATCTTGTAATCCCATCTGACTTAGAATATAGCCTAATAGTTTATTTTGATTCATCATTCTCCTATCTTGAAAATCGATAAATATCCAGTTGTATGCTTCTGAATTTTTTAACCAATGACTTTTTTGATCGGCTCTAAGATTTTCAGGATGGATTTTCGTAATCTTTGATATATAGTGCAATAGGGAAGTTTTGCCACTCCGCTTCTTGCCCATGACTGCAATGTTTTGCAATGGGTGCCTGTTTAAGATACTGAAAATGCGCCTTATACCTGCATCCCTACCGAAGAAAAGTTTCGGATCTAAGATTGGATTTCCAGTTATGAAATGAGCAGCTATATCTGACTTAAATGATTCGTTTTCAGATGAGTTAAAGTCTGCAATATCTATCCAGCTATAGACACCTATCGCATGACATATTTCTTGAAAACTATCGCTTCGGATAGCCTTCCCCTGCCAAAATCGCTTGAGAGTACCTGATGAGACCTTGGCTAGATCAGCCCATGCATCTGAGCTTTTTGACCAGCCTCTTCTTATTCTCGCTGAATTTACTATTTCTAATCCTTTTTCAGAAGCTCTAAGACTCGTCATCTTTCCTCCAGCTCTCCTGTTTAATGTTGGATGAGGTAATTGTCACTGTATATTACTAACCCGAATGGACTTATTCAGGTTTTGGAGTTGATAATCACTAAACAGACTCATCCAAAGCCCAGTGGATAATCTACCCCCGTGATAGCCTTTGCAAAGGCTTTTACCGTATAGACCAATGTGAAGCCTGGTGTTTAGAAATTTGTGCTGAGTGTGGAGGAGCTTATGCACAAAGAAAAAATCATTCACTTTTCTAGTTCGTCAAATTATAATTTCCAGCAAAACCAAATAGATTTTTATCAATGTGATAAATTTCACACAGTACTGATTCTTGAAACGCAGTTATCTGGAATTATAAAAAGTCGAGAATTTCTGAGTGCTTAATGTTACTGACTGAAGTCCTATCCGAGTTGAAAACTTGAGTTTTAGCTTAAGCGAGCCTATAGATTTAGATTAGACCAAGGTTTATGCCTCTTCAAACACTTTCTCAGGTCGAAAACTTGAGTTGTGATCCAAATGTGATCGAAAAGTGATCCACATTTTTCCCAAACCCGTCACCTTTTTGCAGCACAATCGTATAAACCAGGGTTCATATGCTAGAAAAAACTTATGCCGATAAGTTTGAATGAACAGCAGTGTAGACTTTTGTTGATTCTTCTACAGATCAAGAAGCTCTAATTGACAAGTTATATTGAAATGCCATTCACGCTGAACTAGCCCTTGTCTTTTGCAGCAGTGAGGTATTTCAATTCAGATGATTGGTTTGAACCAGAACTTAACTGGTGAGCTTCGATTACAACAGCTTAAGAACCAGTGAAAACTGAACCAGTATAGCTGAAACAAGTAATCGACTCTGCTAAATATTCAATTGCGACTTGAATTAGGATACGTTCTGGAATGCTGCTGCGATCGCATGAGGTTATCCATAGGCAATCCGTTATTTCAGTTCTGACTTCGGATTGAGCACTAAGTCAAATGAACCTGTACCAATTCTCTACGGATTCTGCGAAAGTTAAAATCTTCTCTTTCAAACTCGCTGCCTGATTTTGCGGAACTCAATAAAAAATTAGTAGCGATCGCAGAACTCATTTTTTGAGTTGGACTCATTTTTCCAAAGAAGTAATGAGATGACATTCTCTATGCAAAAACTTTCTTCCCATATAACTCCAATATCAGACTGTGCGCCTACAGTTTCAACATTTGAAGGTACTCATACTGCACCTTGTTTCACCTTACAATCTCATAACTCATCAGGCTTTGAATTGTTGCAGTTACGAGAGTTACAAAATAACCATTCATTAATGAGTATTACCCAAGATTCTGACTACATCCAACTCAAGAATCTTGAGTGCAGTGAGGTGTCGTTATGACTAACTTTATGTCTCAGGGCCCTGAGCCCTTATTTGGCGAAGTTGCGATCGCAGATCTAGGCCATTTTCAAATTGCCGTTTTGACGACGTCTGTAATAGTCAAAAGATGTGTATTTTTTAGTCAAAAATTTTCAGCTAAAAGGCTTTATCAAACCCAAGGATGGCTTGTTTTTGACCACCAAATAGTTGCTCACTTTGATGAACTCAAAATAGGGTCAATTTTTGCGAAAAAATCACCCTTCAGATCAGTTCAACGTCTTGCACCAGCTATACCTATATCCTTTGAAATCAATAGCACTCAACCGCTACCGATTCAGGTCTGCGCCCAGGCCGCGTTTGTCTGCGAATTACCCAAGACTGATTTTCCATACTACTCAGTTTTTCGTCATATCCTGCCTAGATTTGTGAGAATCTATCCGTTTGGAACGAGCAGTTTTTTGCTAGCTCAAGTAGAGCAGATGCTTAAGGATGAGGAGCAGTTTGTCGCACAAAACTATGCGCAACTCAAGCGAGTTCCCTTCTATCAGCATAGCTTTGGTTTGTAGCTTATAAAAGAGGCGCTTTCTTCCAGTAGAGTCGAAGGGAGTGCTACTGCTACAACTAGTTTCACGCAATCGGTTAATGGATTTGGAGGCAACGGCATCCTCAATGTTTTCCTTGGAAGGATTTCCTTGCATTGGAGCGTTCAATGAGGCTTAATTCGATAATATTGGATTATTTGATCGATTGCCCAGTGGTTATGCCCTGACCCTTGCGGGTGAGGAATTACTGCAAGTCGTCATTCGCATTGAAGACGAGATCAACGGCATTGAACGGCATATTTTAGGACAGGATCTGCATCTAAGGGGCGATATTCGAGTCACCTTACCGGAGCATCTCGCCGTGTACTTACTCAATGATGTTAACGCTTGTGTTTGCACCACCCAGCTAAAACTGTGACGATGCCTAACCCCAGCCATAGTTTTGGTTCTGGCACATCTGCCGAAGCCACGACCGTACCCGTTACCATGCTAGAGCGCGGCACAACAATATCTGATGACCCCGACTGCACATCGATATCTACTGTCAGGTTGTCCAGCACCTCGGCCAGTTCATAGTCAAAGCCAAACACGGTGGGAATTGGCTCGCTGAGTAAATCAGTCACCAGGTTTTTGTTGAGAATTTCCCAAAAGTCGGTTTCGTTGGGGTAGTCAACCAAAAACGTATCAATAAAGTTGAAAATCTGCAAAAATTCTGGATACTCGAAGGGGTCGTCCACACCGATACCATCAACGTAGTCATAGCTGACGAATAGATCAACCAGGCTCTGGCCCTGGTGTTCTATGGCGTAGTCTTCAAAGGCAAAGAACCAGCTTTCATCGAGATCAACCGTGTTGCCGGGGAAGCCCGTCACCGTACTTGATCGGGGTACGTCGATATTAGAAGACCCAGCTTGCACGTCAATATCCACTGTGAGCTGATCGAGCACCTCAGCCAGCTGATAATCAAAGCCAAACACGGTGGGAATCGGTTCGCTAAGTAAGTCGGTGACCAGATTTTTGTTGAGGATTTCCCAAAAGTCAGTCTCGTTGGGGTATTCCGTTAAAAATGCCTCAATGAAGTTGAAAATCTGCAAGAATTCCGGATATTCAAACGGATCGTCGGTGCCGATGCCGTCGATGTAGTCATAGCTGACGGTTAAATCGAGGGTGCTCTGACCCTGGTGCTCAATGGCGTAGTCTGTGAATGCAAACGACCAGCTTTCATCCAGGTCAATCGAGTCACCAGGCAAGCCCGTCACTGTGCTTGTCCGGGGCACATCAATGTCAGATGAGCCGGGCTGGACTGCAATATCGACGGTCAGCGCATCAAGCACCTCAGCCAGCTGATAATCAAAACCAAACACCGTCGGAATTGGCTCACTCAGCAAATCAGTCACCAGATTTTTGTTGAGAATCTCCCAGAAATCCGTTTCATTGGGATAATCCGTTAAAAATGTCTCGATGAAGTTGGAAATCTGCAAAAACTCGGGATACTCAAAGGGATCATCTTCGCCAATGCCGTTGACGTAGTCATAGCTGACGGTTAAATCAACGGTGCTCTGGCCCTGGTGTTCAATGGCGTAGTCTTCGAGGGCAAAGGACCAGCTTTCAAATAGGTCAATCGTTGCGCCCGGAATACCCGTGACTGTGCTCGTCCGAGGCACAACAATATCTGAAGACCCGGAAGCGACGGCAATATCGACCGTGAGAGAATCCAGCACATCGCTCAGTTGATAGTCAAACCCAAATACGGTGGGAATGGGTTCAGTCAGCAGATCGGTCACTAGGTTTTTATTCAGAATTTCCCAAAAGTCAGTTTCGTTGGGATAAGTGACCAGAAAATTGTCGATGTAGTTGAAGATTTGCAGAAATTCGGGATATTCAAACGGATCATCAAGGCCGATACCGTCTACATAGTCATAGCTGACGGTGATGTCGACTAGGCTCTGGCCCTGGTGTTCAATGGCGTAGTCTTCGAAAGCAAATGACCAACTTTCATCCAGGTCAATTGGGTTGAAGCTGGCGGCGCTGGCGGTAGGGGGTTCTGCGATCGCGATCGCAGCTAACGGCATCAAGCCCCCCATTAGTTTTAAGCCCCAGGCGTTGAAAACATGATTTGGCATGGAATTCCCTTGAGTTGACGCACGGCACTGCGCTACTTGGGTCAGGTTGTGTCTGCGCAATTTCCCCTAATAAAATGCGGCAAAGCCATAAAGCTCCGATGTGTTCCATATGACACCTTCATCAAGACTTCATATACTGACTCCAGATTCAGTTGGTCGGTGAGGGATCCTATTGTCGATGAGGTTTTCACAATCCGACCACTGTCTGAGTTTTTTAGCAGTGGGATAAGCTCTCAGCTAACTAAGCGATGTTCATAGGGGAAGTTTGTGTCGTCTGATTTCTCGTAAAACTCGGTAAAAGATCTGTAAGTTGGTGGTGTCATCTGCACGCCTACTTCAAGTCGTTTTCCTTGGCTTAATCGATTTACGCAACGGCAGTTGAATTTGAAACGTCGTGCCTTCTCCGATTGTGCTCTTGGCGGTAATCTGACCATCGTGGGCTTGGACAATTTGCTGGGCAATCGATAGACCCAACCCAAACCCACCTTTACGACGCGATCGCGCCAAATCCACCCGATAAAAGCGCTCAAAAATATGGGGTAAGTCAGTCTCTGGGATGCCAATACCGTTGTCTTCAACTTGAATCATGGCACAGTGGGCCTGAGTCAAAAAACGCAGACAAACCGTGCCACCAGGCGGGGTGTATTTGAAGGCATTTTCCAAGAGGTTGGTAATGGCTCGTCGCAAAAGCTGGGGGTCAGCTTTGAGCATGACGGGTTGTAGGGGCACATCACTGATAAATTTGCGATTTCGTAGGGCTGCCTGAGTTGTGTAGTGTTCAACTAAAGGTTTCAAAAGAGTCTGCATATCAACCTGTTTATTCAGAGCTGCTCCGGTCAGTGGCCCCTCATGTCGGGCTAGAAATAGGAGATCGTCTATGAGGCCAGTCATGGCCTTGGCAGCTTTCTCAATCTCTTCTACACAGTCTTGCTGTTGTGCGCTCTCTCGAATGCTTGGAATCAAGGCAACCTGAGCGTTGCTTAAAATCACGGCTAGGGGCGTTCTCAATTCGTGAGAAGCGTCTGCCGTAAAGCGTTGTAATCGATTATAAGACTGACGGATCGGCTGCATCGCCATGCCCCCTAAAACCCATCCGGTCAGTCCAATGACGCCCAGCGTTACAGGGACACTCAGCGTCAACACTACCAGTGCCTGAGCCAAATCAGCTTGTAATGGCTCTAGAAGCGTCGCAGACTGGATATACCCAACTAACTGCTCATTATATTTAACCGGAATGGTTAACTCACGAAGTGGGCGGTTGACTGAATTTTCAGACTCAGCAACATCGGCGATATGAACGGTTTTAAATCCCCTCTTTTGGGTTGACATTTTTTGCAGGGTAGGCGTCAACCCAGCAAACTGAATCAACTCCCCATCAACGTCATACCAACGGATATAAACTAATTCATTCTGTAGCGTGGGTGTATTTTCCCCGGCTAGTAAACTGACATTTTCAAAGTTTAACTGCCAGCGTCCTTGCTCCAGCCGATAATAAACTTGATTGTCGATGTTCTTAGTTTTCAAATATAGGCTATCGTCGAATGCTCGGAGCTGATCTTCTGCTTCAAGGTAATAAACTGCCCCGGTAAACGCAATCAAAATGCTGCCCATTGACAGTGCAAACCAGTAGGCTAAATTGAGACGACTGCGGCTAAACATATCGGCAGCTATGATATTCTTTCAGGAATTTTGAGACGATATCCCATCCCATAAACTGTTTCTAACCAGCTCTTTGCGCCAAGTTCGTCTAATCGTTGTCGTAGTCGCCAAATGAGCGTGGTGACGGCGTTACTTTCGGGTTCGGTGCCCCACTCCCAAAGGGTTTGCTCAATGCGATCGCGCCGAATCACCTGTCCTGAGCGCCGAATAAAATATTCCATCAGATGGAATTCGCGGCTAGACAGGCGAACTTGCACTTGTTGCCGCTCCAGGATGAGGGTTGAAACATAGAGATGTAGGTCTCCCAGGCTGAGGCGATCGCTACTCCACTGAGGCGTTCGCCTGCCCAAAGCCCGAATCCGGGCCAGCAGTTCTGGAAGATCAACCGGCTTGACCAGATAGTCATCTGCCCCAGAATCTAAGCCCAACACTTTATCGACCGTGGTATCTTTGGCCGTCAACATGAGTATGGGTGCTCCTTTCCCCAGTGTGCGGTATTGCTGGCACAAGGATATGCCGCTCGTCTTGGGCAGCATCCAATCCAGAATTAACAAATCATACTCCTTACTACCCATCAACCATTGGGCTTCTTCAGCGTCTTCTATGCCATCGACCAAATGACCCGATTCCGAAAGGGCAATGCACAGGGGCTTTAGCTGTGCAGGATCATCTTCAACCAGCAGGATAATCATCGGCAATACCCCAGGTCACATACGTAGAAGCTATTACAGATTAGTCTGACGGGTAAATATCACAGAAATGTGATGCGCCAAAATACCGAGTATTCTCAATATAGGGTTTGCAAGATTATTAAGGAAGGCTAGCCTAGACGTGAATAGCTAGCCAGAAACGAACTGATAGGTCTCCTAAGGTTTGGTATGTGGCAGTCTGTTGCACGACCGTTAAAAGCATTGCGTTCTGGGTTTTCAACTTTGAGCCGTCTTCGGCTGTGGCTGTCATTGTTAGCATTAGGGTTTAGCTTTTGGACGGTTGGCCAACTGGTAACCCTGCGAATTTTGAATCGTGCTTACCAGACGCCACGCTATTTTGTCGCCAATATCCAACCTGAAAACATAGCCATTAGCCAGATATCTGCTATCCAGGTCAAAATCTATCAGGCATCGGGGCTCTCAGTAGCTGAAGTTATTTCAGATGATCCCAATCTCCTGGAGCGTGAGTTTCAGTTTGCCCTGATTGCCCCCCCCGAGATTGAACAGGCGATCGCTCAAGAATTGAAGATACCTTTGCCAGAGGTTCAACGTCTGATTTATTACAAGGTTCGCAACCCCTGATCTGTATAGGTGTGATTTTGGTTAGAGGTTGTTTGAGAAGTCCCAAATGTGCTGCATTCGCCCCCTGAATCCCCCAATTCTGGGGGACTAAACTCAGAACCCCCCAGAATTGGGGGGCAGGGGGGCGGCTCAGGTAACCATCGACACCTTTAAAGCAATCTCTTAAACAATTTTCAATGCATGCTGCTTTGCGAAGGCTTCTCGCAGCACGTAACCGACGCCTCGAATCGTATGAATTAATCGCCGTTCACGATTGGCCTCTAATTTTAGGCGTAGACAACGAATGTAGACATGCAGAACATTAGAATCTCCGATGAAGTCATAACCCCACACTTCATCCATGAGGCGATCGCGGGACAATACCTGACGGGGATGCGAGATCAGATAGACCAGTAAATCAAATTCTTTAGGCGTCAGTTGGATGGGGCGATGACCTCGCCAAACCTCCCGCGTTTGCAGATCAATTCGCAAGTCTTGGAAAATTAAAGGGTCTGGCTGATCGCGACGGCACCGACGTAGATGCAATCGTACGCGAGCCGTTAGCTCTTCTATACTGATGGGACGAGCTAAATAATCATCGGCGCCTGAATCTAGCGCGATCGCGCAGTTGTTTTCCTGATTTTGATCCAGCAAAATAATGGGAATTTCTTGGCGAGTCGTTCGCAATCTACGACAAATCTCTAGCCCTGATAGCATAGGCAAGGCCATATCCAAAATGGCTAAATCAGGTTGCGACTCACGAAGTTCAATCAGGCCTGAGGCACCGTCATTTTTGACAGTGACTTGATAGCCTTCATAGCGAAATTCGGTTTCAATTAGCGGTACTAAAGCGGAATCATTTGAGGCTAATAAAATATTAATTGGCATGGATCTATTGTTGTTTAATGAATCGATAGAGAGGCCAAAAACAAAAGGTAAGATCAGCGGTGGATTATTGCTTCAATCTAGAAGGTAAAATCCCATACTTGCGCTGACGGTTTTGTTGACCCAACCTGAAACGCCTGAAGCCCTTGACCTCTTGGACGGGGCGCTCTTCGGAAGCGTTGGATGCTTGAGTGCGATCGTCGCTAAAGAAAACGTTGTCTAGGGCAAAGCGGTTGTAACCTAAACCAGCTAATAGAATGAACAGCACTAGGTTATAGATCAGCTGGCTAGAAGCGGCATCCCAGTTTTGCACAATGGTGACGCCGTACATGAGAATCGCCATCAAGACAAAGGTGGCCATTAAAGCAGCTCTTGTAAATAAACCTAAAATTAGGAAAAGACCGGCAATCAGCTCGACTGGAGACACCAGAAAGGCGGTTATTCTCACGAGAGGCTCCGGCATCCATGCCCCCTCCATAGCGCTTACCATCGCATTTGTGAAACCGGGAATGTTGTCTAGGCGAGTAAAGCCGTGGTTGAAAAAGTTGATGCCGATGATGATCCGCAGCAAGGCGTAGGCTAAGGATATATCAGCAGCTTTGAGTCCCGGTGATTGATGAAACTTGTGCATAAAAAACCTTCCTTGTAATTGGTTTAAACCTTAGCCATATCCAGAGCTATCGTTTTCTCTAAACTAAAATCTTCTAAGCTAAAAACTCCAGTTTTCAAATCGGATGGGGTGAATGCTTAGGGCGTTTTGCCATTGGAGTGGTGATGATCGCCAGCAACGCTTGTCAGAGCTGGCTCGGGTGTTGTTGAAATCGGAGGGTCTTTAAGTGCCGCGTTAGGGCGGCGGGGTTGACCTTGAGAGAAATCGCTTAATAACCGCATCACAGCAGGCACCACTGTTGGCGTCAGCAGTGTTGAGAGTGCTAAGCCACCGCTTAAGGCAATCCCCAACCCTTGATAGAGTTCGGCCCCTTTGCCCGGAAAAACCGCCAGGGGCAACATGCCTAAAACACTTGTTCCGGCTGACATGAAGATGGGGCGGAGGCGATCGCGCACTGCATGATAAAGGGCCTCATCTAACCCATAGTGTTCTTGACTTTGGAGTTGCAGGGTGCGATCAACCAAGAGAATCGCATTGTTAACCACAACCCCCGTCAGAATCACAAAACCCAATCCCGTGATCAGGTCGAGGGGAACCACAACGCCGGGAATGAGATTGACCCCCACCAGGCTTAAGACGGCTCCGGTCATGCCCATTGGCACGGTCACCATAATCACCATGGGATAGATGAACGATCGATACAGTGCCACCAGCAACAGGTAAGTGATCACCAGCGATAGGAGAAACGCTTGCCCCAACTGCAACAAGGTCTCGGTAAGGACATCTGCAGACCCTGCTAGCTCGATCCGAGAGCCCGCCGGCAGCGACTCCCGCAGCGGTTCGAGAATTTGCTGTTCGGTTTGCTGCAGCAATGCCCCCAAGGGAACTTCCCTCGCCACGCTCACCGTCAGCGTGACCGATCGTTCTAGATTAACGCGGTTAATCGCATCCGGGCCTGTCGTTTCTACCACCTCGGCAACATCAGTCAGCTGGAGGGGAAATCCATCGTTGCTGAATAATGCCAACTGCCGAAGCTGCTCGGGTGATTGTACGGCAGTGTCCTGTAGCTCCACCGTGACGTCAAGTTCTCGACGCCCATCGACAAATTCCGAGGCGCGCACCCCGCCGAGTGCGGCTTCCACCAGGGTGCCCACCTCAAGTTCAGATAGGCCGGCTTCGGCTAACCGTTCTCGATTGGGGATGACTTGCAGTTCTGGTGCCCCCATCACAAAGTTTGACCGCACGTTTTGCACCCCACCCAGCGATCGCAACTGGTCGCTGACGCCCTGCTGGAGCTGGTTAAGCTGGTTTAAATCTTCACCGATGATCTGGACTTCAAATTCCTTGCCTGGGTCGCGAAAGATGGGTACCCGTCGCGGTACGAGGAAGCGGTAGCCCGGATAGTTGGCACTGGTCCCCCGCATCCGATTGACCATACTATCTAGATTGCGCCCAGTCGCTTCATCTGGATCGAGAAACGCGGCGACTGCCTGTAATCCTGGACGATGCACATAGATGGTTCGGATCACGCCGGGCTGTTCTGCCACAAATTGACGCGGTTCCTCAGATAGGGCGATCGCTTCTGGGATACTTGTGCCAGGGAATGGCCCTGCCAACCACAAAACCAAGTTGCGATTGCCTTCAGGCAGATAGTCCGGTGCAGGCAACAGACGCGTACTCACGACCAATAAGCACAGGGGAATCGCCAGAACCATGAGACGCCTCCCTTGGCGACCCGCGCCCAATGACCAACCAACGGTTCCCAGCAGTCCCTGTTCTAGACGACCTTGCATCAGACGAAACACACCGGACGTCTGAGTCACCCATCGTTCAAACCAGTTGCCTTGTTGGTAAACCTGATCCAGCAGCATGCGCTGGGCTTCGGCTTGATTGAGGAACAGCCCCGACAGCATGGGAACCAGCGTCAGGGCCGCAAATAGTGAAAATAGGACGGAGGCCGATAGGGCAATGCCGATGTCAAAGAACAGCTGACCTGCTTCGCCTTTAACCAACACAATGGGGGCAAAGACTGCAATCGTCGTGAGGGTTGAGGCCAGCATGGCTCCCCCTACTTCTTGAGTACCTTCGATAGCCGCCTGTACAGGCGACTTTTGCTGCTGTATGTGGGTGAATACACTCTCAAGCACCACAATGGCATTGTCTACGACCATGCCAACGGCGAAGGCCAGTCCTGCCAGGCTGATCACGTTGAGCGATCGCCCCAGGGCAGCAAACACAATAAACACCGCGATTAAGGTGGTGGGAATCGTAATGGCGATCACCGCAACAGTGCGCAGTGACCCTAGGAACAGGAGCAGCATCAACGACGCCAGAATAGCCCCCACTATTAAGTTGCCTTGAACAAATGAGATGGACTGATTGATATAGTCATTCTCGTCATAGGGAATATCAAATGCGATCCCTTCACCCTCTCGATCAAAGCGGGCTTCGAGCTCAGTTAGCGCAGTGCGAATGCCCTGGGAAATTTCTGGCACATTCCCCCCGACCTGACGAATAATGCCCACGGCAACAGCCGGTTCACCATCGCGAATCAGTGCCCGGTCTTGAATCCTGCGCCCGAGTTGGGCTTGGGCAACATCGCCCAAATAGACCGTTCCAGACCCATCCCGTCGCAGGATGAAGGTTTCAAGTTGCTCAACGTCATTTGAACGACTCACGGTGCGGACGCGATATTCCCGCCGCCCCAAGACGAGGGGGCCACTGCGGATGTCACGATTGTTCTCTCGCAAGGCATTGACCACATCGCCAATGGTGAGGTTGCGATCGGCAAGGGCGCGCGGATCGACGACTACCTCTACTTCTCGTTCCCGCCCACCTGATACCAAAAACTGCCCTACCCCTTCCACCTGTCGAAACCGGGGAACCACCACGTCATCGACTAAATCGCGGTAATGGTAATCATTGGCCGTAAATCCGTCTTGGGGCGTCAAGATTACCCACATCATAGGGCTACTGCTGCCGCTGACCACTTCTACATCTGATTCATCGGCTTCTAGGGGCAACGAACCGACCTGTTGTAGCTTACTCAGTACGTCTACGAAGCGTTCGTCAACGTCAGTCTCCCAATCAAATTCAAGACTGATGGTGCTGACGCCCAACCGGCTGGTGCTGCTAATGTCTTGGACCCCTTCAACTTCCTCCATGCGTTCTTCAATCGGGCGAGTGACCAGATTTTCTACCTCTGTCGGGCTGGCTCCCGAATAGGGAGTGGTAATCGTGATTTCAGGGCGATCGCCGCCGGGTTGCAGCTCTGAAGGCAGGCTAAACAGCGCGATCGCCCCGAATAAGGCGATCAAACAGAACAGAACAGCGGTCCCATGTCGCCAGCGGACGGCAGTTTTAATCAGATTCATGAGGATGGGATTTTGAGGATTGTTTGCGATTGGAGCTGAGAGCGATAAGGGATGAGGTCTGTAGATTACTCGTCAGTGGTGATTTGTACGGCTGCACCGTCTTGTAGACCTTCTGAACCGCGCACCACGATGGATTGTCCGTTTTGCAGTTGATCTGAGAAAATTGCCACGTCTTCGCCATTGTCAGCAATCAACTCGACTGCAATTGCTTGGGCTTGCCCATTGGTAATCGCAAAAACCAACCATTCCTCAGCGCGTTGTACTAAAGCATCGCGAGTAATGGTGAAACTGGGGGTATCGCTGGCAAGCGCCAGCGTGCCTTGAATAGACATGCCTGACAGCAAACCCTCAGGGGGGTCGTCAAGCTGCAGTCGCACCTGTTTCCGGCGGGAAGCTTCATCCGCAGTGGGAATGGTGCCAGCAATCGTGGCTTGACCTTGCCACTCTGGCAGTGCCCGTGCGGTCAGAGTAACTGTGAGTCCCGGCGTAATTTGACCCGTGAGTTCTTCAGGGATGTCTAAAAACACATCCAGTTGATCACGGTTGATCAAAGACAGCACGGGTGAACCAACCTCTAAATAGTCGCCAACATTGGCGTCGCGAGACTCCACTACGCCATTGGTCGTCGCTAGAAGACGGGTGCGGTTGAGTCCCAGCTGAGCTTGATCGACAGCTGCTTGATTCGCAGCAACAGTGGCTCTTTGGGCTTCAATTTCTTCAGCCGTTGGGCCTGCGGTCGCCTCGGCTAGGGTTGCGGAGGCTTCTAATCTCGCGGCTCGGGCAGCATCTACGGTGGTTCTGGCTTCAATCAGCGATCGCTCAGATAGCGCCCCCTGATTGACTAATTCCTGAGTCCGCTGGAGGTTATCTGTGGCTTCTTGCTCTCTGGCTTGAGCAGATTGCAATGCAGCGCTTCGCTGCGCAATAATCTCAGGACGAGTACCGGCTTCTAATTCAGCCAAATTGCTGCGCTCAGAGGCAAGACTGGCTTGTGCTTCTGAAAGAACGAGTCGCTGATCTGCATCATCCAGAATAATCACCGACGCGCCAATGCTGACGGTATCGCCTGGCTCAACGAGAATTTGCTGTACCACACCCGATGTTTGAGACCGTAATGTTGCACTGGTTCGAGCCTCGACTTGACCCATCAGTTCAACCGATCTAGCACCATCTCCAGGCGTTAATCTCGTCACCTCCACAGGGCGCGGGGCGGGCTCTTGAGAGACGGCCTCTGATCGCTCAACACCATCCAAGCGAACAAAATACCAAGCAAATCCCCCCCCAATTAAGGTAGCCATCACTAACCACGGTAGCCATCGAGAAACCTGGTAATGCTGCTGTTTGTGCTCGATCGGCGGATGTTTGTGTTCTATCGGTCGGTTGATCGTGGCCGAATCTAAATCTGAAGAACTCATCGGATATCCCTCTAAATCCTTAGGCAGTCGTTATGAGCGTTGATGCTCTTAAACCCTTGCCATGAGTGTTGCAGAGGAATATCACAGAAATGTAACAGCACCCCGTTCATCAGTCGGCCCATCTCTAGCTGAATTTTTTTTCAGCTTAGATTCAGCCTGGCATACCCGATGATTTGCGATGCTCAAAAGCGTAAACCGATTTAGGCCATGATTCAGGTCATACAAACCATGGGCACTACACAAAAACCCCCAAGCGTTGTTGTCATCGGTGCGGGCTTCGGCGGCATGCAGGCAGCTCAATCATTATCGAGGAGTGGTGCTGAAGTCTGGGTGATTGATCGCAATAACTACAATGCGTTTATTCCCTTGCTCTATCAGGTGGCAGCGGCTCAAATTGAACCTGGAATCATTGCTTATCCGATTCGCACTATTTTACGTCGTGCGGCTAACACCCACTTTTTGAAGGCTGAGGTCAAACATGTTGATTTCACCCATCAAGTGGTCGAAACGGACAAGGCTGTCATTCCTTACGACTATTTGGTGCTAGCAACGGGTAGTCAAACCCAATTTCTGGGTGTACCGGGTGCCACTGAAAATGCCTTTCCACTGAGAACGTTAGAGCAGGCTGTAGGGCTGCGCAACCACATTCTCCATCGCTTTGAGCAGGCCATCCAAGCGGCAGATCCGATCCGACGTCAATTGCTCCTAACAGTCGTCATCGTTGGTGGCGGCCCCACTGGCGTTGAAGTGGCAGGAACGCTAGTCGAGCTTAAGCAAGCGCTCAAAAAGGATTACCCAGGTCTTGATCTGAGGGAAATGCAGATTGTCTTAGTGCAGTCGGGGAGTAATCTCCTGGTTAATCTGCCCGAGCGCCTGGGCCGCTATACCACCCGAAAACTGCGCCAGCTTGGGGTGAAAGTTCATTTTCAAACGCGGGTCAGTCGTGTCACCCCAACTCAGGTTGAGTTTCAGGATGGCACTTCCCTACCGACAGGAACGGTCGTTTGGGCTGCTGGATTGGAGGCAGCTCTGCCTGGAACCTCTGTTACACCCCAAACCGCTCGTAAACAGAAGGTCAGGGTGCGGCCAACATTGCAGCTCAATGAATACGCCAATGTCTATGCCATTGGTGATTTGGCCCATGCTGAACAGAATGGCAAGCCGCTCACAGGCGTTGCCCCAGAAGCTTTGCAGCAGGGGGTGGCCGTCGCGCGCAATATCAGCAGACAAATGCGCGGCAAATCCCCCAAATCGTTTAGCTACCTGAATAAGGGACGCCTAGCAATTATTGGCTGCTACTCAGGTGTCGGCAAAATTGGTCCCTTGCTACTCACGGGTTTCTTACCGTGGCTGCTGTGGTTGAGTGTGCATCTGGTCTATTTGCCCGGATTTCGCAACCGTTTGATGGTGCTGCTGAGCTGGCTGCATGGCTATGGGCTGCGCGATCGCACGGTTCGACTCATTCTGTCTGCTCCGTCCGTTAACCCTCAACAGCCAACCCATTTAGCCCAATCTGAAGTGACTTCTTGATAGCGCTTTGCGGCTTATTCGTTTGTGTTCATTTGTCATTGCAATTGGAGAAATTTCCATGAATGCTCAAAAATTCACCCCCCTAATCGGCAGAACCTTTTTGGCCGTGATCTTTATTCACACTGGCATTGCCAAGATAGGGGGCTTTGCAGGTACTCAGCAGCAGATTGCCAGTGTCGGGATTCCGTTAGCTGCGCTAGTGACTGTATTTACGATCGCATTTGAGATTGCCGGTGGAGCATCCCTCATTTTGGGATACAAAGCCCGTATCGGTGCGGTATTGCTAATGCTGTTTTTAGTTCCAGCCACGCTGGTGTTTCATAACCCCATCGCTGATGCCTCACAGATGATTCAATTTATGAAAAATCTGGCCATCATCGGTGGACTGCTGATGGTTGTTGCTTACGGTTCTGGGCCAGTGAGTCTGGAACGTCGAGTGGCCGCAACTGGAACAGCCCAGTATTCTGAGGAATAGGCCCATGCAACGATTGCCGGAGTGGTCTATGCATTTTCGCAATATCCGCGCTCGTCTTTTAGTTTGGTACTTTCTGCTGGCGGTTTGCACCACTGGTGTTGCAGTTTGGATGACGCGCCAAATTTACTGCAACCGCATTGATGGCCACGCGGAGGCTTCCCTCGTCGAGGAAGTTGAGCGGTTCCAACGTTCGGCAGAGCAGCTGAGTAGAAGCCAACCGACCGACGCCGAAGTCACCGCATTTTTCGATCAAATCTTGGCCAATTATGTGCAAGCTGAGAACGAATTTGTCGTGACGTTTATCAACGGCCAACGCTACCCAGCTAACCAGTCTTTGCCCAACCTATTGCAGCCGCACCCTGATCTGATCGATCAATGGGCTAGTCTCGAAGCCCCCCAGCGGCGGCGAATGATCAGCGCAGAGCACCGTTTTTTCTATGTTGCAGAACCGCTGGTAACCGCCGATGGGGTTCAAGGGGTGTTTGTTGCCATTCACGATTCAACCACGGCCTATCAGTCTGGGACTGAGGTGATGGGGTTAGTGCTAAAGGTTTCAGCGTTGGTGCTGGGGGGATTCTTTCTCATTGCCTGGATTATGGCAGGCCGTATCTTGAGGCCGCTGCGGCTGATGAACCAAACGGCACGCAAAATTACCGCGTCTGACATGGCCCAGCGGATTCCGATCCAGGGTTCGGATGAAATCACAGAGACAGCAGCGACGTTCAATGACATGTTGGATCGACTCCAGTTTGTCTTTGATAGTCAACAGGAGTTTCTCAAAGATGTGAGCCATGAACTGCGGACACCGATTACCGTGATTCAAGGGCAACTGGAATTACTGCCCTATCGACCGGAAAAGCAGCCAGAAACGATCGCGCTGATCATGAATGAACTGGCTCAGATGAATCGGATGGTGAATGATTTATTGCTGTTGACCAAAGCTGAACGACCTGATTTTTTGATTCTCAAACCTGAAGATCTTGACTGGTTGACTGAGGAGCTTTATTTCAAAGCCAGGTCGCTGACCTGTGAGCGTGACTGGCAGCTAGAGTCGAAGGGGTTGTATCCCGTGGTCATGGATCGACAGCGCTTTTCCCAGGCGGTGATGAATCTGGTTCAAAATGCGGTGCGCCACACCCAAGCGGGCGACACGATTGCGCTGGGTTCGATTGCAACCAATGGCCTGCTCAGATTTTGGGTGCGGGATACGGGGGAGGGTATTGCTCGGGCGGATCAAGCTAAAATCTTTGACCGATTTGCGCGGGCCACAAACAACAACCGTCAGTTTGAAGGGGCGGGTTTGGGGCTTTCAATTGTGAGCGCCATCGTCCAGGCCCATGGTGGACGAGTAGAACTTTCGAGTGAACTGGGACAAGGGTCTACGTTTACCCTGATTGTCCCGCTGGAACCCTCTTTAGAACGGCTGGAGACAGACAGGCATGAATCGCATCCTCATCGCCGAAGACAATCCTCACATCACTGACTTTTTGAAAACGGGGCTCAAAGCACACGGTTTTACCACGCTGGTGGTTGAGGATGGCCATCAAGCTGCCCAGCTAGCCCGCAGCGCAGACTTTGACCTGATGATTTTGGATTTGGGGCTTCCCGGCAAAGATGGCTTAGCCGTGTTGAACGAGTTGCGCGGGCAGGGAGATCTACTGCCAGTCATTGTGCTGACGGCCCGTGACGGCATAGACGATACTGTCACGGCGTTGGAGGGGGGAGCTAATGACTACATGACCAAACCCTTTCGCTTTGAGGAGCTACTGGCTCGGATTAAAGTGCAACTGCGCGATCGCCCCGGCAACCAACCCCGCCAATCAGAGACCTTGCTGAGAGTCGGTGAGTTGACCCTGGATTTAATCACTCGGCAGGCCTGGGTGGCCAATCGCGGCGTTGAGCTATCAGCGCGTGAGTTTGTGCTGGCGGAGGTTCTGCTGAGACACCCCATGCAGGTGATGAGTAAAGAACAACTGCTGAACCGGGTTTGGGGCTATGACTATGACCCCGGTTCCAACATCATCGAAGTTTACATTAGACACTTGCGCAGAAAGCTGGGCAGCGACTATATCGAGACAGTCAGAGGGATGGGATACCGTCTCAAGATTAATCAGTAGGGTGATTGCCCCCATCCCCCATCCTCTACAGGGGCAACAACACTGCGAAGCAAGTTTTCCCAGGTACCGATTCGACCATTAAGCTGCCGCTATGGCGGTTGTCCACGATTCGCCGCGCTATGTCGAGCCCAAGACCAGAGCCTTTACCCATGGGTTTGGTGGTAAAAAAGGGTTCCAAAATACGATTTTGTACCTCGGGGGGAATGCCAGGGCCGTTGTCTTCGATCTCAACGCGTAGGCGCCCCCCCTTTTGACATGTGCGAATCACAATCTGTGGGGGTGCACCATCCGGGGTGCCTTCGTTGAGAGCGTCAATGGCGTTGCCGATCAGATTCGTCCAGACCTGGTTTAATTCGCTACCAAAGGCCATGATCTCTGGAAGATCTGGGTCGTAGTGGCGCTCGACTTTGACGCCATGCTTCAGCTTAAAAGCAAACAGGCGTAGCGTATCTTCGATGCCGTCGTGGATGTTGATCTGTTGCTGGGCAGCCCGATCCATGTAGGAATAAGACTTCATCGACTGCACTAGTGTAGAGATGCGCTCGGCACCATCCAATCCGTTGCGGATCATGCCCATCACATCAAAAGAAAGGGCCAGCCAGCGTAGACCCATGTCTCGCAGTTCAGTGGGGTCATTGCGCCAACGAGACATGATTGCGTCTAGGGCGGCTGGTTCAATCTCGCCAGCGGCTAGGGGTTCGGCCAGCTTCCAGGCTTCTGCCACACCATAGTCTTCTAACCAATCTGTGAGGGCATCTTCGCGATCGCCTTGGGCTAACGGGTCGTTTTTGGGGTGGTCTATGGCTGCAAAACCTTGGTCGCGCAGCATTTCCCACTGGTCTGTATGGGCCTCATCCACCTGCTGCTGGCCATATACCAGATTCATGCGCTGCAGTTCAAGCATGGCAGGTTTGAGATCTTTGAGCGCCCGCACGAGGGCAGCGGCAGGATTATTGAGTTCGTGGGCCAATCCAGCAGAAAGCGTCCCTAAGGCGGCCATTTTTTCTCGAGTGTGAATGAAAGACTCCAGCCCCCGCAGCCGTTTGCTCACGGTACGGAAGATATCTTTTTCGAACTCGCGGCAGCCGTGGAGCAAATCGAGGAAATCGCAACAGTTGAGGCGGTAGAGGTCAGTCTCGATATCAGCGGTCAGGGTAACGGGGACCAAATCTTCGGTCAGGGCTTGGACTTCGCCAAAGAATGAGGGGCTTTGGTGGCGACCCACAGGTATATCAGCACCGTTACCGCTTCGACTGACGGTGATGTGGCCGCTGAGCTGAATAAAAAAGCCTTTGGTCGGTTCGCCTTCACGGACAAGGACTTCACCAGGGACGAGCTGGATGTGTTCAACGCGATCGCAGATCCAATCCAACCGTTCAAGGGGCAAAGCCTGGAAGGGTTTCATTTGCAATAACGCTTCTGGACAAAGCATGTTCGCTACGCCCCGCTTATAGATTGATGGCTACGGTATTGATCATGCCAGAAGAAAATCAATAAACACGCAAACTTTTAGAGCCCATCAGTATGGAAAGGATAGATCAGCTAATCCAGGCGCTACCTCCATAACACTGGCTTGCAAAATCCGATGGTGACCAAGCTTCAAATCTTGTCCAAAACAGACCTATTGTAGAGGTTATACGTGGCAATATTGTCCCGATCCAGCCGCGATTGCAACGATGGCCAACTATTACCAAATTGGTGGCAGTCTCGACTACAACGCCCCAACCTATATTGAACGTCAAGCCGATAGAGACCTCTACACAGCGCTATTAGCAGGGGAGTTTTGCTACGTTTTCAATTCCCGCCAAATGGGCAAATCATCGCTGATGGTGCGCAGTTGGCATCGACTCCAGGCCGAGGGGCATCGCTGTGCAGTCGTCGATGTCACCAACATTGGCAGTGACCAGATCACGCCGGAACAATGGTATCGGGGCTTAATGGCCACCCTGGCACTACAGCTTGATTTGTTAACAACCCTTGATATTCGCGATTGGTGGGAGGCGCGAAGTCATCTTTCTTTGACTCAGATTTTGAGTCAGTTTATTGAAACAGTTCTAACTCAGTGCTCTGACCAACGGCTGTTTATCTTTATCGATGAAGTAGATAGTCTGCTCAACCTGCCCTTTTCAGTAGATGACTTCTTTGCGCTAATCCGCTTTTGCTACAACCGGCGAGCCGTCGAACCAGACTACAAACGCCTGACCTTTGCCATCTTTGGGGTCGCGACCCCGACAGATTTAATTGCCGATAAACAACGCACCCCGTTTAATATTGGTCGGGCCATTGTGCTGAGTGGGGTTAGCCTCGAAGCAGCAGCTCCTTTAGCCCATGGCTTGCAGATTCAAACCCCAAACACTGCCGCCATTTTGCAAGAAGTGTTGAATTGGACGGGGGGCCAACCGTTTCTCATTCAAAAGGTCTGCCAGTTATTGGTTGTCTCTAGCCAAACCGCGATCAATGAGCCGCTGAGTGTACCCCCTGGGATGGAGCGATTCTGGGTGGAAAGTGTGGTGCGATCGCAGATCATTGATCACTGGGAATCCCAAGATGAGCCCGAGCATTTGCGCACGATTCGCGATCGGTTGCTCTACGATGACCGCCGTACGGGACGTTTATTGGGCCTCTATCAACGCTGGCTAGAGGGGCAAACCATCGCTACCGACGATAGTCGGGACCAAATAGAGCTACTGCTTAGCGGTCTGATGGTGCAGCAAGGGGGCTATCTCCGGGTTAAAAACCGCATTTATGAAAACGTATTTGATCTAGATTGGGTGCAGCGCCAGTTGGGCGCCCTACGTCCTTACTCGGAAATGTTTAATGCCTGGGTAGGCTCACAGCAAGTGGATGAATCGCGATTGCTGCGGGGACAGGCATTACGGGACGCCCAAGCCTGGGCTCGGGGCAAAAGCCTGAGCGACTTAGACTATCGATTTTTGTCTCTGGGTCAAGAGCAAGAACAGGCTGAAATTCAGAAGTCGCTGGATTTAGAGAAGGCCCAAGCGGCTAGACGCACCACTCGTCTACAGCGAATTCTTCTGGGAATGATCTCAGGTGCGTTAGTGATCGTGTCCTTATTGGGTCTAGTGGCTTTTCGCCAATATCGTCGAGCGATCGCCAGTGAACAGACCTCTCGCTTGAATGAAATTCGAGCCCTGATCTCATCGGCAGAAGGGCGGTTTGCCTCCCACCAAGAATTAGAGGCCCTAGTTGATGCCATCAAAGCGAAGCGCCGGCTCCAGGATCTTGAGCAGCCTGATCCGCAGTTAGAAGCGGCGGCAGATCGTGCCCTCAACCAGATTGTCTATTGGATGAGTGAACGGAATCGGTTGTCAGGCCATGAAGGACACGTTTTGGGGGTCGCCTACAGCCCGGATGGAGAATTAATTGCGACCGCTAGTGGCGATCAAACCGTCAAGCTCTGGGCTAAGAACGGCCAACTCCTCCACACCTTTGCCGGTAATGCCACCACCTTTGGTGTCGCGTTTCATCCCCAACGTCCCTTGCTAGCGGCAACCAATTTGGACGGTAGCTTACAAATTTGGAATCTTGAATCAAAAACATTGGTGCAAACGATCCAGGCCCATGAAGGAGCTGCCTGGACTTTAGCCTTTAGCCCCATGGGAGAATTTTTAGTCTCAGGTGGCGCCGATCAGCAGGCTAAGGTATGGAATCTAGACGGGACTTTGCTCACAACGTTGTCGGGGCATCAAAGCATGGTTTGGCAAGTCGCCGTGAGTCCAGTGGATCAAACCATCGCTTCGGCGAGTCTGGATAATACTGCCAAAGTCTGGACTCCCGATGGTCAACTCCTAGGGACATTACCGGGAGCCCTCGAAGGTGGCAGTCTTTGGAGTGTGGCCTTTAGCACTACAGGAAACTTAGTGGCCACTGGCGGCGACGGTCAAGTGGTACAGCTCTGGCAGCTTGATGGGGCCCCCATCACAACCCTGACGGGGCACACAAAGCGGGTTGAAGACGTGGCATTTGCGGCTGATGGAACTGCGATCGCCTCCGCAGGTCTAGATAAAACCCTTTGGATTTGGGGAAAAGATGGAAACCCTTGGCGCATCCTTCAAACCCCAGGAGATATCCGCGAACTCAGCTTTTCTCCCACCGATGTTCAATCCATCGTGATGACCGGCACTCGCAATACAGCGCAGCTCAGGCAGTGGGAAACATCACTGCTCAAAACCATCTTTCTAAATGATGAGATTTGGGATCTGGCCATCAGTCCTCAAGGTGACCGGATTATTTCTGGCGATAGCACGATGGTTCATATCTGGGACAAGGAGCGGAACATCGTTGCCACACTACAAACGGACGAGATCCTGTTTGGATTTGACTTCAGCCCAGATGGTCAAATGATGGCGACGACTGGACACAACGGCACCCTTAAACTTTGGACCCAGGAGGGGCGTTTTCTGCGGGATTTAGAGGGGCATCAACTCCAAATTTGGGATGCTGCCTTTAGCGCTGACAATCAACGCGTGGTGGCGGGGGCAGAAGATGGAACCATCCGAATTTGGACGGTCGAGGGAGAACTCATACATACCCTTGATGGGCATAATGGGCGGATCTATCGTGTGGCGTTTAGCCCCGACGATCAAAGCTTTGTCTCATCAGGATCGGATGGGACTGTTCAGATTTGGGATGCTGATGGTACCCGTCGGCATAGGATTGAAGCCCACGATTCAGATATTTTTGGGCTATCGGTAAGTCCGGACGGTCAGTTTTTTGCCTCGGCCAGTGCCGATCGAACAGCCAAATTATGGCGATGGGATGGCACCTTGGTCAGCACCTTTGAAGGACACACCACGGGTATTTTTGGGGTGGATTTTAGTGCTGATGGACAAATGCTGGCCACTGCCAGTGGTGATAACACCGTTATTTTGTGGTCTCTGGATGGAGATAAACTCAAAACCCTCTATGGACATGGGGCTGGCTTCAGGAGTGTGAAATTTAGCAACAGAGGCGAGCTGATAACGGTCACTGAAGATGGCACCCTCACCCTTTGGAATTTAGAGGAGATCCTGTCTTTAAATGAGCTGAACTATGCTTGCGATTGGGTGGCAGATTATTTACGCACGAATGTCGAGGTAGCAGAGGGCGATCGCACCCTCTGTGATGGCTTATCAGAAGATTGACGGTAGCCAAAAGATCTTTTGTGGATAAGTAAAGAAGGGTGAAGCCCCCTGTGCCTAAATATTAGATGTGTTTTAATCGTTTGCATTGATTTTCAGGGAAATTCGTTTCAAAACATGAACTCATCTACTGAAAGATAGGTCGGAAAAGACGGAAAAGACGGAGAAAGGCAGAAAGTGAAAACTTGTGTGATGCCTCCTTCTAAAATTGTGTGAGAAAGTAATAAGTGATTTCCCGGAGTTCTCCTGGTCTTGGGCTAATCAGGAAAGCTGATGGGTTGTACTTCAAGGCATTACAGCCACCTACTAGATAACATTGTGTGATTTTTGATACTATTTTTAGCCGCAGATATAGAAGAATTTCTTCTGAAAACTTGAGTTATTAAAACCAGCATATGAACGTATGGATCCCGATCAAGTTCTGCTGACAATTGAAGAACGGTTTCTCAAGCGGCAGCTTAGCCCTGCGGAGCGGATTGTGCTCGGGCAAAGTTGGAACAAGCAGACCTATGACCAAATGGCGCAACACTCAGGTTATGGGGATGCCCACCTCAAGGACACGGGCTATAAGCTATGGCGAGAGATTTCCCAAGCCCTGGGACAACGTGTTACCAAAAAGAGTTTGCTCTTTGTCCTCCGAGAGCGTTTACAGTCATCCCCTCTGATGACTAGCCCAAGTCTAACGCTCGAACCACAGGTGCCTGTAACGGTTACCGCAGTGTCCCCCCCTAGCCATTTGCAGTATCCGTCTGGCCCGTTGTCGCCCTATTCGCCGCTGTATATCGATCGCCCGCCCAACGAACACTTAGCTTATTCAGAAATTCAACGTCCTGGCGGCTTTCTGCGCATCAAAGCCCCTCAAAAAATGGGAAAAACTTCCCTGGTATTTCGGCTCATTCAATTTGCCGAACAACAGGGCTATCAAACTGCCCATCTAGATTTGCAAACCGTTGATAAAGCTGTATTCACAAGTATAGATACGTTTCTGCAATGGTTTTGTTTGCGGGTGAGTCAAGAACTGAATATCCCCCCTAAGCTCGAAGAATATTGGGATTCATCAATGGGGTACAAAATCAGTAGCGAACTCTACTACCAAGCACACATTCTTGAGCGAACTCGAACCCCCATTGTGCTGATTATTTCCGGTGCTGAAGACCTGATTGAACATCCCAAGATCGCTCAAGATTTTTTCCCATTGCTCCGTTCCTGGCATGAAAAAGCGAAGTGGAGTCTGAGTTGGCGCAATCTCCGCCTGGTCATTGCCCATGCGACTGAAATTTATGTTCCCTTAAAGATTCATCAATCTCCATTTAATATTGGTCAAGTGATCAAATTGCCTGGATTTACAACGCTTCAAGTCTATGAATTAGCGGCTCGATATGGATTAGACCAGGTTGATAGTTCGTGTGCTCAACAATTGGTAGATTTAGTGGGTGGGCACCCTTATTTAGTGAATGTGTTTTTCTATCATCTCGTGACTCAAAATTTAGAGTCAGCAGATCTAATCAAAATGGCTTCCACACCATCTGGCATTTATGGTGATCATCTACGAAATTATTTGGCACTGCTGAAACGCGATCCCGACCTAGCCACTGCACTTAAACAAATCGTTTCTACCGAGGGAGGTGTAGAACTGGATGCGGTTACAATGTATCGATTAGAAAGTCTTGGACTAATCAAGATACAAGGCTGCAAAGCTGTATCGAGTTGTGAAGTATATCGTTCATACTTTAAACAACAGCTGAGCTTTCAAAGTTTCTGATATGAATCAAAAAACAAATGACTCAGGATTTCGCTGAAGATAGATATAGCTACTGAGAGTCAGAAATTAGTGCGGAGTTTTCAGTGAAATCTTAGATGCTGGCTTTTTGAGATTGTTTGGGAGCGAAAAAATTAAGGATTGAATATTTAAAGTAAATGAAGATTTTATACCCTTATTAGATTGTCATGAAACCAGCTTTCCGACTTTCCCGACTTTGCTTTTCCCAATTGTCTTGATTGAATATAGAGGCAGATGTAAAAGGCAGCTCATGCAGATGTTCAATCAAGGTGCTTAGATTGAATTTCTTTAGCTGAGCCCTGTGAGTGAACTAGGTCAGACGTTTCTTGTCCTAATATGGGTCATTTTTTGGTTCGCATTTTTACTGTAGTAGTTTAGTCAATTCCGAATTATTTATTTCTCTTTATACTTGACTCAGTTTGTTTAAAGGTAATTGACCGAATAATCAGACTTTACTTTTGTTGAACTTCTGAGTTTTAATACTTGCTAACTCTACTGAAATCTCTGTCTCTGGAGCAATAAGTGAGAGGATTTCAGGTATGACCTTCTTTAAGTAAAGGTGATGGGGTATCTACAAAGTATCTGATGGGGTTTGGACGACTCATTTGAAAGATTTAGTTGCATTTTTCTGAGGCTATAGCCTTGATCTTTTGTGGCCTTTATGACTTTGGATTTTCAGCTGTTTAGCTGATTGTGAGGTTCAGAGTTTACTGGTTTCACCTCTTCAGGGGCTAACTCAATGTTTGAATTAGGAGTGACAATGTCTAGTCATGTCGAGCAAATCAAAGGGAAGACAGATGGTTGTCCTCCCTTGGTAGTTAATACCCGTTATCGCGATGCCTTAGCTCAGTTATTGAGATGGGTAACTCGACACCGCACCATGGTGTTTTTCTGTGTCTCAGCCTGGATTGTCATCGGCTTATCTACGGTGACGTTTGCCCAGGATGATGTCACCCTAGAGTCCCTGGCAGAGCAGGTGGCGCTGCAGCAGGGATATCTCAACGTGGTTTGGATTTTGGTGGCGTCTACCCTAGTGGTCTTTATGAATGCCGGCTTCGGCATGTTAGAGGTGGGGATGTGCCGCCAGAAAAACGCGGTTAATATCCTCTCTAAAAATCTAATTGTATTTGGGTTGGCCCTGCTCACATACTGGGCGATTGGTTTTGGGTTGATGTTTGGTCAGGGCAATAGCTTTATTGGCCTGACGGGTTTCTTTATGTCGGGCGACTCGGCCACCTATGGTTTGGATCCCTTCCCCGCAGGTTTGCCAATTACTATTTTCTTCCTGTTTCAGGCGGCTTTTGCGGCGACATCCGCCACCATCGTATCGGGAGCAGTGGCTGAGCGGATTCGATTTGACGCCTTTTTGATCTTTAGTGTGGTTAATATCGCCTTTTACTGCATCTCGGGCAAATGGACTTGGGGCGGCGGCTGGTTAGCTAATTTAGGTTTTGCCGACTTTGCGGGCTCGACGGTGGTGCACAGTGTTGGAGGATGGTCGGCCCTAGTCGGGGCAATTGTCCTGGGTGCCCGCTACGGCAAGTATGAGGACAAACTCGTGAAGCCAATTCCGGGCCATAACCTCAGTTTAGCCACGCTAGGCTGTTTGATTCTCTGGATTGGTTGGTTTGGGTTTAATCCTGGATCTGAGTTGGCGGCTAATGAAAATATTGCTTATATTGCCATCACAACCAACCTATCGGGTGCTGCTGGAGGGACTATTGCTACTTTTGTCTCTTGGTTCAAGAATAAAAAACCAGACTTAGGCATGGTGATTAATGGCATTCTGGCAGGGTTGGTGGGTATCACTGCTAGTTGCAACCAGGTGTCGTTTGTATCAGCCATCATCATTGGCTGCGTTTCAGGTGTACTGGTGGTGTTCGCGATTGATTTCTTTGATTCCCTACAAATTGATGATCCGGTAGGGGCTGTTTCAGTCCATCTCTGCAACGGTATCTGGGCTACCTTGGCCGTCGGTATCTTTGGCGAGAATGCCGGTGTTCAGCAGTTTAACGTGCAGTTGTTGGGGGTGCTTGCTTATGGTGTCTTTACGATCATCACAGGCTTAATCTGCTGGATGGCATTGAAGGCAACAATTGGCATCCGTGTCCATGGCTATGAGGAAATTGAGGGGCTCGATATCCACGAGCATGGGCAGATTGCCTACGCAGGCTTCTCAATGACAGACGAAGCACCCAGCGTTGAAATCGAGACGAAATTGTAGCGCGATCGCCAAAGTTAGCCCAAGGCGATCGCCACAAAGGTTTGGTTCTGAACGTTTCTTGGCTTTTGCCAAGACTCCTTGTGGGGGCATTCTGCGCCCCCTTTTCTTCTTCTTCTATTGGAGTGATGTGCAATGTTAGGACTGGGGCAGCTCAGGATCAAATCAAAAGTGATGTTGGTGCTGTTAGGGGTCAGTTGGGCTCTGCTGCAGTGATGGGCGTCCTGGTCTGGCAGCGGGCTCGAAACATTCTGACCCAGCCTATCTTTGACCAACTCACCAGCGTGAGAGCTTCTAAGTCTGCTGGGATCGAGTCCTATTTCCAATTTATGTGTAGCCTTATCCCCACAGCAAATAGTCTCTCTGATCGGCCTGAAGTCGTCAGCGATGCCCACTATTCATCGCTTTAACGCTAGCGCTGCCAGCGATTCCCCATCAGGCAGCTTTCTGTCAATGCCACCCTGTCGTCACCTGATGCTAAATACCATGGATCAAAAAACTAAAACCAAAACCAAAACCAAGGCCATCGACAAGCCTATGCCTGAGGCTCGGCCTCAAAAGGATGCTAAATCGACCCTACCCAAGCCGACTCAACCCCCAACTTTAGGCCGGGCTATGACAGCAGCTAAAGCCGTCGATGAACAGGATCTTCGCCTATTCCAAGCTGCCGATCTAGATGGTAACGGTAAAATCACGCGCGAAGAGTTTTTGAGTACTTTTGTGCGCGCTGGACTCAAGCTCTCCGATTTACGCTTTTCTGAGAGTCTGCAGGAATTAGGTCTGCTTTCACCCCGCCATGACTCTGAAATTGACTTTGATGACTTTCAAAAAATCATTCGTCCCAATATCCATCTGATCCGTCGGGTACTCAAAGCCCAGCTAATCATTCCCGATTTTCAAGATTTTTGCCAGGACATCGACACGATTTACGAAGCGGTCAGTGTTCATGATGGGGGTGCCCTCGCCAACTACATTCCTCAACTCGCCAGGGTCGATGAGCGAAACTTTGCCGTGGCCATCTGTACCATTGACGGGCAGCGCTACTCCCGTGGCAACACCCTTGAAAACTTTACGGTGCAAAGCACCAGCAAAACCATTGCCTACTGTCTCGCCTTGGAAGAACTGGGCGCCGAAGTGGTTCATCAGCACGTCGGGCGAGAACCTTCTGGTTTAGGGTTCAATGAACTCACATTGAACAGTAAAGGATTACCCCATAATCCCATGATTAACGCAGGGGCTATTATGTGCTGTTCTCTGATTCGCCATGATCTACCCCATGCCGATCGGTTTGATTATGTGCTCAATCACTGGAGCCGTCTCACCGGCAATGATCGGATTACTTTTAACAACGCCGTGTATTTATCTGAGCGAGAAACGGCCCATCGCAACCGTGCCCTCAGCCACTACATGATGGAAACGAAAGCATTCCCTGCCTGGGCCGAGCTTGAAGAAACCCTAGAGTTCTATTTTCAGTCCTGTTCGATTGAATTGAATGCTGACCAAATGTCTGTGGTGGCTGCCACCATGGCCAATGGGGGCACCTGTCCGATTACAGGCGAAAAGATTTTCAAAACCAATACGGTGCAACACTGTCTGTCTTTGATGTACTCCTGCGGCATGTATGACTACAGTGGTGAATGGGCCTTTATGGTGGGGTTACCGGCCAAATCCGGCGTGTCCGGAGCGGTCATGGTTGTCATTCCTAACGTGTTGGGCTTGTGTATTTGGTCCCCTAATCTTGATGTTCAAGGCAACAGCGTGCGCGGGGTTGAATTCTGTAAGCAGCTGGTTCAAAAATTTAGCGTCCACAACTACGATAATCTCGATTTTCAGTCAGAAAAAAAGAACCCCCGTGTCAGCCCAATTCAGCGAGAATCAGAAGAAATTACCAGCTTAATTGAAGTGGCCAGCCGAGGCGACCTGACGGCCATAACGCAGTACCAAATTCGTGGAGCCGATATGAATGCCGGCGACTATGACAATCGAACGCCTCTACACTTGGCCGCTGCCGGTGGTCATAAAAATGTGGTGCAATTTCTGTTAGAGCACGGTGCAAATGCAAATGTCACCGACCGCTGGGGTTGCACACCGCTGAATGATGCCGAACAACAGGGACACAAGGCTGTTGCCGCCATTCTGCAAGAGGCCGGGGCAAAAAGAGGGCAAGATTCTTATCCCCAAGCCGACATCAAACTGCCCAGTTCGGTCACCACTGATGTTACAGCCCTAATCTGGGCTGCTAGTCAGGGCAATCTGAATGCGATGTTGCCCTACATTGCCCGCGGAATTTCCATGGATGCAGCAGACTATGATGGTCGCACCGCCATCCACCTTGCCGCCGCAGAAGGACAGCTCAACGTGATTGAGTTTTTACTGGCCAATCAGGTCAACCCCAACGTCCAAGACCGTTGGGGCTTTACCCCACTCGATGATGCTATGCGTCATCGCCACGATGCTATTGTTAAGGCTCTCAAGCAAGCAGAAGCTTATTCGGGAGCGGCACTACGCTCTACTCAGATATGAGATTTAGAGTTATTGCAGATCTAGTCATAGAGGGCTTGTCAGCAAGTTTTTGGGAGGCTGTGAGTCACATCCCTGCCCTAGAAAAATGGATAATGAGTGCTTACATTTAAAGATCCGCCTTGGCATTTTCTTTAAGAGCAGGTTTTATCTGGTATTTTCTTGAAAGAGTTCTCCACATTACCCATCCATTAACCCAGAAATGCCAAAAGTTGTTTCGATCCACTCTTACCGAGGCGGTACGGGTAAATCTAACTTTACTGCAAACTTAGCCACCACAGTTGCACTGCAGGGGTATCGTGTCGGGGTTGTCGATACAGATGTGCCCTCACCCGGTATTCACAATCTGTTTGGTCTGGAACCAGAGCACACTCACAAAACCCTTAATAATTACTTGTGGGGTGAAAGTTCAATTGAAGATACGGCCTACGACATCGGTGCTAATGTTGGCGTCGAAGGCGAGGGCAAACTTTATCTCGTGCCTTCCAGTGTTAAGGCAGATGACATCGCCCGTATTCTCAAGGATGGCTACGATGTCAAGCTGATGAACGATGGGTTTCGTAGCCTCGTTAAGGCACTCAAGTTGGACTATTTGTTCATTGATACCCATCCAGGCCTTTCGAAAGAAACCTTTTTGTCAATTGCCATTTCACATGTGTTGATCCTAATTTTGCGTCCTGACAAACAGGATTACCAGGGCACAGCGGTCACGGTGGATGTGGCCCGGCAACTGAAAGTTCGCAAAATGCTGCTGACGATCAACAAAGCCCACAGCAAACTGAATCTGGATGCCCTCCAGCAGAAAGTCGAGGAAACCTACCATGAGAAGGTCGCAGGGGTGTTTCCGCTGTCGGAAGATGTGGTGCAGCTGGCCAGTGAAGGCGTATTTTGTGTGAAATATCCTGAACACGAAGTGAGTCAAGAGTTTCGTAAAGTGGCCCAGCAGATTACGGAGGGTTAGAAAGGATGTCCAATTTTGGAGATTTACAGTCCCTTGCCAACTCGATTACTGCGGTTACTTCGCCCTTTCGAAATTATTTGAACGATCTACACGAAAAATATCGATCGTTAGATGACGGCACCGTTGCCGACTACATTCCTGAACTCGCCCTCGCTAAGCCAGAATGGTTCGGGATCTGCGTTGTGACTGCCGATGGTCAGGTGTTTGAGGTGGGGGAGTGTGATCAACTCTTTACGATTCAGTCCATTTCAAAAGCATTTGTGTTTGGCTTAGCCCTGGAAGATCACGGGCGTGAGTATGTTAATAGCAAGGTCAGCGTGGAGCCCACGGGCGAAGCCTTCAACGCGATTGTGTTGGATGAGGTCACTAACCGTCCTTACAATCCGATGGTAAATGCGGGGGCGATCGCAACGGCTGATTTAATCAAGGGCAAAAACGGCACCGAGCGCCTTAAACGGGTGCTGGAAATGTTTAAGCGCTTCACCGGACGAGAGCACGATATCAATGTGCCCGTCTTTTTGTCTGAAAAGTCAACGGGGTATCGTAACCGGGCAATGGCCTATTTGATGCTCAACTTTGGCATGGTGGGCGACAAAATTGATGAAACCTTAGATCTCTACTTTCAGCAATGTTCAGTCATGGTCAATGCCCGTGATCTGGCGATGCTATCGGCAACTTTGGCCAATGGTGGTATCAATCCGGTGACTCAAGAACGGGCGATCGACGAACGCTATGTGCAAGATGTCGTCAGTGTGATGCTGACTTGCGGCATGTATGACGCCTCAGGGGAGTGGGCCTACCGGGTTGGTATGCCTGCCAAGAGTGGCGTGGGGGGCGGCATTTTAGCCGTGGTTCCCGGCAAATTGGGCATCGGCACATTTTCGCCACCGCTGGACATTAAAGGCAATAGTGTGCGGGGCATCAAGGTCTGTGAGGACCTGTCTAAGGATTTTGGCTTACATCTGTTTAATGTGGCCACGGGCGATCGCAACTTAGACGAATGGATTGCTGGAGGAGATGGGATTGATGACTGGTAACCCTTAAATCCAAAACGATTAGGAGTCAACCCAAAATGCAATCAATGATTCAGAACGGGCTAGATACCAACGCTAGCCGTCCTAAAAAGATCATCATTGTGGGCGCAGGAATGGCGGGACTGGTCGCTGGCGATTTACTGAAGCGAGCCGGTCACACGATTACCATTCTGGAAGCTCAACATCGGGTTGGGGGGCGCGTTTACACAATGCGTGAGGGATTGGCTCCGGGGTTGAGAGCGGAAATTGGAGCCATGCGGATTCCCCAGAGTCATGACTTAACCATGGCCTACATCAAACGCTTCCGCCTGAAAACGGAACCGTTCATCCTCAGTAACCCAAACGCTTACATTTATCTACAAGGCAAGCGGGTACGGCGCAAGGAATTTAACCCGACCAAGTTTATCTTTGATGTGTATCCCCACGAGCAGGGCAAGCATCCCGAAGATCTGCTCAAAGCCACCTTCAAACCCATTTACAATCGCGTTCTGGAACAAGGCGATAAAGTCTGGGATGACATTATTGCAGAATACGATCACTTTTCCCTGCGAGGGTTTCTGCATCATGCCGGATGGTCAGAGGGGGCGCTCGAAATGCTGGGCATTTTGGGCAATGTGGAGTCTCGGATGAATTCTTCTTTCGTGAGCTATCTCCATCACGAATACTCCAGCACCTTTTCCGATATGGTGTATCTGGTGGATGGCTCTGACGCCCTACCGAAGGCGTTTCTACCAATCTTAGGGAAAGAGATTCGATTTGGGGCCTCGCTGGAGGCGATCGACAATGCAGCCAATCAAGTCACCGTTACCTATGACACCTTGGCAGGTCGGTTTCAAGAAAAAGCCGATTACCTAATCGTCACCATCCCCTTTAGCCTGATGCGGCATATCGAAGTGACTCCCCCCTTCGCCCCCAGTAAGCGTCGGGCGATCCGCCAACTTAACTACGACTCGTCTTCTAAAATTTTCATTCAGTGCAGTTCGCGTTTTTGGGAAAACGATGATGGGATTCACGGTGGCGGATCGGTTACCGATTTGGCCATTCGCAATATCTACTATCCCCAACATGGACAGGAGACCGGCAGGGGAGCCTTGCTGGCAAGCTATACCTGGGGACGAGATGCCCAGTCCTTTGCGAGTTTGCCGCGTGATTACCTAATCCGACAGGCAATCGAAAACTTACGGGAGATTCATCCGCAAATCGATCGCACCTTCGAGGTGGCTGTCTATCACCACTGGGGTAATGATCCCTATGCGGGTGGGGTGGGAGCCTTGCTTGAACCGGGCACGATGTCCAGCTTCAAGGATATCGTGGCTCCTGAAGGACGGGTTTATTTTGCTGGAGACCATTGCAGCAAATTTGAAACTCGCTGGATTCAGGGAGCAATCGAATCAGCTATTCATGCGGCGCAGGAAGTTCATGCAGCTCGGTAATATCATGTGTAAATCAATAGATCGCTGGAGGAGATGGACGTGATGACTAGTAACTCCCCCAACTCCCAACGTTCCCGAAGGCTGCGACTGCGGATCACGCTAGTGTCAGCACTGACAGAAAGCAGCTACTTCCAGCAGGTGCAAAAAGAGGTGTCAGAAGTAGATCTGGATGAATTTTGGAGCTCGTAAGCCAAAAGAACCCATGTCATCATCTCCTAATTTGAAAGCATCTAAATCTGTCAGTCTGCCTTTGAGAGTCATGCTGATTGTGATGTTCGTCGGGCAGATTGTCGGTGCAGTCGGTTTAGTCGGCTATCTGTCATTTCGCAATGGGCAGAAGGCCGTTAGCGACCTGGCAACGCAACTGCGGCAAGAGGTGACTGCTCGGATTGAACGAGAGTTGAGGGGATATTTTGAAACACCCCACGAAATCAATCGGCTCAATGCCGGGGCGCTTGCCCTTGGCCAGATCGATTTGCAGAAAGGCACCTTCGGCGAGAGTCAGCTTTACCAACAGATGAAGATCGCGCCGACGGTTGCCTTAGTCTATTGTGGCAGTGCTCAAAAAGGCGAATTTTTTGGCGTGTTGCGATCGCCTGAAGATGGTTCTCTACAACTGTCATATAGCAATCAATCGACCAATTATTTGCGTCGGTTCTACAGCTTGGATGTCAGGGGTGAACGCACCCATTTCTTACGTCAAACTGACAAACCCTACGACTCTCGTCAGCGCCCCTGGTTTACGGCGGCCACATTAGCTGAACAACCCAGCTGGACCGATATTTATATTGCTTTCACCACAGGCTTGCCAAATATTACAGCTAGTTTGCCCGTGTACAATCGGTCGGGGCGAAATTTGATCGGGGTCTGTGCCACCGATGTCGTCTTACCAAAAGAATTTCGGGATTTCTTGCAAAGTCTAGAAATTGGCAACACGGGGCAAGCGTTTGTGATTGATCGCCAAGGAAATTTGATCTCCAACTCGACGGATGAACCCCTCATGGTGGAGGGTAATGATACAGTTCAGCCATTACTCGCGACCAATAGCCAAGATCAGCTGGTGCGGGACACGGCGAACTACTTAGTCAATCGCTTCAATGGATTTGAGCAGATTAACCAAGCTCAACGACTCGAAGTTCAGATCAAGGGAAAACGCCAGTTTTTAGAAGTTGTGCCCTTTCAGGACGGGTTTGGATTGGATTGGTTGATTGTCGTTGTGGTGCCTGAAGCCGATTTTATGGGGCAGATCAATACCAACACCCGCAACACGATTTTTCTATGTTTGGTGGCATTACTGCTAGCACTGGTGATTAGTGTGCTCGCTGCCCGATGGATTACCCGCCCGATTCTGCGCGTGTCTAAAGCATCAGACAAGCTGGCCCAAGGCCAGCTCGATCAGCAGGTTCCCCCCAGCTTCATTACTGAAATTGGCTCGCTGGCGGGGTCTTTTAATAAAATGACCAGTCAGCTGAAGCAATCCTTCGAAGCGCTGCGTCAGAGCGAAGCAACCAATCGCGCCATTGTCAATACCATTCCTGATTTGATGATTCGGGCCAAAGGGGATGGTACCTACTTAGATATCATCGGCAGCGATCGCCTGCGGGGTGTATATGGAATGCAGCAGTTTAGCCCAGGCAACACCGTTCAGGAATCATTACCTCCTGAGCTGGCAGAGAAGCGGATGCGCTATATTCAGAACGCCTTGAAAACAGGTCAGCTTCAGGTTTATGAGCATCGAATTTTGCTGAATGGTAAACCTCAAGATGAAGAAATTCGCATTCTAGTTTTAGGGGAAGATGAAGTCTTGATTATGGTGCGCGATATTAGCGATCGCAAACAAGCCGAAGAAGCCCTGCGTATCGCTGAAGAAAACTATCGAAGCATCTTTGAAAATGCCCTGGAGGGAATTTTTCAATCTAGCCCAGCAGGACGCTTTATCAATGTTAATCCGGCATTATCAAAAATCTATGGTTATCGCTCACCGGCTGAGATGATCAAGCGCATTACCAATATTGGTGAGCAGCTTTATGTAGATTCAGAGAAACGGACTGAGTTCAAAGAATTGATAGATAAACAAGATACGGTCAAGAATTTTCAGTACCGTTCTTACTGTGAAAATGGCACCATTATCTGGACTCAGATTGATGCGCGTGTGGTTAGAGACAACAACGGTAACGTGTTGTATTACGAAGGGATTGTGCAAGACATCACAGAGCGCAAAAATCGAGAAGATAAACTAAGACAGCAATTAAAAGAATTGAAGATCGAGATCGACCAAAATAAACGTGAAGAAGAAGTTGCGACGTTGACCGCCAGCAGCTACTTCCAGGAAGTTCAAAAAGAGATCTCAGAAGTCGATCTGGACGAATTTTGGAGTTGAGGGGTCACCCTCTGACACCGCCTTGAATTAGGGACGCACCCGGCCAATCAACTGGTCAAACTCGGCCTGTAACCGTAGCGTGCGCTCAGCAACCACCGGAAACAGTTTGTCGGGCCGTGGTTCGCCAAGCGTGATTGGGTCTATATCTTTGCAACCCGCATCCCGCATTGCTGCATACACGGCGACGTGGCGAACGTACTGGAGTAGCAACTCTTCTAATGCCTTATCCGCTTGGGCAAGGTGAATGTTTTCCTGAATAACGCGTACCGTTTCTTGGTGGTTGGGCAAGATCACCTTAGACTCAATACTCTCGCCGATCCGAGCACGCAGATCCTCGGCATCACGGTTGCGGTCGAGGATGCGCTGCCAAACCGCATTGTCTTTCTGCAGTCGGATATAAATCGGCCAATAGAAGCGAGACAGTTGCTGTTCGAGCACGTCCAAGCGTTTGCGATACTGGAGTGTCTTTTTGTCCTGCCGTTGCTGCCAGTAAAGATCCCAAGCCGACTTCGCAAGAAAGCCAGCGATCGCACCCAACACTGTGGTCACTGCTTCAGTCATAGAACTAACCAATCCAACTTAACCTAGAAACATGCTATTCCCTCCACTGGCAGCAGACAGCTATAGCCTTTGCATATATCATTATCCTCTGTCAGGCGAATTGACACTACGGATTGAAAATGTTTCCGCTTGATGTTATGAGCCGCATTGATGTCTCTAAAGTAGTTAAGCTATCTCAATTTCGAGCATTTGCAGCAGCATCCTAGTATGGAAGCTTTAGAGAGTAAGGAAGTTTGTCATGCCGCTCAAAATACGCTTAAGCTTCCCTTTCATTTATAGGTAACATTGTCTCCGTTTCCTCCATTTAGACGTTAGATGCATCAGTTTGATGCGTCTAATGGCTGCTATCCTTACGCTCCAATTTCCGCAACCTTAAAAAATAGAATGGCAATCATTATTACTTGTTTTTTCTTAAAAAAATATGTCATTGAGCTTGACAAAATTCTTGAGCACCTTAAACTTTCATTAAAGTAATCTTAATAATTGTCGATGCAAAAATATTGCTCTACCAGAAAAATCATTTCAGTCACTATATTTGTGGATATTCTGGTACTAGGAAGTGCTTTACTAATAGCAGCATTGTTAAATCAAAATCCCGAAAAACACTTTGCAGAATCAGGATATATAACTTGGTTTTCCTTCCTTAAAATTTTAGCGGCCTCTTATCTAGCTTGGAAAATTTTTCAAACCAGAAAATCTATTGCGAGAGTTAATAGCTGGTTTCCTAGCTACAATTTGTGGGCTATTCTTAGTTTCGGTTTTTTGTTTTTGGGTTTAGATGAAATTTTAAAGATTCATGAAAATTTAGATATTTTAATTCATGATTTCTTTCAAATTTGCGAGACAGCGATAACTGATAGAATCGATAGCCTGATTGTTTTTGCCTATGCGCTAATTGGGATAAATATTCTATTTTGGGCAAAATCTGAACTAAAAAAGTTCAAACCTGCCTTTTCCTTATTTAGTATTGCTTTTGCGCTGACATTAGTCATGATATTTCTTGATTTATTGACAGACACACATGATTTTGTATATTGGCTGTTTGACAATCATGACTTAGCGCATACCGTCCATAGTTCTCTTGGGATAGCTGAAGAATGCTTTAAGGTTTTCGCAGCTGGAATGTTTCTTGCAGCTTTTCTTCGTTGTTTACAAATATCTCAAAGGTTTAAAAAATCACTTTAGCTGTTGCTTCGATACTGGAGTGACTTTTTATTCTTCGGCGCAAAATTGCATTTCATCAAGGGTGCTTAGGGATGCGGCTGTTTGCGTTTGGATTAATTGAGGTTGGTGGCTATGAACCCATTCAGGTTTCCCAGGCCTTGGCTGGGTTACTGATCGCGTTGGTAGAGCAAGCGTTGGAAAAATTGGCGACAGAAATAAGTACGGCGGCGGCAAATTGGTTGATGCAACAACTGCCAACCGCTGAAAGATAGCAGAACCTATATGATCCCTAGGGTCAATAGTGCCCCAGCCACCGCAATCCCAAGACCGAGGATGACATAAAATATACGCGCTCCAGTGCGAGTCAAGATGGCGCACATAAACCGAGCCTTGCGATGGTTCATGAACCATTCCCAATTCAGAATGTCACCAGCGGCTGAGAAAAGTCCCACTGCTACCAGTATTAGTCCTGCTGGATCCATCGGTTTCTCCTAAGACTGACTGATTCAACGCGATATAGCAACACCCTGCTGCTGCTCAATTACGGCAGAAATCTAGAAATTCCCTATCCCATTACTTCGCACTACTTCGCATCACTTCCTTGGGTTACACCCCACTGGTTGAAACTCGCGTAACCTGCCCGTTCCTCATTGTCGGTGCAGAGAGCGAACGAAGAGAATAGCGACAACAGCAGTTCAAAGCGGTGCTGATGTCGTCATTCTTTGAGGATCAATTGTGATGCAGTCTCTTCCCCTTCACCCATCTACCCACACCCTAGATCGCCCCCGCGATGCCTTCATCACCCATGTGGGCAAGTTTCTACCCGGTGAGCCCATTGCCAATGACGAGATGGAAGATTATCTCGGCAAGGTTAACAATCGCCCCTCGCGCGTTAAAGCCCGCATTCTCAAAAGTAACGGCATTCAACAACGCCACTACGCCCTTGATCAGCAACAGCAAACCACTGTGAGCAACAGCCAAATGGCAGCAGCAGCAGTCCGCGATACGCTGCAACAAGCTGGAATCAACCCCCACGCCATTGACCTGCTGACCTGCGGCACCACCTGGCCAGATTTACTCGTTCCTGGGTTTGCCAGCATGGTGCACGGCGAACTACCCGAACTTTCTCCCCTCGAAGCGACTTCTCATCAAGGGGTTTGCTGTGCAGGGGTGGCTGCCCTGAGCTATGCGACCTCACAAATTCAACTGGGGAAAAAACGACAGGCGATCGCAGTGGCCTCTGAACTCGCTTCTCGTCTGTTTAAACACACCCGCTTTGAGTCAGAAACTGCCAGACAGTCTGGTGAAAATCTGCCCTTCGACACCGAATTTCTGCGGTGGATGTTGTCTGATGGGGCGGGGGCTTGTTTGGTCAGCGATCGCCCTGCCGCCAACGGTCTCAGCCTTAAAATCGAGTGGATCGAACTCATCTCCCATGCCAACGCCTATCCCGTCTGCATGTATGCCGGGACTGACTCTTCCGAACAGCTCAATAGCTGGATGGATTACCCCTCCCAAGCGGAAGCGGCTGAAGACGGCGCAATCAATCTACGACAAAATATTCGTCTTTTGGATACCGTTGTGCAACTCGGCGTCGAAGGCTGGTTGCGACTGATCGAAGCGGGTCGCGTCCGCCCCGATGAAATTGACTGGCTCTTGTGCCATTACTCCTCCCACTTCTTCCGCAGTCAAATCGTTGACCTACTTGAAAAAGCTGGCTGCATGATTCCCGAAGAAAAGTGGTTTACCAACCTCTACACCCGAGGCAATACGGGCTGTGCCTCGATCTACTTAATGTTGGAAGAACTGTTTAACTCTGGCAAACTGCAACCCGGCCAAACCATCTTCTGCTTCGTCCCCGAAAGCGGACGCTTCACCACTGCCTACATGAAGCTGACGGTTGTAGACAGCACAGCAGAAACCCCTCCCAGTCAGGACGCGATTAATCGCGTCCCTGCGGCCACCCCCCTCTCTCCATCTCTCCATCTCTCCCCCTCCCCCGAATCGAGTGTCAGCAGTGATCTCCTCCGCCAACTCATGCTCGTCTGGCTGGAATTTGATCGTGAACTGCGCTCCGTCCCCATCGTGCAGCGATTACATCGGGGCACCTTTACCTTGCAGGACTACAAAGCCCTGCTACGCAACTTGCGTCCCCAGGTCGTGGAAGGGGCACGCTGGATTACGCGGGCAGCTTCCCATGCGACTAATTTTGAGCTGCGATCGCTTTTAATCGGCCATGCTCAAGACGAACACCGAGATTTCCAAATGTTGGAGCGCAATTACGTATCCGTGGGGGGAGAGCTTGAAGAGATTGTAGGGGCAGAAAAAAATACGGGCTCCGAAGCGCTCTCGGCCTACATCTTTCAACAGGCTTCTCGTGAAAATCCGATTGATTTACTGGGCAGCATGTTCATTATTGAAGGTTTAGGTAATCGCCTGGCGGGCGAGTGGGCAGACCTGATTCAAAAAACGCTGGGTTTGAGCAAGCAGCAGGTCTCATTTTTGGCCTATCACGCTGACAATGATGAATCCCACATCGCCAAGCTGCAAGCGTTTCTAGAAGCTGACTGGATGACGCCAGAAATTGGCGATCGCATTGTCAAAACCGCAAAAACCACTGCCCGGCTCTATCGGCTGCAACTGGAGGAAATTGACGTATGACCTACATTCCTAAACCCCACGACCGCAGAGATCCCAACGTTTGGGATGCGATCTATTTCGACCAGGCCATCCCCGTTGACCCAACGGCGAAAGCCTACATGGTCAAAGACTTGCAAAGCTGGTCGCGTAATTACCTGCTGATTCCGATCAAAATCATTGCCAACCTGGGACTGGCCTTGATCATGACCCTAAAGCGGTTACTGCCTTTCCAGTTTCGCTCCTACTGGATCATGCACAACCTGGCAGTTTGGTTTCTCAACACGTTTACCACCCCAGAAGCTTGTTATCTGATTGTGCGCCACTTAGCGATTGGGTCTAATATCGTCAATTTCTTAATTGACAATGGCCCTGACCCAACTATCGCCCGCTCTGAACTCTATCCCCGCACTGTCGAAGATTTAGCCGCAAACGCATTCCTAGAGCACGACTTGATCTTGTATAACTTCGTCTTGGACTATCACAAAGCCCAGCAGCAAAACCCCAACTGGCTAGCTGAAGTCCACCAGCGCGGGCTAGATTTCAGCAGTGTGCAACCCGTCGAGATCGATGTGGACGTCACCAAACGGGGCTGGCTGCGAATACTTGATATGGAATCCGCACTGGAGTTATTCAAGATTTGCTATTCCCTCTGCGTCACCAGCGACGAGTTTGAGCGGGCCGTGATTTCACTCCAGTTTGATGAAAACTTTGGGCTCTATTTCACCAAAGTAACGGGTGATTCGACTTGGAATCACATTATTACCAACCGCCATCCGTTGGCCCCCAACAGTGCCTTTGCTGCTGCCCATAATTTGCTATTGCACGGTGTGATCTCTGAGTACCTGCACCGTTATCTGGAACTAGGCGCAGGGGCAAGTACTAAAAATGAAACGCTTGTGGCCAGTACTCCCTAGGCAGTGGTTTCTGTTTTACGGTTGTTGGCCAGGCGATCACGATAACCAACACGCTATCCAATCAGCCCATCAGCATGCTGTTATACAACCCACTGCCTGAAGTTAAACAACACAGCAGACCCCACCCATCCTCCCCTTCATAAGGGGAGGTGCCGGAGGCGGAGGGGTGCTGATAAGGAGAATCCAATATGGCAACACAACAAACCCTGCGTCAGGGTCTAGAACAGTATTATTGTGCGAATCCTACCTTTACTCGCGATCGCGACCTGCAATTAGGCTGGCTCACGATCCCCTGGCAAGACTTACAGCGACACGACATCATGCACGTTGTCACTGGATACAGCACTGACTTAGATGATGAGATGCAACTTGTGGGCTTCTTGTTAACTGCGCTGACCTGGCGACGTCCTTGGACTTACTACCTGCAAAGTATTGGGGTAGCGATCGAAGTCACGTGGCGATCTTGCTGGGGCCAAGCTGTCGGCACCGAGTCGGTGAAATATCACCCCCTTGAAATCCTGCGGCTTTATTTTTCAGGAGTTCGACAAGGCTTCACCGTTCGTGACCAGATTAATGCTTATATCGAGCCCGATACGGTGATGGATCAGCCTCTAGATAGCCTGCGCCAAACCTACGGCATTGAGAATGCGGGGGCTTGGGATGCGTAATAGGCATATACGCCAGATCCCAGTGTGACAGATTAGATCCCGGGGTTCTATCGAGTTCAGGCAACAGCTTTGAGGACTCCTGCAAGAACCCCGTGATCTCTCTCCCTGCAGAACCCTGGGATCTCCAACCCCAAAAACTTGGTGAAAAGAAATGTTAAATCATAAAAAGCCAAACTTGCCGTATCGGTGGCGTTTGGACGGCAACTATCTAATGGGTATTAGCTGCGATCGCTGGTGGTCACTCCTGCGCCAAAACCAATTCCGCATTGCCAGCCACTATTGGCATCGAGCAGCAGCCATTACCCTGACGAGTGGGCTTAGTACCCTTTTCAGCCAAATAGAATCCTGGCGCTATGGCCACGAAGTTAATGCCGTTGAAATTTCTGAAGATCCAATTTTCATTTTGGGGCATTGGCGCAGCGGGACAACCCTCCTGCATGAGCTACTGGCGCTAGATACCGAGCACTTGGCTTACCCGAACACGTTCCAAGTGATCAGTCCACAAACGTTTCTCCTAACCGAGGAAGTTTGTACGCGTTGGTTCAGCGGACTAGTGCCTGACAAACGCCCAATGGATAACATGCAACTCGGGTTTCAATCCCCTCAAGAAGATGAATTCGCGATCGCTCTGGAAACCCTGCAATCCTACTATCTAGCCCTGTCGTTTCCCCAGGCCGAACAACACTACGAACGCTATCTCACCCTGCAATGTTTATCGGCAGCAGAACTGCAACAGTGGAAAGCGGCATTTTTGTGGTTCCTGAAAAAACTCACCTTCAAATACCGCCGCCAACTGGTGCTGAAATCCCCACCCCACACGGCGCGGATTAAGCTGCTGCTAGAGCTTTTCCCTCGGGCACGGTTTATCCATATCCATCGCCATCCCTACGAAGTGTTTCAGTCCATGCGGTACTACTTCGAAACTGCGGGTTGGCTGACGTGCCTACAGAAACCTGACGCTGACGCTCGCGATCGCGCCATTTTGCGCCGCTACCGCATTCTTTACGACGCTTACTTTGCCCAAAAATCTCTGATTCCGCCTGGTCAATTCCACGAAGTGAGCTTCTCAGCACTGGCCCAAGATCCCATCGCTCAGGTGCAAGCTATCTATCAGACTCTAGATCTGCCATATACAGAAGGATTCGAGACTAATCTGCATCACTATGCCAATGCACGGCAGGGATATCGTAAAAATAATTTTTCAAGCTTAGATCATGATTTAGCAGAGCAAATCAACCACGAGTGGCAGCGTTCCTTTGAAGAATGGGGTTATAAAGTCAGTTAGCTGTTTGGTTCGCACTGGTACATTTGTTTCAAGATCTGGGTACAGCGACTGCATTCAATTACGCTATGGCTAAGCCTTCCCTACGGCACACCTTAATATTAGGAATAACCTTTGGGATTGGGGTCAGCCTATCTGCGATCGCCCGTAGGTGACCTCATAGCTCACCGGATTCAGCTGCAAATTACCCCACGTCAATGTGGGAAGCAGATCCACTTTGCCCCCGACGGAGTAGAGCCCGAACAGGATTTGCATCGTAAGTATCAGCCATTCCGACCATCAAGGCCACGATATAGGTCAGTAATGTCGATCTTTAAGCCAATACTCGCCAAGACAACCTGGTCGCCTCGCTTGTAAACGACGGTCTGCCAAGTTTCCCCATCAACACGACGACGGCATTCCACCCGCTGGTCTACTTGGGAAATCAGGACATACTCTTCTAGGGAGTTGAGTTGTTGGTAATCGTCAAATTTTTCGCTGGTGTCAAATGCTTCGGTGCTGTCGGAGAGTACTTCAGCGATTAATTTTGGGTAGCGCTTAACGTAGCGATCGCTGCGATCTCGATCGTCGCAGGTCACAAAGGCATCGGGGTAGTAATAGAAAGCCTTTTTATAATTGACTTTAACGTTGCTGGAGTAAAAGCGGCAGTTTGAATTATCGCCCAGGTGGTTGTCGATCGCTTTCAACAGATTGAAGGCAATGCGATCGTGGTTATCAGTGCCGCCCGCCATGGCATAAACCAAACCCCGTCGATATTCGTGACGGATTTGGCTTTGCTGCTCAATGGTGAGATATTCTTCTGGGCTGATGTAGTTGGGGACGGCAATCATAGGGATGTTTTAGGCGCGATCGCGTTGGTTGTATTGTAATGCGATCGCACTTTCATCACGAATAAAGACAATGCTTGCCTTATAAGTCCTTAGTTATCCTTGAAAGGACAGCATCCTGTGAGGTATTTCGTGTCCCTCCAAGAAATCAAAGAACAAGCCACTCAATTGCCTGCCAGTGAACGTCTTGAACTCATCAGTGCCGTCATTCAATCCCTCCAGGACGTCCCTCCTATTGAAGACTGGCAATTCTTAGTGTATCGTCCCCATCCGTGGCGTAAGCAACTATCAATTAAAGGTCGCAAACTTTTGGCTGCAACGCTGTGGCAAGACATGTTGGCTAACCAAATGACTCTCGAACAAGCTGCCGAAAACTGGGGCTTGCCCCTCGCTGCTATTCAAGAAGCGGTTCAATATTGCGAGACCCACCAAGACCTACTCCGGCTTGAAGCTGAGGAAGAACGCCACCGCTTGCAGGGAAGAGGAGTTGCCCTTGAGCCTAACCCTACTGCTAGATGAAGATAGTCAATTCTAGCTATCTATCAAGGTGCTGAACCTGCAAAAAATATGAGCTACCAGGCTATTGTAAAAGCTATTGAAAATCTCGAAGCTTCAGGATTGAATTTAGCCAATCAATTCGTTGTACTCAATCAATGGAACTTTTAAGCAAAGACGAGGGACAACCCCAATCCTTTAAGTTAGTTTCACCCTACAAGCGCTTAAACCTAACCCGCAAATCATCGCGGGGATGCGGCGTGGGCACCACCACTGATCGAGATAGGTCATTTGTTTGAGAATGATCAATGATTAACGCTGGACGGTACGTGCTTTATATTGTATCCAGCAGCGGCACGAGCTTCTGGTTGAGTAATACATAAGCCTGCTCGTTGAAGTGTAGCTCGTCCGATCTGTAAGCTTCTACCATCTTGCCCTGATCATTAGCCAGCAAAGAGAAGGCATCAAACACGATGACCTGATCTTCCGCCAACGTAGCGATATAGGCATTCACCTCTTGAATGGCGATATCGATCTCATCCGACCAAAACGGTCGGCGTTCAAGCGGAACCTCCCCCGTCGGGAGAATGGTCGTCAAAATCACAGTTGCCCCTAGACGCCTAGCCTCATCTACGATTTGCTGAATATTCGCTCGACAATTGGCAATGATTTCGTCTTTGCGTCTTGGAAACAAGGCAACAGTTTTGAGATCATTGACGCCAACCTGGATCACCACCACATCAGGTTGCAATGGATTTACATGATAGGCAAACCGCTGGATGGTTTGAGCTGTTGTCTGGGAACTAATGCCACGATTAATAAATTCATAGCCGCTAGCATTCGGTGATACCCAACCAGCTGCTCTGGAATCGCCGAAGAAAACGACACGGATTTTAGACTGATCAGCTCCAGAATCATGAGAAACCTGCTCCAAAGTTGCAGGATATTCACTCAAACCGAACGGGTCTAAACGAGTTTCGTTGACCTCAAAATAATACTTTTTCGCTTGTTGATAGAGTTGTGCATTTAAATAAATTGAGCCTCCAAGTAACAACAGTAAAACGGTACTCATTAGAATAAAAATTTTGTTTGATTTCATGTCTTTGAGGTTGACTTAAATTCTCAAACACTTGGATGTCATGATTGACCTTTATCTATTGTCCATATGCTGCATTAATGACCAGTTCAGTAACAATAAACAGCACCATCTTGGCAATAGTAGTTTTTAATCGATAGATTGGTGCTGTCGTTTTTCCCGCTCTTCAGACACATGATTTGGCCTAAACCATCGACCCCCGCAAATATTCCGGCCAGTTCACAAATCACAGGTAGCCTGATCACCCATCTGGGCCGTGCTTTGACCATTGTGCTCCTACTAACACTAACCAGTTGTTTAGCCCAGTCGCCCTCATCTGAAGATAGCCCAGAAGCCGCTGCCCCTCTAGAATCGCCTCAAGCGTCTGAAAACAATTCAGAACTGACTCCCCCCTCGGAATCGTCTCAAGCTCAAGACAGCTTTGCGACAGTGACTGCCGTCGAAGTAACTGCTGGAGAGCCCGAAGCTTATACCTTTGTAATCACCATAGAAAGCCCAGACACAGGTTGCGATCAGTTTGCCAACTGGTGGGAAGTGCTGGATGAAGAGGGGAATCTAATATTTCGAAGAATCCTTGTGCACAGCCATGTTGATGAGCAGCCATTTAGTCGCCCAGGCGGGGCGGTTGCGGTACAGCCTGATCAACCATTGCTGGTGCGAGCCCACATGTATCCCCATGGATATGGGACACAGGCCATGCAAGGTACTGTAGACACCGGATTTGAGGAAACGACTTTACCTGAAGGATTTGCGGCTGATGTCGCCCAGGCCGAGCCACAACCTGTTGGCTGTGAATATTAATCCTACGCCCCCATTACCGATGGTCGATCTGAGCCATTGAAACTGCGGGTGCAAATAGAAGATACAATCCTTGGCTTCTACCGCGAAGACACTGGTGAAAAGCTCCTCATTCTCGATGAGCTAGCCGCAGCGCTTGAGTATGAAACTCAACAGCGTCGCCAAGCTGAGGCAAGAGCCGAAGCTGCTGAGGTGAGAGCTAGTCAGGTAGAACAGTTGCAGCAGGCAGCAGTTATTCGATTAATCGAGATGGGTCTGAGTGTTGAACAAGTCTCTGAGGCACTTGGCTTAAGCCTTGCTGAGGCTCAAGCAATCCAAGCAAAGCAATAAGGAAACACCCTCAGCTATAAACATAACAAGCACCAGATAGAGAACGCAGATGTTTAACAGGTACAGTTCGCCCTAGAATATTCTCGTCCGTTTCAGGTTGGTTCCCGTGCTAGTTCTTACACTCGGAGTTTTATGTCTAATACCTGGCCCAGCCTAGAGCTTGACGCTTGGCAAGAAACCTATACCACGCTGCACATGTGGACTCAGATCGTCGGTAAAATCCGGCTGGTGCAAACCCCTTGGATCAACCACTCCTGGCATGTGCCGCTTTATCTAACAGCCAGGGGCCTGACCACGGCTACTGTGCCCTATGGCGATCGCATTTTTCAGATCGACTTTGATTTCATTGAGCATCAATTGCGCATTGCTACCAGTGAGGGGGATGTGAAATCCCTTGAACTACGCCCTCGTTCAGTTGCAGACTTTTACCAAGCAGTCATGGATACGCTGGCCGCTCTCAAGATTGACGTCAAGATCAACACCATTCCTAACGAAGTTGCTGACCCCATTCCCTTTGAGCAAGACGAGACTCACAGTGCCTATGACGGGGAGTATGCCACTCGCTTTTGGCGGGTGCTGCTGCAAAGCGATCGCGTCTTTCGAGAATTTCGCTCCCACTTTTGTGGCAAAGTCAGCCCCGTTCATTTTTTCTGGGGCAGCTTCGATTTAGCCGTGACTCGCTTTTCGGGCCAGTTGGCACCAGACCATCCGGGTGGTGTCCCCAACTTGCCTGATGATGTTGCCAAAGAAGCCTACTCTCAAGAAGTTAGCAGTGCCGGGTTCTGGCCAGGGGCGGGGTTGGGCTATCCTGCCTATTATTCTTACGCTTACCCCACCCCTGACGGATTTAAGGACGCCCCTGTCACTCCTGAAGCAGCCTTTTTCCATGGGCAAATGGGAGAGTTCATTTTGCCCTACGACACCGTACGCGGTGCTGAGCAGCCAGATCAGGTGCTTCTCGCGTTTCTCCAAAGCACCTATGAAGCAGCAGCAAATGCAGCAAATTGGAACCAGACAGCGCTCAAACAAACCATGTTCAAATAGACACGATTGATGCAACCGGCTAAATCTTCCAGCAGTGCCCCCTTTAGGCTAGCTTCATTGCGACAGATATGATTTGTCGCAATTGCAAGCGCGAATCAGCTGATGCAGTCGCCAAATAAATAGGCCGGCCACAACCGCGATCGCGATCGATTGACCAATCCATAAGCCGATACTGCCCATGCCCAGATAAAAGCCCAAACCGTAACCTACCGATAACCCGACACCCCAATACCCCAGAATATTCAACACCATCGGCACCTGGGTATCTTGGAGCCCTTGCAGAGAGCCATACACTGCTTTTTGGAAGCCATCGAGCACTTGGGCGATCGCGGCGATAATTAACAACGGCAGGGCCAGGGCAATAATGGCCGTATTATCTGGATTTTGCACATCTAAATAGAGGCCCACAATCTGCTTGGGGAAGAGCACAAACGCGATTGATGCTCCGGTCATAAACAGGGTGGTGATGACCATACTGACCCAGGCGGTCTGCTTGATACCAAATAGATCGCACCGTCCCAGCCATTGGCCCACCCGCACGGTCGTCGCATAGGAAATGCCCAGGGGCACCATAAACACCACCACCACGGTTTGAAACACCACCTGATGGGCGGCTAAAACTTCAGTACCCAATGTCCCCATCCAAAAGGTGATCACCATAAAGAAGCCGGTTTCTAACCCCGAGAACAAACCAATCGGCACCCCCACCCAAGCGAGTTGACTTAAGATCCGGGGTCTAACGCGATGCAGGTCTTGAAAAATCCGATAGTCTTTCAGCGCCGGATGCACCAACACATACAAAGCCATGGCGATAAACATGCCCCACCAGGCCACCACAGTCGCCAGCGCTAAACCGGCCAAGCCCAGGGCTGGGAAACCCCAATGACCAAAGCCCAAAACATAGTTGCCAATAATGTTGAATGCGGTGCCAATGACGATAATTGTCATCACCGGACGGGCTTGAGATAAACCAGATACGGTGGCACGCAGGGCGGCAAAACCCGTGACGGGAAACAAGCTCCAAAGGATGATATCGAGATAGGTATTGGCGAGCTGTACCGTGGTTTCGGTTTGGCCGGTGTGGGTCAACCAGGTATCCAAATGCCCCATGAAAATCATGATCGGGATTGAAATGAGCAGTGCCAACCATAGGCCCTGACGGGCAACCTGCTGAATTCGAGTTTTCTGCCCTGCGCCAAACGCCTCCGCTACCAAAGGACTCACACCCATGGCAACACCACTCGCCGTGGTCATGATAGCGAGAAAGATAATGGCTGCTAGTCCCCCCGCTGCTAGGACATCGGCTCCCATCCGGCCCATCATGATCGTGTCTGCAAAGCCCGTGGCAGATTGGGCCACTTGGGCGCTGGCTAAGGGAATCGCCAGCTTGAAAAATTCTCGCACTTCGAAGTGGAGACGAGGGCTGGGTTGAATCATTGTCGTCATGGTAAAAGCCTGTGAGAGGTTGGATTACAAAGACACCTTAGGCAACCAACCCCAGTGAAATCTCTCTACCTTTTGCGGTGTTGTCAAAATCTTGCGGAGAATTTGAACCAAACAGCATCTATGCGGCTAAAAGTTCAACCCGAATATCGCGTTTGAGCTGGAGCGTGATCGAAGGCTTCTGTGCCATCGCTGGATTAGGCCCCAGGTTTAGTTGAAATTTTTGGGCGATTGTTGCCAAGATCAACATCGCTTCCGTCAGCGCAAAACGCTTACCCACGCTGATCCGTACCCCATCACTGGCGGGGAAACCAAGACTGCACGGTAAACCCTGCTCCAAATCATCGTTCTGACGTTCTGGCTGCAAGAGATGGGGTTCGGTAGAGCCTTGAGGATTGTGGGGCCTCACCGGCTGGCAGCCGAGCAACATCGTCTCGTTGGAGATAAAATCGCTCCCAATCTCCCACGCTTGGGTAGCTTCGCCGATTAAATCGGTAACCGATGGATAGATCCGCATCGCTTCTTCAATGACCCAGCGAGTATGAGCCAGTTGCGGTAAATCGGCTATTGTAGGAGCTCGCCCATGTAACACCGTTTTCAACTCAGCCGTCAATTCGCTATAGAAATACGGATGCTTAAGCAGCAATCTCCATATCCATGACAGCGTATTGGCAGTGGTTTCATAGCCTGCCAGCATTAGCATGACCACGTCATCACGCAATTGCTGATCGCTCAGAGGGCTACCGTCATCCACATTCTGCACTTGCATCAACAAGTTTAATAGATCATCCCTGCCACTACCTTGAGAACGGTGGCAATCGATCATGGCGTAAATGAGGTGATCTAACAGCGCGATCGCGTTTTGACGGTTCTGATCAGACCCAACAACGAGGGTATCCGCCATCCTTTGGTCATCAAACCAAGCTATGACCTGATCTAAGGTGTGGGCAACACGCTCAGCCTCATAATCCGTCACATCTAGATCAAAAACGATCGCCATTACAATCTTGGCAGTCAGTCGCGTCATCTCATCGTGAATGTCACGCGTCTCTCCAGCAGACCAGGATTGCAGCATACGTTCTGTGTAAGCAACAATGACTCCGGCATAGCCATTGGCCCATTCCTGATGGAATACAGGCTGACTCAAGCATCGCTGGCATTGTCTATCATCCTCACGGATCGGCCAGCCATCTCCCAAGCACTCTCCTAACGGCTGCCAGTCTTTAGTCTTAATCACCAGCAACCGAGGCTTTAAGCCTTCACCAGAACACTTAGAATTGGACAGCAAGCCAGCCAGTTCATCTTCAAACTGCGGGAGAACGATCTCCCCAAACCGATCAGCACAGTCAGTCATGGCAGCCAATGCATCTTGACCATAACCGGTAAAAACCTCTTCAGCACTGGGGACAGATGAGGCTAACAAATTCTGGCTCATGAGAACACCTCTAGGGGCAGATTGAGTTAAAATACGAGCAAAGCTCACTTTTTAAAAAATACGAGCAATTCTCATATTTTGTCAAGAAGAAAGTCAGCGATACTCACTTTAAAGAGAGGCAGATATCCAAAATGACCGTCAACCTATCGAAATCCCCTGGTATGCGCCGCCAACCGCGACAAGCCCGCAGCCAAGAACGGGTTAATCAGATTTTGGATGTCGCTGAACAAATGTTTATTGCAGAGGGCTACGCGGCTACAACCACCAATGCGATCGCGAAGGGCGCAAAAGTCTCCATTGGCTCGCTCTATCAGTTTTTCCCGGACAAGACGGCCATTCTACATGCGCTAACGATGCGCTATGTGGCCTTGCTGCGAGAACGCTTTACCGAGTTCCATGAAGCCGAAGCCCTTGAACTCTCTCTGTCAGATTACGTTGATCATGTGATTGATGGTATCGATCAGTTCTTCACGGATTACCCGGGTTACCACGCTATCTTTATGCAGGTGCAGGGAACCATGCCAGAGTTTATAGCATTGGACAATGCCGCCGATGCCCAATATATCGAAGCCTTTGCAGCATTCTTTGCCCAAACCTATCCCGGTCTAGAAGTGGCTGACTATGAAGCGATCGCGTTTGTGATAGTCAAAGCCATTGGTAACCTGCTGTGGTTATCCCTGAGTCAAACACCCAATTTACGGCAGCGCCTAGTCGTAGAAACGAAACGGCTGATGCTGAGCTACTTACAAAGCTATCTGTCTGAGCCTCTCAATTGAATCGTGACCTAAATGGCTGCTGAAGAATTGGGATTAGGCTAAAGCAGAGCGGAGATTTAGGGAGATGAAAGCATGAGCGAGTATACAGGCGGGTGTTTATGTGGCAATATTCGCTACACAATCACGGGAGAAGCAGTCTTCCCGCACTTTTGTAGCTGCCACATGTGCCAGCGATGGTCAGGTGCTCCGGCTGTTGCCTGGGTTGACTTTAAGCGTGAGCATCTCGTCTTTAATGGCCCTGGCAGTAACCCCAGCCTGTATCGCACCTGCGAAACAACGCAGCGGGGATTTTGTCCGATCTGCAGCAGCGGCATCTGTGCTTTAGATGATGATTCAGAGGACGTCTCCATTGCCGTTGGGAGTTTGGATGATCCGGATTTGATTGTCCCTGAGTCACAAAGTTTTCCAGAATCCGCTCCTGCTTGGTTGAGCTTAAATGCAATAGCTATGGAGAACTCGTGAACTCGACATTTGAAAATCAGAAGTCATGGAAAATAGACGTCTGATTTAAGGCTCAGCTTGAGAACTTGGCATTAGGAAAGCAGAGCCGACTAGAAATAAAATCCCTTCTGAAAAATGTATCGATGATGTTACTTATTTGCCCGTTGGCGAATAGATGCGAGTGAGTTATTAGCATCTTGAATAACTTGTGCAACGTTAAGCGCACTCAACTGTCCATCACGCTTGAGAATACGTCCATCAACAACAACCATGTCTACATTTGATGGCTGTGTAGCTTCCACAAGTAAATGTGCTGGATTTGTAAAAACGCCTAGATTTAAGTTTGCTGTAGATATTGAGATTAGATCAGCACGTTTCCCAGGCTTTAGAGAACCAACTTGATCCGCAATATTCATGGCGTGAGCACCATTAATCGTGGCAAGTTCTAAAATACGTCGGGGTGACAATGCAAATTCGCTTTCAGCACAGGCATTGCCGATGCTCTGAAGTACTTTCATAACACTGAACATATCTGCACTCCCCGCCAACGCTGTAGTATCAATCCCAAGACTGACCAATATGCCAGCTGTAAGCAGATCTCTAATAGGTGGAATTCCAAAACCACCTCGCATTTCGGTTAGGGGAGTGATGCTAACTGCTGTGTGATTGCTGGCTAACTGCTCAAATTCTGAACGAGTTGCTACAGTTGCATGAACAATCAGGACATCTTTTCCAAGTAATCCTTTCCTAGATAAGCGTTGTATTTCTCCAGTTTCACGAGGAGAAGAATTAGCGTGAACAGTGATGGGTAGCTCTAGTTCTCGCGCTTTTTCCCAGTCATAATCGTATTTGGGATAAATCAGTACTTCACGGGGAGCAATGCCTAGCGTTAATAAATTGTCGTCTGTGTCGTTGGACAGTGCCTGTTTTAGACTGGAAATTTCGTCAAATGGAGTAGGCGATTCTCGCAGCTGACCCTGATAGTAACCGTAGGAGAATCGGGCACGAATACCCGTCTCACTTAACGCGCTCAATGCGGCTTTTGCATAGTTGGGGTTGCGAATATTGTGGTTGAAGTCATGCACAGTAGTGATCCCAGAAAATAGCGCTTCTGCGATCGCGAGTCGTGTAGCTCGATACATATCTTCTGGTCTGTAGACTTTCCCTAACTTTTTAGTGATTGAGAAGTAACCTTGATCTGCAGTATCACCCGATAAACTCCGGAATAAAGCAGTCCAGAGGTGCCAATGTGTGTCAATTAGGCCTGGTAAAACAATGTGATTACGTCTATCAATTGTTTCTGCTTTGGGAGCACTTAAACCCTTGCCTATGGCAATGATTTCACCATCGCGAACATGTATATCTCCGTGGGGAATGTCCCCCAGTTCTGGATCCATCGTGATGACATAGGCATCCCTCAATACGAATTCATGCCGTTTAGGCAGATTCTCTACTGCTGATTTATGACGAATCGGATCTTCTAATGATTTAATTAAACTCAGCGTTCCTAGTGCTTTTGCTTCTCCCAAAAATGCTCGCCTACTGATTTTGTTCTGTTTCATCTGCTGCTTATGTATTGATAGCTTCTAGATTGCTTGAGCGGGAAGTAAAGGCAGTAACAGATAACCTTAATGAGGTATGGGTGTGAGTGTGGTTATGCCCCGCATAAATTGGTATCTGGATAGACTCATTTGGCGATGTTCCAAAGCTTTTACTTTTATTAAGCTTCGTAAAATAATCGGCTACAATAGCTAAAGGTAGAGGCGTCAAACGCTTCTGAATACTTATCTTTTGCTTGTTTGTCAAAATCTTGCTGCAAGTTTTGCCGAGTTAGGCTTGAACCCAGCGAGGGCATCAATGAAGAAGGCGACTCAGATGAGCCCGCACCAATCAGGCAGTGCCAATCTGTCCACTGAAGCATCCCCTGTCCCAGTTGTCTCTAGTCAGGCACTGGGCTGGCAACCAATACTGGTTGAAGAGTTTCAGCAGCCTCCAGGTGGCATCGAGATTCCAGCCGCTTGGCCAGATTACTCCATTGCTTTGTGCCTCGCCCCCCGTCCCCATCGGATTCACCAGATTGTGGGCGATCGCAGCTATACAGGTCTCTACACCAAAGGCGACATTTCAATTACTCCGGCTGATATTCCGGCTTCATACCAGGCAGAAGGAGATGATCACTATCTCCATATCCAAATGCCGGATCAGTTTTTAAAGTCTGTCGCTGAGCAAGCTACAGAGCTTGATCCTGCACAATTAGAATTGACCACTGAATTTCGTGTCCGCGATCCTCAGCTAGAGCAAATGCTGCTGCTCCTGCGGGCAGAACTGCATAAAGGTGGCGGTTGGATGGGGCCGTTGTATATTGAGTCGCTAGCTAACGTGATTGCCGTGCACTTACTGCGCAACTACTCTATCCGGCAATCCCCAATAGCCGTTTATGAGGGGGGCTTGGGCGATCGCAGACTGTTGCAAGTCGTCGAGTACGTTAATGCTCACCTAGACCAAACTGTGAAGCTAGCGGATTTAGCAGACTTGGCAGGCGTCAGCCAGTTTCACTTCAGTCGCCTATTCAAGCAATCGATGGGCATTTCACCCCATCAATATTTGCTTCAGGAGCGGGTAGAGCGTGCAAAGCAGCTTTTGAAAAATTCCAAGCTGGCGATCGCAGAAATTGCCCTCCAGTGTGGCTTTAACAGCCAAAGTCATCTGGGCAAGTCTTTTCGTGAGTTAACGGGTGTCACCCCCAGTCGATATCGTAAAAGCCCCAGCAGTAGCAGTTACGAGTCCGATTAGAACAACACTACAAGCTGATTACTTGATAGATTAAGCGCTTTAGCGATGATACTGGTGCATTAAGCAAGCTGGCCGTTGTCAGAGCAATCAGAAACCTGACCAATATCCAAGGGATGCCAAGCAACGCTTGGCATCCCTGCAGAACTACCTATTGCACTGCCAAATTACGATAGCCGTTGCCAGGCAAATTTTGCGGCATAAGGCCAGCTAATTAGTGACGTGTCTTTTCTCCACACAGGTGATGGCTCTGATTGGGAGCTCTTATACAGTTTGAGTTTTGAAATGTCCCAGATGCACATCTGACTAGTGACGTGCCAAGAAAACTGCGAAGGCCATCAACTCTGATGCGGGACATCCAAAAACTCAATTGGTATGAGAATTGCTAAACGCCTTGACGTGTGTTTTCACCGTATTGATCTTCTGAATGAGATCGGTCAACTCATCCGCTGTGAGCCCAGTGGCCTCCAACACACAGGGGGGAATCTGGTCGGCCCTCGATTTTAGGTCTCTTCCGGCCTTCGTTAGCTGAATTCTCACCAAGCGCTCGTCCTGCTTATCCCGACACCGAACAAGCAAATTCATGCCTTCCAGCCGTTTCAGCATCGGCGTTAGCGTATTAGACTCCAGTTCCAAAGCCGCTCCAATTTCTTTCAAGCTCTTGTTATCTGCATCCCACAAGTAGCTCATCACAAGGTACTGAGGGTAGGTCAGACCCAAGTCATCAAGCAGCGTCCGATAGAGCTGATTAAAGGCATGACCCGCAGAGTAAATAGAGAAGCATAGAAAATCTCCTAACACGTTTCCAGAAAGGCTTGTTTCACCAGGCATATCAGCACTCTTAACGTCTTTAACTAATTATTAATCGTACACGATTCAATCGCAAGCACTTGACATAGCCATTTGCAATCCCTACACTATAAATCGTACACGATTCAATCGTGTGCGTCATCGCTTCGGCGCCAAAAAAGCGTGTCGAAGGTACCTATATCGAACCGCTTTTTTCGGCTCACTGTGCAGTCGTCCAGCAAAATCAACACCACAAGACCTTACGGAGGCAACTCATGACAACCTTTACCACTACTGATGGGACTACGATTTTTTATAAGGACTGGGGTAGCGGACAGCCGATTGTGTTCTCGCATGGCTGGCCGCTGAGCGCTGATGCCTGGGACGCCCAGATGCTGTTTTTTGGCCAGCAGGGTTATCGAGTGATTGCCCATGATCGACGGGGGCACGGGCGTTCGGCGCAACCTTGGGACGGCAATAACATGGACCGCTATGCCGATGATCTTGCTAAGCTCATCGAACATCTCGATCTGCGCGATGCGATTCTGATTGGCCACTCGACCGGCGGCGGCGAAGTGTCCCACTACATCGGGCGCCACGGCAATGATCGTGTAGCCAAGGTTGTGCTGGTTGGCGCGGTTCCGCCGCTGATGCTCAAGACCGATGCGAATCCCAATGGAACCCCATTGGAGGCCTTTGACAGTATCCGAAACGGTACCGCGCTGAACCGTTCACAGTTTTTCCGAGATCTCACCACGCCTTTCTATGGCTTCAATCGTGAGGGCGTTGACGACAATGAAGGGTTCCGCGAAAGCTTCTGGCTTCAGGGTATGTCTGGCGGCATCAAAGGCCTTTATGACTGTATCCGTGAATTTTCGGAAGTTGACTACACTGCAGATCTTAAGGCGATCACCTGCCCAACGCTGATCATTCATGGTGATGATGATCAGATTGTGCCCATCGAAGCGTCTGCAAATCGCACCGCTGAAATCGTCCAAGACGCAACGCTCAAGGTCTATCAAGGTAGCGGACATGGCCTTGCTCAGCTGCAAGCCGAGCGATTCAACGCTGACGTATTGGACTTCATTCGCAGCTAAAGCTGTGCTTTGCAGTCACGGTGGCCGTAACTTCTAACTCTTGAACTCGTCCCTTCATAGAGGTGTTACAGCTGACGGCCAATCCGTACGCGGGTTGGCCGTCAGCTGAGCTTGGTCGACCATTTTCAGCGTTGTGTGCCAGAAGAGAAACGCTATGAATTCGGCGTTCCCTGCCCAGGAATCCACTGTTGGATTTGCTCCACGATGGTGCCAGGGCCAATGCCAAAAGCCAACTGCAACACCAGCAAAACCACAGCGACAACCAATGCCGTTTGCAGCGTGGCTTTCACCACCTTGAGCATCAAGGTGAACACTAACACCGAAACTGCTATGGCACCAATGACAACGACAATTTCCACAGGCTAGGACAAAAATGAGGGGAACGGCAATTAACGAACAGCTACTACAGTAGCTTGCTTCAGCGATTGGCTACAGTCAACCACAGCGTTTCTAGCCCACCGATCCACCGTCAAAATGTCTTCTAGGGTGGGTGCTGCGGTGATATCGTTGCGGTGGCGATCGCAGACTTGCTCAATCACCTTGGGAATCTCTAGAAATCGAATCTTTTCATCTAAGAAAAGTTCCACAGCTTTTTCATTGGCCGCATTCAGCACCGCCGTCATCGTCCCCCCAGTCCGTCCGGCAGCGTAGGCGAGTTCCATACAAGGATACTTATCATGATCGGGTTCCCGGAAGGTTAAGTCCCCTGATTTGACTAAATCTAGCGGTTCCCAATCGGTATAAATGCGTTCGGGCCAAGAGAGCGCATACAGCAGCGGCAAGCGCATATCAGGCCAGCCGAGCTGGGCCAATACCGACGTATCTTGCACCTCAATCAAGGAATGAATAATGCTTTGGGGATGGATGACGATATCAATGTGGTCATAGTCCATGCCAAACAGGTAGTGGGCTTCGATCACCTCTAATCCCTTGTTCATTAGCGTGGCAGAATCCACCGTAATCTTGCGTCCCATTGACCAGTTGGGGTGGGTAGTGGCGTCAGCGACCGTGACTTCAGACAACCTTTCTACAGGCCAATCTCGGAATGCACCGCCGGAGGCCGTCAAAATAATTCGCCGTAGGCCACCTGCAGGCACCCCTTGCAAACATTGGAAAATTGCCGAATGCTCAGAATCGGCAGGCAATAATTTCACCCTGTGTTTTTCGACCAAGGGCAACACGACCGGCCCCCCTGCAATTAGGGTTTCTTTGTTGGCTAGGGCAATATCTTTTCCGGCTTCGATTGCCGCCAGGGTCGGTAGCAACCCAGCACAGCCGACAATGCCTGTGACCACAGCTTCGGCATCGCCATAGCGGGCAACTTCGACCACACCCTGATCGCCTGCCAAAACTTGAGGTTGGGGATCAAGGTCTGCGATCGCCGCCTTTAAGTCGTCTAACTTACTCTCATCGGCGATCGCCACAATCTCGGGCTTAAACTGTCTAACCTGCTCAGCTAACAAGGCGACATTGCGGCGGGTTGCGATCCCCACAAGCCGAAACTGCTCGGGATGGTGCTCAACAATGTCTAGGGTTTGGGTACCAATAGAGCCCGTAGAACCGAGCAGAGTGATTGCTTTCACAGTGTTAAACCGCTAGTTTCTCTACAACTATAAGCGGTGGGGGG
>JBCBZT010000019.1:0-128858 GCA_039815185.1 Cyanobacteria bacterium P01_A01_bin.123 | reverse complement strand
TGGATTCGAGGTTGCTCGCTTTCGCGTAGAACTCGTTGAAGATGAGGCATCGGTCCCCGAACCTGGAATGGTGATGGGGTTGATGGCACTGGGTGGCGTGCTATTGGCTAAGCGGCAATTTAAACCAGCTGAAGGTTAGGGCAGTTGATCCCTAATCACTAACTGCCTAGCCTTTGGGGAATTTTCTCAAAGCTAGGAAAATGCTGCTTGACAGCCTCCCTATTCCCCTTTCTCCCCGAGGAGAAGGGGGTTCAATGGTTCATGCCTCTCATCGCCCAAGCACACTTCATAGAACCTGGCCTAAGATTCACATTGCCTTCATGAAGAATCCCTCATATTGTCTTGAGGGCGACCCCTTAAACCCCTATAAGAAGATTACGCCTTCAAAAAGGTTAGCCAGTTACGATTTGCTCTCGAAATTTAGACTGTGGTTTAAGGCTGTGTTGAGCACAGTGAATGAGCATGAATCAGAAACTTTTGGCAGTAAGTATTGCGATTTCATCCAGCTTGATTCCATTGAATGCGATCGCAGCTTCATTTACAGGATTGACCGTCTTAGGTGATAGTCTGGTCGACTCGGGCAATTTATTTAACCTAACCAGCGCCTTTTCAGCTCAGGGAGTACCGGCCTTACCGCCTAGCCCCCCCTATGCGCAGAACAATTCCAACGGGCCGATCTGGATTGATAATGTGGGGCAAGCCTTAGGGCTATCGCCGACGCTGATTACTGACCTTTTGCTCGATCCCACAATACCGCCGCCCACTGAGGGCATTAACTTTGCCTTTTCTGGGTCTTTGTCTTCAGATGTCCATATCTTAGACGATGATATTCCGCCTTTAGCCGCCTTACTGCCAGGGTTTCAAGAACAAGTTGCCACGTTTACGACTCTCTCGGCAGCTATCCCACCTGACCCCAACGCCCTTTACGTGATTTGGGTAGGCGCTAATGACTACAATGAAGCCTTTTTTAATCCAGCTTCTCTCGGGGGGCTGTCTTTAAACGAACTCCCCAATGCGGTGACTGACAATATTATTGATGGGCTCCAGCAGATTAACAGCTTAGGCGCAAAAAACTTGCTCGTTGTCAATTTACCCCCCCTTGGAGAAGCTCCCGTTGCTGATTTCTTAGATAACCAAACCCAGCAAGATATCTCTTCTGTCCTCAATCAGCTGTCAACTGCTCATAATGAACTGCTGTCAGCAAAACTGAGTGCCTTTAGCCAAGGTCAACCCGATGCAAATATCATTCCCCTCGACGTCAATGCTTTGTTTTTAGACATACTGGCGGATCCAGCAGCCTTTGGCCTCACAAATGTGACAGACTCGTGTTTGATCAACTTCCAACCTGGGGTTCAGTTTGAGGGAGTTTGTGACAACCCAGACGAGTTTTTATTTTGGGATGACGTCCATCCAACTGAGGCCGCATACAGGCTTGTGAGTGACTTTGCCCTAACTGCCCTCAATGACAATGGGCCACCGGCTAGTGTGCCAGAACCGATATCTGTTGCTGCCCTGTTAGGCATGGGTGCGTTGGGGGCAGGGATATTGAAAAAGCATAGCCATCGTTAATTCTCAAATTTTCTCTGGAAAGTGGCAACTTCCCAATGAGGAATGCTACAAGCAAAGCAATATGAAACATCTGCCCAGGCCATTCACTGACCGGATGTGCTACCTTCGCAAAATGAACCCTATCCGATTGGCAAACTTGTTCGCGCAGCGTCTCCGAAGGAGAAATTTTTAGCTTAGGAGTAAGTTAGAAATCTCGATGCGGACAAAGTCTAGACAGCTTGTTGCTCAAACCACCTCATTTCAGGAGAATTTCCATGATTACTGCGGCTAAGGCGCGCCCTAGCGAGCGAGCAGAATTTATTAAACGCACTTATCTGCATCTAGCCGGTGCAGTAGGGGCTTTTATCGTCGTTGAGTTTTTACTGTTCCAGCTCGGTATTGCTGCCCTGCTGTTTAACTTTGTGGCGGGTAGTCGGCTGGGCTGGCTGGCTATCTTGGGTGGCTTTGCACTGCTGGGGTATTTATCTAGCGGTATGGCAGCTAAAGCTGACGATGTGGGTACTCAGTACACGGGCTTAGGCATCTACGTCGTTGGCGAAGCGCTAATTTTTGCGCCACTTTTGTACATGGCAGCCGCTTTTTCAGACGCTACTGTCATCCCCACTGCGGCAATTATTACCCTATTCATGTTTGCCGGGCTCACAGCCATCGTCTTTACCACAGGCAAAGACTTTAGCTTTTTGGGTGGCATCTTAAAGATTGGCGGGATGGTTGCGATTGGGCTAATTGTAGCTAGCCTAATTTTTGGGTTTAGTTTAGGCGTTTTCTTTGCCTTTTTGATGGTGGCTTTTGCCTCAACAGCAATCCTATACAAGACTTCTCGGATTTTGCACCATTATTCCACCACACAGCATGTGGCTGCATCTTTAGAGCTATTTGCTTCTGTGATGCTGCTGTTCTGGTATGTGTTGCGAATCCTAATGTCTTCGCGCCGTTAAATCGCTGTCAGAAATCTATTGATATAGCAAGCGTCCTAACCTGTTATGGGGTTAGGACGCTTGCTATAGCCGTAGCCACAAAGCTTTGTGCGCTACGGCGAGCCAGATTGCTTGTGTGCTGAGCATCCCAGCGATACTCGGTGCATTAAGCAATCTGGCCAGCGCTATATATTGGGTTCAAACTGCCGGGATGTCTTGAACAAGAAACCTCAAGAATTTCCTACCAAAAAATATTTTTATGCTGACGCGCAGAGATTTCATCCAATCAGCTGGAGCCGCTCTATTCTCTATTACGCCGAACGTCTCTCAGATGCCATCGCGGGGCGCAAACCCCAAAGTGGTGATTTTAGGAGCGGGTCTAGCGGGGCTTGCAGCGGGTTATTGCCTGACTCAACAAGGTATCCACCCAACGATTCTAGAGGCTCGATTTCGCTTGGGTGGGCGCGTCTTTTCCCATCGAATTGATGCAGATAATGATTTGACCGTTGAGTTGGGGGCTGAGTGGATTGGCGCATCCCATGAACGGGTTTTAAGGCTATGCGAAGAACTGGGACTAACGTTGCGAGATAACCAATTCAAACCCCGCTTAATGTATCAAGGGCAATACTTTAAGCAAGGCGAATGGGATTTTTCCAACCAATACAAAGAAACGTTTCAACGACTGTTGAACCGCTACTCCCAACTATCTGAGCCAGAGAAAGTCAAACTCGATCAGATTGATTGGTGGCGATACCTGGTCAACAATGGGATTCAGGGTCGTGATTTAGATATCCGAGAGTTATTAGACAGCACAGATTTTGGTGAGAGTATTCGGTTTGTTTCTAGCTTTAATGCCTTAGATGAATATGCTGCGTCGAGTCCTGCGAATGAGATGGATTTCAAAATTCGGGGGGGCAATGGTGAGTTAGCCCAAGCACTCGCGGCCAAAATTGGTGTGAGTCAAATTTTGTTGAACCATGCGGTTGTTTCGGTGCACCAGCAGGCCGGCAAGATTGAGGTTGTTTGTGCAAACGGCAATCGCGTTAGGGCTGACCGCGTGATTTGTACGCTGCCGACCTTTGCTATTGGTCAAATTAACTGGCAGCCCGCGTTGCCTCAAGACAAAATAGCGGCAATCAATGCCCTGCAATACAGTCGCATCGACAAGAATGTCTTTTTGTATAAACGTCGATTTTGGCGGGACGAAAGTTTTGAATTGATCACAGATGGGCCGATTCACTACCTCTACCACGCGACTAAACACCAACAGGCTCAAGCAGGCGCGTTGACATCCTATTCTGTGGGTGACAAAGCAGATGTGTTGTCAAAACAGTCGGATGAATGGCGGAGTACTTTAATCGACACTACCCTCAAACCAGCCTTTGGGACGACCCGACAGTATCTGCTTAAACAGGTTAACTGCTATTGGGGGGATGATCCTTACACCCAAGGGGCCTATGCCCTTTACGGCAAAGATCAGTGGTTTAAGCTGCGGCCTATTTTGCAAAGGCCGTTAGGACAGGTTTATTTTGCCGGTGAACATCTGGGAGATTGGCAAGGCTTTATGGAAGGCGCTGTTGAAACCGGAGAACAAGCGGCATCGGTTGTTTTGGAAACTTAAGTATCCAAGTTCATCTGTGCTCCCCAGACATCCTGAGGCATAAAGCGGCGATCGCTGGGTAAAGGCGCGACTGATTCCGTCAGTTCAAAGCGACCGTCTGCAATCCACTGTTTCAATTCCAGGGCAACTTGGCGAGACAGATAGAGACTGGCTAGGGGTGCTGTACGTACCGGCTGACCATCAACTTTGATCCGCCCGCTTTTAAGTTGAGCGTAGCTCACCAGACCAAAGGTGGGTCGTACTCGGCGGGGAATCGAAAAGTCCACCACTGGGGCGACAATCTCATTATCCTTAACGGCACAGTGCTGAGCGACCTGTTCGTTCAACATCGGAATCGGCACCCCTACCCCCAACATAATCGAAGGGCCATAGCCTTTGAAATAGCAGCCCCGCACCCAGCGAGCCGTCATTTGCTTGGCATTACCAATCAAGGCAGCGGTTGCGGCGGGGCCGATGGGAGTACGATTAGGCAGACGTTTTTGCAACGGAAAGTGTTGGGTGCCCTCCCAGGCGATATAGCCGATGCCGCCCCCAAAGAAAATCCGGGTGCCGATGCCAATTACCTGCAAATCAGGATCGTTGATCAGGGGGGAGACAGCACCGGGATTGGCATAGATGGCATTCCCCAAGCGCGGTTGCAGGGGGCCAAGATAGGTCGCGAGGGGGCGATCGCCACCGTTGACCCCGACAATAAAGTTCTGATAGAGGTTTCGCGGATTAAACAGATAAAACTGGTTAATTGTGTTGCGGGTAATCGTGGTTTCAAAGCTAGCGCGGGGGTAACAGTCGGTCACATGCCCTAAGGCCCGGAGCTGCACAGGCTGATCGGCAATTAAATCGGCAATCACATGCCCCCCACCCCGTTCGCGAGTTTCTTGGGGATCGACACTGGCGTCTCCAAACCAACTGACATCCGCCATTTGAGACGCGCCCAGGTACAAATCCACCGCCCCAAACCCAGCATAGGCAGACACTCCATCAATTTGGCACTGGCGAATTTTAATCGGTGGGTCGGTGTGGCCCAAATTCAAAATCGCCCCGGAAGACTCCATCGGTTCAAAGGTGCCGGTTGTCACCACGTCCACCTGCTGAGCCGCCTTAGCCACGCCCACATCCGCCGCCCGTTGCTTAAACTCTTCGATCGTCCAGACCACTGCCTGCTGTCGTTGAATCTTGTCGTTAATTTCAAGCAGGGTGCGCATGGCAAGATCTAATCATAATGAGCCGTGTAAAAGGTGAGGCAGAGACGCGATTAATCGCGTCTCTGCTGCCATTGCCATCCCAGCCAAAGCCCCATTACCACCGTTGGCGTCAATACCATCACTACGCTAGTTAACGGGGTAGGTAAAATCGGCAATAGGGGGCCGCTCCATTTAATTAATCCTGAAATCACAGCTGATAAAATCAGGAGCTTCGCTAGGAAAAATACAGTATCCATAACTTGATGGCCGCCAGTAATTCATCAATCTGATGGCAAGAACAGCAAGGGCAGAACCAATCCCTGACCCCTTGGCCCTTACGAAAATTCCCCCCTCCCTCGACATCACCGACGCGCTAAGACCGCCGAATGTTAAGACAGCACCACTCTTTGCGTCGCCAGAGGGTCGCGACGATCCAGCCATTATCTTCGAGGGTATCGGCGACGATTTTGGATTGATCCAGCAAAATACCGCTCAAGATGCCCCAGGCAGTAGGCTTTGCGATCTCCGCCATACTTGGAATCAAATCAAGAATCACCTCGGCCAAAATATTGCAAAGGATTCCATCCACCGGGGCGGGTAAGTGTTTGATGAGCGTATCTAGACTGCCCTGCTGGATCCAGAGGTGTTCTGGGTTGATATGGTTAAGCTCCCGATTTTCCTGGGTAGATCGGACTGCCAGGGGGTCAACATCTACGGCATAGGCCTTTTGGGCACCAAGCAGCAGCGCACCAATGGAAAGCACGCCAGAACCGCAGCCAATATCAGCTAATACGGAACTTTCAGCGCCGTCACCCAGGCGCATTTCTAAAGACTCTAAACAGAGCTGCGTGGTGGCATGGGCACCAGTGCCAAAGGCTGTCCCTGGATCCATACTCAGTATCAAGCGATCGCTGTTTTTAGGTGCTTCTAACCACGCAGGGTTAATAAGAAAGCGATCGCCAATTTCCTGGGGCTGCCAGTGCTGCTTCCAACTTTTGGCCCAGTCTTCTTCATCGATCAGTTGCCATTCCACCAGGGGTATGGGCAGTTCGGCACAGAGGGCATCTTGTCTCAGTAGCAACGCGATCGCGGCTAGATCGAGCATTTGAAATTGTTCTTGGGGGAAATAAGCCTTCACCCAATGCTTCACCCCCCTTTTTTGGCTGGAAGTTCCCCGGCCGCTATAGGTTTCAAATCGCCAAAAGACGAGATCTTCTAGGGCCGGGGCACATAGGACTTTGATTTCCCACCAGCTGTTGACCAAGGTTAACGTTGCCTCGCTGTAAGGGTAAAGGGTCTGCCTGATATCGAGAGCATGCCAAGCCACATCAGATTGAAACCTTGATAGAGGACGCAAGATCCCGTGCGTCCTTACCGGTAAAACCCTTGAGTTTTTAGCTCAGGAGAGCTGTCATCTGGCTGTGGCCAAGGTTACATCGATAGCGTTACGGTGTACGCATCGCGAACCCCGGCTACTTTTGTTATCTCTGCTAGGATACCTTCTGGTAGGGGATCATCGATACTCAACACCATCACAGCATCTCCCCGCACAATTTTGCGACCCACTTGCATGCTGGCAATATTGACGTTGTGGCTGCCCAGCAGAGAACCAATTAGCCCGATGATACCGGGCATATCTCGGTGTAGCGTAAACAGCATGTAGGGGGTAGGGGGTACGTTAATGGGGAACTCATCAATATCGGTAACCCGAATTTCAGTGCCGCCCAACAGCACCCCAGTCACGGCATGTTGCCCCAGAGACCCCCTCGCCGTCAATCTCAACGAGCCCGTATAGTCTTTGATGGCGTCGTCTTTGGTTTCAATGACGTGGATGCCCCGTTCTTTAGCCTCAATGTTGGCATTGACGTAGTTCACTCGCTCTTGCAAAGCATGGGAAAGCATTCCCTTGAGCGCGGCAACCATGATTGGTTTGCTGTCAAAGGTGGCCAGTTCTCCCTGAAATTTCACCTCTAAGGATTCAACTCGACCGCCTGCCAACTGCCCGACTAAGTTGCCTAGGGTTTCAGCCAGTTGCAGATAGGGGCCTAGCTTTTCTAAGACATCGGGGCGCAACCCAGGAATATTAACGGCTGAGCGGGCAGGCAGCCCTAGCAGCACGTCTCGAATTTGTTCTGCCACATCAATGGCAACGTTGACTTGGGCTTCCTCGGTAGAGGCCCCCAAGTGGGGCGTCAAAATGACCGAACGGCCTAGTTCCCGCAGGGGTGATTCACCCAGGGGCTCTGTTTCATAGACATCTAGAGCTGCACCTGCAATTTGGCCTTCTTTAAGGGCGATCGCGAGGGCTGCCTCATCAATGATGCCCCCCCGAGCACAGTTGATGATGCGTGCCGTGGGTTTCATCTGCGCTAGGGTTTCTGCGTTGATTAAATGAGTCGTTTCAGCAGTTTTGGGGAGGTGCAGCGTCACATAGTCCGATTCCCGCAGCAGCAGGTTAATCTCTACTAGGCGACACCCCAATTCTTCGGCGCGCTCAGTAGAAATAAAGGGGTCATAAGCCAACAAATTCATGCCCATAGACCGGGCAACCGTTGCCACATGGGAGCCAATTTTGCCCAGCCCTACAACCCCTAGGGTCTTTTTATAAACTTCAACGCCGGTAAAGCGTTTGCGATCCCACTGGTTTGCCTTGACTGATTGATCGGCAGTGGGGATATGGCGCGAGAGGGAGAGCATCATGGCCAGCGCATGTTCAGCAGCAGCAATGGTGTTTCCTTCTGGGGAATTGACCACCACAATGCCGCGACGGGTCGCTGCGGCCACATCCACGTTATCGACCCCGACGCCAGCTCGGCCAATAATTTTGAGCTTAGTGCTAGCATCAATCACCGCTTGGGTAACGCGGGTACCAGAACGAATCATCAATGCATCGTAGTCAGGAATGAGTTTGACTAACTCTTCTGGGGGAAGCTTGGTTTTAATATCAACTTGTGCAACCTGGGAGAGGATGTCGATCCCAGCTTGATCAATCGGGTCGGAAACAAGGACCTTGGGCATGGTTCAATTACGGGTTGTCACAAGGAGACATTTTACTGTAGAGGTAGGCCCTCCTTAAGCTCAAACCCTGAGAGATTTTGTAATAAATGTTGCAAAACAATGCGGTGCCGACAAGACTGCTGGTGTAGGCGAGTGATTCGCAAAAATCCTGGTATCACCCTAAAAATATTGGCTTGAGGACACCGATACCGATTGGCTCTCTAACAGATCAGATCCATTGGCTGTGCTAAAAGTGTTCAATATTGACTTCAGAGAGCTGCTCAAATACAGCTGTCAGGACAACATTGGAGAATAGAAAACCTTCGGGATCGCTAAGTCGAATAGTGTCTGAGTCAAAGATGATCCAACCCTTGTTCTTAAAGGCATACAGGCTTTTTAAGAGGCGATCGCGCCCAGTTTCGCCATAGCGTTCCCCGATCTGTTTAAGGGAAATGCCGTCGGCCAGGCGCAAGCCAACCATCACCTGATCCAATAACGTTTCAACGATTGGGGTCGTTTCACAGGCGATCGCCCCCCAGTGCATTTTATATTGCTCAACCCACTCCCTGTAGGCCCGGATCGTGCGCGGTCGGCTAAAGCGCTGGTTGTGCACATAGCTGGTGGCACCCATGCCAAAGCCGTAGTAAGGTTGATTTTTCCAATACGTTAGATTGTGACGGCATCGGTGCCCGGGTTGGGCATAGTTGGAGATTTCGTAGTGGTGATAGCCAGCAGCAGTGAGGGTGTCTTGAGCCAAACGGTACATGTCCACGGTTAGTTCGTCGGCAGGCAGCGGTGTTTGCCCCGCTTGATACCATTTGCCAAAAGCCGTTTGGGGTTCAACGGTGAGGTCATATACCGAAATGTGGTGGGGTTTAAGCGCGATCGCCTGTGCCAAGGAGTCTGCCCAGATTTCCTGGGTTTGATAGGGTAATCCCGAAATCAGATCAAGGCTGATATTGGGAGTTGCCGCCTGGTGCAGCAAGTCAAAGGCCAGGTCAATATCTGCAACACTGTGGGTGCGACCGCAGGCTTGCAGTAGCTCGGATTGAAAAGCCTGCACGCCTAAGCTGATTCGATTTATCCCCCCCTGGCGATAGCCCCGAACGTGGCTTAAATCAAAGGTTCCAGGATCCATCTCCATGGAAATTTCGGCGTCTCGGGCGATGCCAAACTGTTGGTCAATCACCTCTAAAACAGTCGTTAATTGAGCAACAGATAGTAAAGAAGGGGTACCGCCGCCCAAAAAGACTGTCGTAAGGGGGACACCCAAAGCTGGGGTCGATTTAATCTCTTGACACAGGTAGGCGACATATTGGGCCATGGTGCCTGAGGTTTCACCCCGTCGGCGATCGCCGACGACAGAAATTGGGAAATCACAGTAATAACAGCGCCGACGACAAAACGGGATGTGCACATAGGCTGACCGAGGGGGCGCCATGAGCTCAGGAGGGACAGACCGAGTAGGGGTTGAAACAGACATCGTTATATTGATCTTTGCTGCGCTAACCCAAGGGAATGCAAGGCGTACGATTATAATGAGGCTAACCAAATTGGCAGGCCAAATCGGCTCACTAAGTCGGTGTTTTCAATTGGGCTTGCCAGTCATGTTGAACCAGCGCCACACCTAGTATCGCTGACCAGGATGGTAGACGGGTCGAGTGAGGTATTATGTGCCTCTATTGTTGTTTAGTTTGACTGTTCCTAAGCCTTTAACGCTGAGCCCTATGCTTGATGCCATTATTGTCTTTTCATTTATCCTGGCAGGGGCAGGCATTGGCTTCTATGGTGTCGACCTGTTGCCAGAATCGGCCTTAACCCAAGTCACGAATTTAGAAGGATTGAGCTCCGTAACCGCTGGGTTTGGAGCGCTGATCGGGGGTAGCGTAGGGCTGGTGTTTCAAACCAGCTATCGTCGAATTGAACGGCAGATTCGAGAGATGCCACCCGATCGGTTGCTGAGCCGGGCCATTGGTCTGGTAGTCGGCCTATTGATTGCTAACTTGATGCTGGCCCCACTGTTTTTATTGCCGATTCCCCCCGCGTTTGGCTTTATCAAACCCCTAACAGCAGTGTTGGGCAGCATTGTATTTGCGGTCTCCGGGACGAATTTAGCGGATACCAACGGGCGATCGCTGCTGCGGTTAATTAATCCCAATAGTTTAGAGTCAGTGCTGTTGGCCGAAGGCACCCTGAAGCCCGCTGCTACCAAGATCTTAGACACGAGCTGTATTATTGATGGCCGCATTGAAGGCCTGCTGGAGGCTAATTTTTTGGAAGGGCAGTTGCTGATTCCCAAGTTTGTCCTCGAAGAATTGCAACAGGTGGCCGATGCCTCCAACGACCAAAAGCGCACCCGAGGCAGACGGGGCCTAGACATCCTAAACAGCATGCGCGATGCCTATCCTGATCGGCTGCTAATTAACCCAGCTGATTATGACGATATTCCTACGGTAGATGCAAAGTTAGTCAAACTGGCGCAGGAACTCAACGCGGCCCTACTGACCAACGATTACAACTTGAATAAAGTCGCCAGCGTTCAACAGGTGACCGTACTCAATATCAACGATCTGGCCCAGGCTATCCGCCCCACCTACCTACCCGGTGATGACATTGATCTGAAGATTCTCAAGCAAGGCAAAGAAGCCTCTCAAGGGGTCGGTTACCTCAACGACGGCACCATGGTGGTAGTAGAAGAAGGCAAAGGCTTCATCGGTGATGAATTGACTGTTGTGGTCACCGGGGCGTTGCAAACTTCGGCAGGACGGATGATCTTTGCCAAGCCTAAAAGCTCTGCGGTGACCCCTTCTTAGTTAAGACTTCGTTAGCATAGTGATATGTTGCGTTGTCGAAGAAGAGCACCATGGCCGATAAAAACTACTCCTGGAAAGGCAGTTGGAATGCTGGACAAGTGCTGCTGATTTTAGCCGTATTCGGTGCAGCTTTTCTCTTTATCGCTGGGTTTAGTTGGGTTTAGCGAGTTGTTTGTGATGATATCCCTTTCGGACGAACAAGTTAAGCGAGTGATCGAGACCCTTGATGCCGAGTTGCCAACGCTGTTTGAAACTGATATTTCATACGATATCTATTCACCCGATATTGTGTTCAAAGATCCGGTGAATCGGTTTCGCGGCAAGTTCAGCTATCGCGTTATTTTTTGGACGCTGCGGTTTCATGGCAAGCTTTTCTTTACAGATCTACACTTTGATTTGCATCAGGTCGAACCAGCCGACGCAGAAACGGTGCTCGCAACTTGGACGGTACGCGGTCGGTTGCGATTGCCTTGGCACACGCAGCTTTATTTCAACGGTACCTCGACCTATAGTCTGACCGAAACTGGATTGGTGTGGCAGCATGTAGATCAGTGGGATCGCTCTCCTGCTGAGATTCTCAAGCAATTCTTGCCGACCCCAACCCGCCCTCAGAACCTCGATTAGATCGGCCCAAGCAAGGCAATTCAGTAATCAGTGCTTTGTAGTGAAAAATACTGTTGGGAATCTTGGCAGTTGCGCTTGTAGGTGCGATCGCGTTCTGGTACGATTCACATTAAGTACATGGTATTAATACTCATTTAATCTATGCACTTAAACACAAATCTAGACATATATAGATCTAGGCTTAATAGATAGGTTTTATAGCTTTGGGTTGAAGCTTTATTGATGGGCGATGACCTATGCAGGCTTGACCTTGAGTGTGGTAGGGGAATTGGGCAGTCATCTTGCTCGGTGGCAGACAAATCATTTGGCAGGGGGCTCCGGCTATCCAGGGCCGATGGGTTGTTTCAGTTAATTGCTTTAGTTGTGTTCGTTTATATCTCAGAGGGAAGTTATGACCAGTAAGCCAGACCGAGTGGTTCTGATAGGCGTCGCCGGAGACTCCGGTTGTGGAAAATCTACTTTTTTGCGTCGCCTCGCCGATTTGTTTGGCGAAGACTTCATGACGGTGATTTGCTTGGATGATTACCATAGCCTAGACCGTTATCAGCGTAAGAAAGTTGGGGTGACAGCCTTGAATCCTAAGGCCAACAATTTTGATTTGATGTACGAACAAATCAAATCGCTGAAAGAGGGTAAGTCAATCGACAAGCCAATCTACAACCATGAAACTGGTCTGCTTGACCCCCCTGAGCGTATTGATCCCAATCATGTTGTGGTGATTGAAGGTCTCCACCCGCTGTTTGATGAGCGTGTTCGTGAGCTGCTCGATTTCAGCGTTTATCTAGACATCAGCGACGAAGTCAAAATCACCTGGAAGATTCAGCGTGATATGGCTGAGCGGGGCCACCGCTATGAAGACGTTTTAGCGTCAATCAACGCCCGTAAGCCCGACTTTGAAGCCTACATCGATGTCCAGAAGCAATATGCCGACGTAGTGATTCAGGTATTGCCCACTAAGCTGATTCCTGATGATGAAGAACGCAAGGTACTGCGGGTTCGCCTGATTCAGAAAGAAGGGGTTGAAGGCTTCACGCCAGTTTATCTGTTTGATGAAGGTTCCACCATCGATTGGATTCCTTGTGGTCGTAAGCTGACCTGTTCTTATCCGGGTATTCGCATGCACTACGGCCCCGATGCCTACTTTGGTAACGAGGTTTCGGTATTGGAAGTTGATGGCCAGTTTGATCGTCTCGAAGAGATGATTTACATCGAGAGCCACCTGAGCAACACCTCTACCAAGCACTATGGTGAGATGACCGAACTGCTGCTGAAACACCGGGAATACCCCGGGTCTAGCAACGGCACTGGCTTGTTCCAGGTACTGGTTGGCTTAAAAATGCGATCAACCTATGAGCGGTTGACTCAAGTGAAGACTGAGGATATGGCAAAGGTCTAAGGTTAACCTCCAGCTCAATTGAGGTTGATTTTGCACTTCAGACACAATAGCGTTTAGGGCCATGGCATGCTACTGCCATGGCCCTAAACGTTCAAAGGGCATGATGATGTGCAGTAACGGCTTTTCAAAACGGGGGTGTCCATGAGGTGTGTAAACGACATATGCATTGACACCGTATACAGGCATGTGTAACTTTTCTGCGGTGAACATGTGCCCTGAGCTGCCTTACCCTGGGAATCAATCACCTAGAAAAAGAGAGGGTCGACTAAAGTAAAGAACGATACATCAGGTACAATGCAAATAATATACGCTGTTTGGCGTAGGATATCTGATCGGGTTTACGCTAGACCGTGCATTTACCTAAATTATGATTGCCTTGAATGCTTAATTAGGCTTTGACGCGATCGCATAAAACATCAATGAGTATCTAAATTGAAGCCTGAGGCAATCGTTAGAGAAGCACTTCTGATTGGGGAATGACTCTCGCCTTGAGTTGATAGTCGGACTTTGGAAAAACTTAGCTATCCACTCAACCTAAGAGGCTTATTTTTCAGGTCTGTTTAGTAAGAACAGACCTGACAGCTGCTCGGGTGCGTGTCAGTATTCTTTGACTTCTAGACCTTGATTTCATAGCCGTGGTTTTACTTGATTTCTGTTTTCAGCCCGTGATGCTTCTCATCGAAAAAACGAAAGGAATAGACGTAAACAAAGTCAATATCCTAATGCAGGAGAAACTTACGGATTATGTATCCGCATAGTTGAAATCCTTGTAAAGATATTTCCTTGATTCATGACGCATCAACTCATCGACATCCTCTGGGTCGTCTTCTCCGCAAGCCTAGTATTTTTAATGCAGGCAGGGTTTTTAGGTCTGGAGGCTGGATCTACCCGCAGCAAAAATAACATCAATGTTGTCGTCAAAAACATCGCTGACTTGGGAGTTTCAGTACTTTGTTTTTGGCTCTTTGGGTTTGCCATCATGTTTGGGGCATCCCAAGCAGGGTGGGTGGGGTTGAGTGAGTTCATGCCTGAGTTTGGCCAGGGCGAGGTTTGGTGGGTGGTCTTCTTCTTATTTCAAGCCATGTTTTGCAGCACGGCTGTCACCATCGTGTCTGGGGCTGTGGCAGAGCGCATGCGATTTAACAGCTATGTGACGGTGTCGATTTTAGTTTCTGGCCTGATTTATCCAGTCTATGGACACTGGGTCTGGAATGGTTTGGATCGTGGGGATGCCTTCGGCTGGCTGGGACATATGGGGTTTGTAGATTTTGCTGGGTCGACGGTAGTACACAGCATTGGTGGCTGGGTTGCCTTGGCCACAGTATTGATTGTCGGGCCTCGCATCGGTCGATTTTCACGCAAACGCCGGAGTAATCGGCTAACTGGCTATGATCTGCCCCTAGCGCTTTTGGGCGTGCTGTTGCTGTGGATGGGTTGGTTTGGCTTTAACGGGGGCAGTGTTCTAGCCTTTAACGATCAGGTGCCTGGCATTCTTGCTAACACGCTCTTGGCTGGAGCGGCAGGGTTGGTGATGCCAATTGTGCTCTACATGCCGCAAGGCAAACCAGTCCCTGTTTCAGCCGTAATGAATGGTTCCCTGGCTGGGCTGGTGGCGATTACTGCCAATTGTCATGTGGTGAATGCGCCCTCAGCCGTGATGATCGGTGCTGTGGGCAGCCTGGTGATGTTACTAACAGAACGGATATTAATCCGCTGTCACATCGATGATGTAGTGGGTGCTATTCCTGTCCACCTGGGGGCGGGCATTTGGGGCACTCTCGCCGTTGCCCTGATGGGTAATCTAGACCTGATTGGGACTGGCTTAAACCGGGCTGAACAAATGCAGGTGCAGCTATTAGGCACCTTTGCCGCTGGCGCTTGGGCCTTTGGCGTTACCTACCTTGTCCTGTCAGGGATCAATCGCATCTGGCCCATGCGTGTCACCCGCAAACAAGAGCACATCGGCCTAAATATTTCAGAGCATGGGGCCTCCAGTGATTTGGTGGATTTATTCAATGTAATGCAGCGCCAAGCGCGTACGGGCAATCTCAGCTTGCGTGTGCCTGCCGAATCCTTTACACCCGTGGGCCAAATCGCCAGTCGCTACAACCGGGTGATCGATGCATTAGAGCAGGCCACCGTCCATAACGAAGCGATTGTGCAAAGTGCCACAGAAGCAATTATTACAGTCACTCAACAAGACCTAAAGATTCGCACAGCTAATCCATCCGTGCGTAAGCTGTTTGGGGTATCAGAAACCGCCATCTGTGGCCAACCTATTCATCGGCTGATGATGAGCAAATCTAGTCAGTTAGGTCGGCCTAACAATGGAACGATCGCTAAGCTACTGACCCGAGCCAGTGTGGATGGCAATCCCTATGAACTGATCGGCTGCCGCCACGGAAACAGGACTTTTCCCATTGAGGCGACAGTTACAATCACCCAAACCCCTAAAGAAGATTTCTACACGCTGATCGTGCGGGATATTACGCTCCGTAAACAGGCTGAAGCTGCCTTGCTAGAGGCAGAGGTAAAAGGTCGCAAATCTCGCCAGTTAGAAAAGGCCCTTAAGGAACTCCAGCAGGCTCAAATTCAGCTGGTGCACAGTGAAAAAATGTCGAGTTTGGGGCAGCTTGTGGCTGGGGTGGCCCATGAGATTAATAATCCAGTTAATTTTATTCATGGCAATCTGACCTACGCCGAACAGTATGTCCAAGATTTACTGCGGGTGATCGAAACCTATCAGGCCGAGTATCCAGAACATTCCAGTGAAATGGAAAGTTTGCTCCAGGAGATCGATCTTGACTACCTGGAAGAAGATTTGCATAAGCTTTTGGTATCCATGCGGGGAGGTACAGAACGAATTACGGATATTGTCAAATCCTTGAGAGATTTCTCCCGGTTGGGTGGGGCTGAGCTGAAAAACGTGGATATTCACAACGGCATCGACAGTACGCTGACAATTTTGGCCATTCGCACCAAGGAAGCCCCCCAGCGCTCGGAAATTCGATTGGTCAAAAATTATGGGCTGCTACCTAAAGTCAACTGTTATGCCAGCCAGCTCAATCAGGTCTTCATGAATTTGCTGGTCAACGCCATTGATGCCATCGACGAAAAAGCTGTGAATCAGCCCAGCAGTTTATGGGTGCCGCAAATAACGCTAAGTACAGAACTCATCGATGCAGATACGGTATGCATTCGGCTAAAGGATAACGGCAGCGGTATTCCTGAGGAAGTGCAGCGACGCATGTTTGATCCGTTTTTCACCACAAAACCTGTGGGTAAGGGAACGGGGTTGGGCATGTCGATTAGCTATCAGATGGTGGTAGAGCGCCATGGTGGAGAACTACAGTGCCTTTCGACGCCGGGGCGGGGCACCGAGTTTTTAGTCAAGATTCCCCTGTCACAAAAGGTGCGGCATCGCACATCTTCGTTGTGAATTCAGGGTGCCGTTGAATCACTGACTTTAGTAGCCTGAGTCACGCTAAAAGACACCTCAAAAGGCTGTCCAAACTCGCTGACAACGGTTTGTTTTACCAGCGCTACCTCTGCTGGCGTGATCGGTTCAGAGGCCCGAACCACCAGCTCAATTTCCGAGGTTTGCCAGACAATGCGAGTTTCCAGTAGCTCAACATCTTGTCGAGCTAGCAAGGGATGATTATTCAAAATACTCTGCATGGAATAGTTCAGGCGGCTCTGACGAATAAGCTGCAAGGAACTGATCCCCAGAGGAATGACCAGTATTGAAATCAGCGCCGCACTCACACTCCAGCTGAGGGTGCGGCTGAACTGGTTATTGCGGCGGGTATATCCAGCCAAAACATAGACGATGGTACAGGCGAGATTGATACCCAATAGATTAGTGAAATAAAGCAAAAAGGCTCCACTACTGTAGACCCACTGTCCTTGAGACAGGGTTAACCCAACAACACAGAGGGGCGGCATGAGGGCAACTGCGATCGCAGTTCCGGGCAGCGCATCTCCTAACTCAGGGCGAATCTTGGCATAGCCGCTAATCGCTCCGGCCACGAGGGCAATCATCAGATCAATGAGCGTGGGTTCGGTACGTGCTAGCACTTCGCTGCCAAACTCAGGAATACCCATTAGTGCCCCTGCCAGACAGGACATAATAATGCCAGCAAGGGTGCCCATGGTAATAGATGCAGCACTAATTCTCAGCAGCTCCCGATCGCCTTCAATGGCGGCAAAGGCGAAGCCCCGCAGTGGCTGCATGAGCGGCGCAATAATCATCGCGCCGATGATTACAGCAGCGCTATTGATAATCAAACCAAATGTGGCAATCAGACAAGAGCCAGTAAGTAGCACCAAAAAGTTGAGGTTAAGCTGCGAATCTTCAAGCAGGGATGCTCGCAACTTGAGAATGGGCACTTTGGCGAGCCACGACTGAATCTGGTCACCCAGTCGCTGAATCAATGAAGGCTTTGACATGAAGTAACCCTGTAAAAATCAGGTTGCTTTTTTCTGAATAGTCCAATCTGAGTGGCGTGGAACCAACCCACTTCAAGGATTATTACGGCGTCTTGCCGTAATAATCCTTGAAGTATGTAGCGTAACGGCAACTGAAAAAGCTCACATCAGCAATTCAGAAAACTTTGATCACATAAACGGAGGGTTTGACAGAAAGCCTTAGATTGATGAGCCAGTGACACCTAATTCAACGAGGCAGCTCCAAACGTGGCATTAAACTGCTGACACCAAATTGCAACAGACTGATAGGCGGATAACTCAATCGTGTCGGGAATAGCATATTGCTGCATACCCTGGACGCTTTGTAGCGGCGCGATAGTGATGTAGTCGCTTTCTTGCAAAGGATACGCGGGTGGGGTTGTTGACCCGATTACATCTACTGCCGTATGTAGAACAACAACCAGATCTGGCCCATTATCAGTTTGAAAATCTTCCTCAAACTCAAGGACAGTTCCACTCGGGGTCGATACCAAACGTGCAGTGCCTTGGGTAGGATGCTCTGCACTCACAAAAGTCCCACTGCGGTCGGGGGCCTGATCTGCGGTGACTGGCTCAGTAGGCTCGACTGCTGCGGTAGGGGTTGGGCTCGGCTCAGTCTGCGCCGATGAAGCCGCTTCATCGGCAACAGCGCTGGAGTCAGGGGGCGTTTCGACTGCGTTGGGTGTCGTCGTTGGCGTGCAACCGACAAGCATGCTGCTTGCCAGACCAAGGGCAATCAACCATTGACGAACCATAATTGCAGATCTCCAAGGGCTAAGGGCTATCGGTTCTATTACACAACTTAAACAACGTGGATACCACACTCAGTTTTAGCGCTACCACGCCAGCGACCCGCCCGCTCATCTTCACCAAGATTGACGGGGGTTGTCAGGGGTTCATCACCAATGCTGGTGTAGCCTTTATCGTGCAAGGGGTTGTAAATCACGTTGTGATTGTAGGTGTAACTCCACAACTCCTTGCGCGTCCAGTTGGCTAGAGGATTGATTTTGACTCGGCCTTGGTTATCGGCTTCAAAGATCGGCATATTGTGCCGAGTTGCAGACTGTTCGCGTCGGCGACCCGTCACCCAGGCAGTGACCCCAATCTCAGTCAGGGCTCGCTGTAGCGGTTCTACCTTAGTAAGATAGTGAAAGCGGTCTACATCGGTTTCCCAAAGTCTTTCGCCGTAACGAGCGGCAAAAGCTTCTCGGCTATCAACCCCATAGGCTCGGTACACACGCAAATCAAGATTATAGGCTTGTTTTGCCCGTTCCGCAGTCTCTAGAGTTTCGGGAAAATGGTGCAGCGTATCTAGAAAAATAACGGGGACGGATGCGTTCAACTCACGATAGAGCATGTCTGTTACAGACAAAATGCTGAAGGCGGTGGTTTGAACTAATCCTTCAGAAATATTCTCAACGCACCAAGCCAAGATATCTAGGGGGTCAGCGTTTTCAAAGCGACGGTTGAGCCACGCTAGATGATCAGGATCGAGAGAGGTTGCCCTTACGGGAGATGCCATGCATTGAACCATAGTGAGTTTCCGCTGGTTGACTGTTAAAGCGGTATCAGATTCTTTATACACCCAATACTACCCCATAATCACACATAATCCGGTCGGGATACGTGGAATTAAATCCCACTTAATAGTTCGGGTTTCCGAATTCAGCCGCGACAGTTGCAACCTAATAAAAGTTAACCCCTTGCGAGACAAAAGCCCAGTGAAAAACAATGGATTTTTTCGGCTGCGGGCTGATTGCCTCTTCTTAAGGCTGTTTCTGCCCCTAAACTTTGAGAACAACACTTTGATTTGAGGCTGGCATGCAACTGATTCTTTACAGCAAACCTGGGTGTCATCTTTGTGAGGGGCTACAGGAAAAGCTGGCTCAGGTAAGAAACCCGCAGTTTGAACTGGAGATTAGGGATATTACATCGCGCCCGGACTGGTTTCAGGCCTATCAATATGAAATTCCAGTACTTTGCTGGGTTTCAGAGGGGGGGGTGTCTCCTGCGGAAAAAGCACTGCCGCGTATTTCTCCTCGTGCTTCGGCAGCACAGGTGGCGCGATTGTTACAGAAATACATCGGAGAAAGTGTTGGAGAATAAACCTGACCCTATCCCATGATTTTCTCTGTAGAGGGGCAAATCCTATGCCCTTAGTCAAATTTTTGAATCGGATGGGGTTTAGATCATCTTTGAGGGGGTGTTGACATGAAGCTGCGTGAACTATTGGCAAAATTGCCTGAAAGCCTTTTGATTCCAGAGGTTTCCCTTGTCAATCAAGCCGCTCTGGAGCTTGAAATTACGGGACTTTCGACTAATTCCCATGCCTGTAAACCGGGGGATTTGTTTATCGGCATGCCGGGTACTCGTGTGGATGGGGGGGATTTTTGGCAAGGTGCGATCGCGGCGGGGGCGATCGCAGCTTTTGTGTCACCCCAGGCTTTTCAGAATCGCCCCCCTACGGCTGAAGAATGCGTCATTCCGTTGATGGATATGGCCGTGGCCTGTGCAGAGGCGGCGGCAGCCTTCTATGACTATCCTGCTAATGCTCTGAAACTCATTGGTGTCACGGGTACCAACGGCAAAACTACCACGACCCACCTGATTGAATATTTGCTCCAGCAGGCTGGTGTGCCCACGGGCTTATTCGGTACCTTGTATAGTCGCTGGCCAGGACACCAACGGATCGCAACCCACACCACACCTTTTCCGATAGAACTCCAAGCCGAGTTAGCCAGCGCCTTCAAGGATGGTACCCAACTGGTCGTGATGGAGGTGAGTTCCCATGCGTTAGCGCAAAAGCGCGTGTGGCGTTGCCCTTTTGAAGTTGCGGTATTTACTAATCTGAGCCAAGATCACCTCGACTATCACACCGACTTAGATGACTACTTTGAGGCGAAAGCCCTGTTGTTTAGCGATGATTATCTGAAAGGGCGGGCCATCCTTAATAAACAAGACCCCTATGGGCAGCAATTGATGGAACGGTTGCCTAGCGATCGCGTTTGGACTTACAGCCTGACCAGTTCTAGTGCTGATCTTTACACCGCTGATTTAACCTACACGGCCAACAGCGTCAGCGGCATCCTGTATACCCCCTTTGGGGTCGTGCCGTTTACCTCTCCTTTGGTGGGCCAATTTAACTTGGAAAATATGATGGCGGCAGTTGGGGCAGCGCTACATTTAGGCATTTCCCTAAACACGATTCAATCTGCCCTACCTCAGTTTGTCGGGGTGCCAGGACGCATGGAGCAAGTTAAGGTCAGCGAGACCCAAGATATCAGTGTGATCGTAGACTACGCTCACACACCCGATAGTTTAGATAATGCGTTAAAAGCCACGCGTCCTTTTGTATCAGGCCAGCTCATTTGTGTGTTTGGCTGTGGTGGCGATCGCGATCGCAGCAAACGTCCTCAGATGGGCCACATTGCCCAAGCGTTGGCTGATGTCGTTTATGTTACCTCCGATAACCCCCGCACCGAAAATCCAGATGACATTTTGCAAGAGATTGTCGCGGGGATGGATGCCAGCTTCAAGGTGCCGACAGTGGTTGCCGATCGGGCAACGGCCATTGCAGCAGCGATCGAAAATGCCCAATCTGGCGATGGCATTTTAATTGCCGGTAAGGGACACGAAGATTATCAAATTTTAGGGACTGAGAAAATCCACTTTGATGATCGAGAACAAGCCCGAATAGCCCTGACCCAGCGTTATGTCTCGACAGCCCAACGCCCTTAAATTTTTACAGTTATTTGTTCAGCAACGGTAGTGCAGGATATACCATTTCTATGAATGTAGACCCAAACAAGTGCAAATAGGTTGTTGTTATCCTCAGATAAACCTGAGCATTAGTTCCCCCATCCAATGTCCCTTCCCTATGCCTTCATCGAGCCCGCCTACAGTTTCTTTATTTCAGCTTGCTCGTGCCTATCCTGACCCTCCGATGGCGTTTCGGGTTTGGCCCAGGGGCTTTAAGGGCATTCTACAGTCTGTCTTCAATTATTTGATTGATCAAAATCTGGGGGTGACCTGTTGGCTAAAGTTACCCTCCGGGAGTTCGTGGCAATCTGAAGCTCATCATTACTTACAGCAGGTTACTGACTCGACGACAACTTACTGGTTTAAGGCTGAAGCGGATGATCCCCATGCTGAGCCCTTGAGCCCTTACCAGACAATTCCCCTCCCCGAAGACTATAAAATGCGGGGGGAATATTTTTTGCTGGCGATCGCAGATGGGTTTTCCCTCGCGATTGTGGTGCGTCGTTTTCGCGTCAAGCCAGGACAAGATTTCTTAGCCCCTTCCCCGAGTGATATAGATGCTGCTGCCGATGGTGAAGAGACAGGGGTTGATTTAGGCGGCCTCAAAGAACTCAATCAAGATCAAAAGCATTATCTCAAAATCGTGATTTCCGTTAATCCGGAACTCATGGGTTATCTGCTTAAGGGAGTCCAAGAGTTGGTGGAAGTCAGTGCCGCAAACTATCCAGATGCCTCAGCACCTAAAGCACTGCTTGAAACTTGGACTTCCCAGACACAACTCTCGGATAAGGTGAATTTCGGCTTGTTGGACCTGTTGCTGGCCAATCGATTTAAGCAACAAGAAGATATGCGACAAGCTTTGTCAGGCTTGAAGCGCCAGGCGTCAGAAGCCTCGATTTTATCGACCCAAAATGAAGAACTCATCAATACGATGAGACTGCGAGACGACTTCCTCAGCACCGTTGGGCAAGAACTGCGCAAGCCACTGACAAATATCAAAACAGCACTGACGTTGCTTTCATCTTCTAGCTTGAAGGCGTTACAGCGGCAGCGTTACCTTGACATGATTAGCACCGAGTGCGATCGCCAAAGTGTACTTGTCAACGGCGTCCTAAATTTGCTCCAACTTGAAAGTGATTTAGGGAAGTTGCCTGTCAAGCCCGTTTTATTAAGCGTCAACTTACCCGGATTTATCAGCACCTATCAACCCCTAGCCCAAGAAAAAGGGGTCACGCTCAAGTACACCATTGCTGAAAATTTGCCAGCGATCGCCTGTCCAGAATCTTGGATCAAGCAAATCGTAACGAATCTGATTGACAACAGCCTTAAGTTCACGCCAGCTGCTGGTCAAGTTCAGGTGATTGCCCAACCCCATGGTGAAGATATGGTGCAGTTAGCTTTTCAAGACACTGGGATTGGCGTACCTGGCCCCGACCTACCCCGGATCTTTGACTGCTTTTATCGAGGGCGTCAGATTCCTGATGGAGAAGTAGAAGGGGCCGGATTGGGGTTAACTATTGTGCAACAGCTCCTAACCTACTGTGGGGGCTCAATTACTGTCGAGAGTCATGTGGGCGCTGGGGCTACTTTCCGAGTTTATTTACCCACGATGCAAGCTTCCCAGTAACGCGATGACGAGAGATCCGTAAATCTACGGTTAAAGATTACAGGGGGGATCAGCAACATTGTGGAAATAACTGAGCACGCTTTGGCGACTTTAAACTCCGGTAAAATCAGTGACCAATTTCACGGATTTGATCGCTAATTTCCGCAATCCTGACTTTAGCGCTTGAAGTTTTACAGAGTGCTGAGTGAGACAAATCTGGTATGTTCGCAATGGCCTGTGATCGGGGCGAAGAAACCCTAGAAGAAATGGTAAGACGGGCAATCGCACTGGGTGAGTTGTCCCCTGGCTTAGCTGCTGCCATTGACCGTCACTTAACGGGACATCTACCTGATCGGCGAGAAACGCATATTTTGGCAATTCTACAAGACGCGATCGCCAATGGGTTGGTCAAGCAAATCCCAACGGTACCTCCAACTCCAGAAGACTTTAGGTAAGACTACGGTCTCCCCCATCAAAGTGAATGAGACCCGAGCAGGTGAGGAATGGGACGCTCAATATAGGCACTGTCAGGCTCAAAATGGCAACCGTAGACAGCACCTCAGGACTAACGTATCAAGCTCATTCCCATATTCTGTGCATTAATCGAGCAGTGGTTTGGTACCCCAGCTGTTTGTAGAGTGAAAGTGCAGCCGAATTGTCTTCAAATACCTGCAAGCTGATTTGACGATCGCCCCGCGCTTTTGACCACTGGTGCGCTTGTTGCATGAGTGCCAAGCCGATACCGCGACGACGATGCTCAGGCAAAACATATAGCAGCAATAGATAGGCATGGTGATCGCCGTTGCGTTGGTCAATCGCAGTGCCTAACCACAAACAGGCAACCGGAGGTATCAGCGTCCTCGGATTGCCTGAATTTGATGCACTCTCAGCGATAACCCACCAAAGCGGTGTTTCCTGTGACAAGTATTGATCAACGGTTTGCAGCAGATGGTCTGTATCTTGACCATTCCCAAGTTCTTGGTAGGTGCGCTGCATAAACCCGATCAGCCGGGCTCGGTCTAAAGTCGAGCCCTGTATGAGCTGGTAGCCATCAATCGGAAAACTCATGCCCTATTTCTACTGCCTAGTGCTGGAATCACCGTGGTTTGGCCGCAACGGATTCGAGCCTCAAGGCCGAGCCTGAGTTGCGCATCAAGACAGATCTGTACGGGTAAAGCCACCCGACAGCACCATGCCGTTAGACCAAGGTAGGTCGAGCGAGACTCCAGCGGTTGCTACGGGTGCCGGAGCCATCATATCGCTGGGCAAAAAGATACGAGCACTGACAGCCAACATGGCGATCGCGAAAATCAGAATAATGAATAGAGGTGCAATGTAGGCGCGAAAGAAAGACATATCAACAATGCTAAATGTAAATTTTTATTGCTACTATTCTAGCGCCTATTGAACCTGCCTCTGAGTCAATCTTCTGATTCATCTTCAGGATCGCCAATCCCTGGACGGAGAAAAGGGGCCACCCGCTGGCGTTTACTCAGCTTGCGCAACCAAACACCTCCCAAGACTGCAACGACTAATGACAACCAACCTGTCAGTGATTGCAATAGTAAAAAGCCGCCTACAGCAAACATAGCTCCGAAGAGTAGTAGTAGCGATGCCAGCACCCGTTGTCCTTCGAGACCCAGATCTTGAGATGGGGCAATGCCAGTGCGAATGCGCTGGCGATACCACCCTGGCCCACCGGGCCGTACCTTGCGATAAAACCGATCTAGAGTTTCGTCTGATTCTGGGTCGGTCGTGTATAAGGCAATCAGCCAAAGCACAGTCGTGATGCCAGCCGTGACTAACAATCTTGGGCCAAATTCGGAGATCGTTAGCAGTGGCACGACGCTGGTGAAAAGCCCAATCAGAAAACCTCCCACCATCGATGCGAGTTCTGCGGCAGCGTTGATGCGCCACCAAAACCACCGCAAAATTAGCACTAAGCCTGGGCCAGTGCCGATGGCGATGACCAAGCGAAATACATCAGTGACATTGGTCGAAAAGAAAGCCGCGATCGCCCCTAATATCGTTACCAAGACCGACGCGATCCGCCCAGCGGTGACCAATTCAACTTGGGTTGCCTCTGGACGAATAAATCGTCCGTATAAATCGTTGGTTAGGTAAGAGGCTCCCCAGTTAATCAGCGTAGATACGGTACTCATAAATGCTGCCACCAGAGAGGCCACCACAATTCCCAGCACAACTGGCGGTAAAAAGTCGAGCATCAACATCGGGTAGCCCAGTTCCCGATCTTCTAGATTGGGATACACCACGAGCGCCACGAGCGCCACCACAATCCACGGCCAGGTGCGAATGACATAGTGCAAAATATTGAAAAACCAGGCAGCTTTTTCAGCTTCACCTTCATCCTTGGCGGCAGCTAGGCGCTGGATGAACTCACCTCCACCGTCGCTGCGTCGGAAAACCCACCACTGTAAAAAAATATAGGCTAAAAAGGTGCTTGCGGTGATGCCAGCTGTTTCGCTCCAACGCACCCAGCCCGACGCTCCCCCCACTGAAATAGGGACAAAAGACAGCACATCTTGGTCAGTCATTTGCTGGACTTGCTGCACTAACTCCCCCATACCCCCGACGTGGTTTACTGCTGCGATCGAGACCACGACAGCACCCACCAACGCTAAAAAGAATTGAAAAAAGTCTGTTGCAACAACTCCCCAAAGACCAGAGAACCCGGCATAAACCAGTACCAACACGCTAATGCCAATCACGCTCCAGAGTTTGAGGCCATCACCGGGTTCAATCCCAATACTTTGCCAGAGTTGCAATGCGTCAATCACCTTCACCATGGCCAACATGGCATAGCCAATACCAATGCAGTTAATTGGCACAGCAAATAAAAACGCCTTGACCCCACGCAATATTGCAGCTGTCGGCCCACCATAGCGGAGCTCTGTCAGTTCGGCGTCAGTGACGATTTCTGAGCGTCGCCATAGTCTGGCAAACACATAAATCATCACCACATGGGCTACACCAAAGCTCCACCACTCCCAGTTGCCCGCGATCCCCCGTGTTCCCACAACCCCTGCAATATAGAGGGGTGTATCAATGGAGAAAGTAGTCGCTGCCATACTGGTGCCTGCCAACCACCATGGCAGCGATCGCCCAGAGACAAAAAAATCCACCAAGCTGCTCGACGCCTTGCGAGACAGATATAACCCCAAAATCAGGGTCAGTCCTAGATAGGCCAACACAATGAGCCAGTCGATGGGTTGCATGGGTAGTTGAGCAATGGGTCACAGGTCATCTTCTCACAGGTCGGTAGCCCAGACGACTTGACGGCTATTAGACACCTACAGCATAATTAGAGACTGTTCATTATTTGCTCGGATCAGGTTGTGTTCAAATGCTTTCTCCCCTTTGGTGTATGCAGAGAGCTACCTGTACGGCATGGAGGGATATTCAAGGATGACTTACGCAATTGTTGAAGTCGGAGGTAAACAACTCTGGGTTGAACCCGGACGTTTTTACGATGTCAACCGCTTGGGCGTTGAGGAAGACGACAGCGTTACCCTAGATAAGGTCTTGCTGATTGAACATGAAGGGGACGTGACCATTGGTCAACCCTTTATATCAGATGCAAGCGTGACGGCAACCGCCATGCGTAACTTGAGAGGGCGTAAGGTGATCGTTTATAAGATGCAGCCCAAGAAAAAAACGCGTAAAAAGCAGGGCCACCGTCAAGAGCTCACCCGAATTATGATTGATACCATCGCTATCAATGGTCAAACGCTTGCGAGTGAATCTAGCACGAGTGCAGCCAGCGAGGTCGCATCAGACCCAGTCGAACCAGAGGCGGTTGCCACCGTTAGTGCAGAAGTTGTAGACGATTAAAGATGGCTATCGTTTGGGTTGAGCTCAACCCAACTACAACTGTTGATAGTCGTGTAACGTCTTGAGAAAGACAACTGCCATATCAAGTTTAAATTTCGATAGTTAAGCATAGGTAGCAAGAGGGCAAAATGGCTCACAAGAAAGGAACCGGAAGTACACGCAACGGACGCGACTCAAACGCCCAACGATTAGGCGTTAAGCGTTATGGTGGCCAAACTGTGCGAGCAGGTAATATCTTGGTTCGGCAACGGGGCACCAAGTTTCATCCTGGGGTCAACGTGGGTCGTGGCGGAGACGATACCTTGTTTGCAACTGCTGATGGCATCGTGACTTTTGAGCGTCGTGGTAAGAGCGGTAAGCGAATTAGCGTGTATCCCGCTGTTGCTAGTTAATCTGTTAGAGGGTTCTTTGCAGCCTCTTTAGGCTGTTGATCGAACTTGCAGATAGAACTTATTAAAAAGTCTCCTGATAGCTGCTATCAGGAGACTTTTGGTTTGAACTTCAGTCAACATGTTTAGACCAGAGCCCCCATCTTTGAATCTTCCGGCACAATAAGAGGTAATTTCTTCACGGCTAAATCTTTGTGCTGCCTCTAGAACAGCTATTCCCTTTTCCCCTTGATGACTTTCAACACCAGGCGATCGCGGCCTTGAACCTGGGTAAATCGGTCGTGGTTTGCGCCCCCACCGGATCAGGTAAGACGCTGATTGGTGAATATGCTATCCATCGCGCCCTAGCTAACCAGCGGCGGGTGTTTTACACCACCCCACTCAAGGCCCTCTCGAATCAAAAATTGCGAGATTTCCGCAACCAGTTTGGGTTTGAGCGCGTGGGCTTGCTGACTGGAGATACCTCCATCAATCGTGATGCGCCAATTCTGGTGATGACCACCGAGATTTTTCGCAACATGCTCTACGGCACCCCCATTGGTGAAGTCGGCACCTCGATGCAAGGGGTTGAAGCGGTTGTCCTCGACGAGTGCCACTATATGAATGATCGACAGCGGGGTACCGTCTGGGAAGAATCAATCATCTACTGTCCTCCCAGTGTGCAGCTCGCTGCGTTATCGGCCACCATCGCCAACAGTGAGCAGCTGACCGACTGGATTGCCAAAGTCCACGGCCCTACCGAGCGCATTTATTCTGACTTCCGCCCGGTGCCGTTGCAGTTTAACTACTGCCACAGCAAAGGTTTGTTTCCCTTGCTCGACGATGCCCAGAAGAAACTCAATCCCCGTTTGAGGCAGCGAAGATTACCACCCCAGGGTCAAAAAGGACGCAAAGGGAAGCTCAGCGTTAGCGTTAATGCTGTCGTGGGTCAGCTCCAAATCAAGGACATGCTACCCGCGATTTACTTTATCTTTAGTCGGCGGCGGTGTGATAAAGCAGTCCAAGACATGGGGGGTATCTCTCTGGTTAGTCCTGAAGAGAGCGATCTGCTGAAGCAAAAGATTGATACTTTTTTAGCCTGGAACCCCGAAGCCGCTAGGGCTGATCAAGTAGAACCGCTTTATCGAGGTATCGCCGCTCACCACGCGGGGATCTTACCGACTTGGAAAAGCTTGGTAGAAGAACTTTTCCAGATGGGTTTGATTAAAGTGGTATTTGCTACGGAAACCCTAGCCGCGGGGATCAATATGCCCGCCCGTACTACGGTAATTTCTAGCCTGTCGAAACGGACTGACCGGGGTCATCGATTACTCAATGCCTCAGAATTTTTGCAGATGGCGGGGCGGGCTGGACGGCGGGGCATGGATGATCAGGGTTATGTCGTGGTTGTGGAAACGCCCTTTGAAGGGTCTAGTGAAGCCGCATATTTGGCGACTGCTGAAGCTGACCCATTGGTTAGCCAATTTACGCCAAGCTACGGGATGGTACTTAATCTGTTGCAAACCCATACCCTGGATGAAGCCAAAGATCTGATCGAACGCAGTTTTGGACAATATCTGGCCACCCTGCATCTGGCACCACAACAAGATGCGATCGTGGATCTAGTTCACAAAATCGATCGAATTAAGCAGCAACTGGTTGAAGTTGACCCAGCTGTTCTGGCCGACTATGAAAAGCAGCGAGAACGACTCAAAGAAGAAAAGCGCCTGCTCAAGATTTTGCAGCAGCAGGCTGAAGACTCCCGTTCTGGTGACATCGCCATGGCCCTGACCTTTGCTATATCAGGGTCACTGCTAAGCCTCAAAGGCAAAAACGTCCGCGTTGCTGAGCCCCTTCCGGCCATGTTGGTTACCAAGGTACCTGGGGCTGGGCAATTCCCTTACCTGGTGTGCCTCAGCATCAAAAATCGCTGGCTGGTTGCCACAGTGAAAGATGTGGTGCAACTCCACGCTGATTTTCCTCGCATGGCGCAGGTTGATGATCTCGTGCTCCCCCCAGAACTCCCTTTCAAACCTGGACAAAGCCGTAAGGGTAATGACCAAACCCAAGCGATTGTCGACCAAATGCCCGCTGTACCCGATCTAGCAGAGCTGGCGCCAGAGGTGGCAGATCAGCAAGCACAGGTGCAATCAATCACGAATCTGATTGCTAATCACCCAGCCCAGCAGTGGGAAAGCCCTGGTAGCCTGCTCCAGCGCCAAAAGACGTTGCAGCGGATGGAGTCAGAACTGAGCGATCGCCAAGCCAAGCTCAATGCCTTGTCTCAACGGCACTGGCAAGAATTTCTGGCGCTGATGACTATTTTGGAATCCTTCCACTGCTTAGAGGGTAGAGAGAGTACAGAACCTACCCCACTCGGTAAGATGGCCGCTGCGATTCGAGGTGACAATGAACTGTGGTTGGGCTTAGCCCTGGCCTCTGGGGAATTTGACTTACTTGAACCGCCCCAGCTGGCTGCGGCTTGCGCGGCTTTGGTCACCGAAAACGCTCGGCCCGATAGCTGGACGCGCTATCGTCTGTCTGCAGAGGTTGAATTTGCCCTGGCAGGGTTACGTAGTCTACGACGAGAAATTTTCAAACAGCATCGGCGGCATCAAATTGCAATGCCTGTCTGGCTGGAGTACGAGCTGGTTTCGTTGGTTGAGCAATGGGCACTCCAAGTCGACTGGCCCGAGCTCTGTAGCAACACAAGTCTCGATGAAGGCGATGTGGTGCGAGTGCTAAGACGCACGTTAGATTTCTTGTCTCAAATTCCCCACGTGCCCCATCTACCACAGGCGCTGCGTAGTGCGGCGCGGCAAGCCCGTGACCTGATCGATCGCTTCCCGGTCAACGAAAATCTAGATTAAACCTTGGCCACTTCCAGATTTATAGTTTCCCTGTAGGGGCGTAATGCCCTATGCCCCCAATCAAGTTTTCAACTCGGAGGTGGTTTAGGTGTTTGAGACCTTTGAACATCGTCAGATCGACACCCGTGAGACTACGATTCATGCCGTAATTGGGGGGAGTGGGCCGCCACTGCTGCTGCTTCATGGGTATCCGCAAACCTATGTCATGTGGCATCGGGTTGCCCCCTCGTTAGCCCAGCACTTTACGGTAATCTGCACCGATTTACGGGGCTATGGAGATAGTGCCAAGCCGCCCTCGACGCCAGACCATCGTGCCTACAGCAAACGCAAAACGGCTCAAGATCAAGTTGAAGTGATGAATACGCTGGGGTTCACTGAGTTCATGGCTGCAGGACATGATCGCGGTGGGCGTGTCCTGCATCGCTTGCTGCTGGATCATCCTGACCGGGTGACCAAAGCAGCAGTGCTTGATATTGTGCCCACGCGGACAATCTTGAAAACCTTGAATCAAACCCTGGCAACGGCTTATGAACATTGGTTTTTCTTGATTCAACCCGCACCGTTTCCTGAAACCCTTATTGGCCATGACCCAGACTATTACTTGCGCACAAAACTCGATTGTTGGAGTGCTGACAGCCGTGCGTTTTCAGAGGCTGCGATCGCAGCTTATAGCCGCTGTTTTAGCGATCCCGCCACTATTCACGCTACCTGTGAAGATTACCGTGCTGCCGCCTCAATCGATCTTGACCATGACGAAGCCGATATTAGTCAACGCATCCAGTGTCCGTTGCTAGTGCTTTGGGGAAATCAGGGCGTAATGGAACGCAACTATGATGTGCTACAAACCTGGCGCGATCGCGCCTCAAACGTCCAGGGCTTCTCCCTGCCCTGCGGTCACTTTTTACCCGAAGAACAACCGGAAGCCACTGCCCAAGCGTTGCTCCAGTTTTTTCTCAGATAAATTAAATTGCCACTGTGCGCCCGTTGAAGAGACTCATTGCCTTCTCTACACCATCTTTGAGGCTACGTTCAACGGCATCTGCAGAGAGTTCAACCACTTCCTTGATTTGCTCAGCTTCCCCAGGGGCAAAGCGACCCAAGACATGGGAAACGACAGCACCATCGCGATCGCCTGCTTTTTCAGTGGCTCCGATCCCCAAGCGCAAGCGTGGAAAGTCCTGGGTGCCAAGATGGGCAATGATCGACTTCATGCCATTGTGTCCGCCGGCAGATCCAGCCAAGCGCAACCGTAATTTGCCCACAGGTAAATCCATGTCGTCGTAAACTACCATTACGTCATTGGGTGACAGTTTGTACCAATCCACCACCGCACGCACGGATTGACCAGAACGGTTCATAAAGGTCAAGGGCTTGAGTAAACCGATTTTCTGCCCCGCGACTCTGATCTCGCCATACTTGCCTTTGAATCGTTTGTGTTCAGGCAAAGTCCCCTGCCAGCGATAGGCCAACCGATCTACCACGTCAAATCCCACGTTGTGACGCGTTCGATCATACTGATTGCCAGGATTACCCAACCCCACAATCAGTTTTGGATAGCGTGGTGGCGTTGCCTGGGACGTATCGGTCTGGGTCATGGTTCAGTCCTTGGCTCCATACCCTACTAGCTGCTCTCGCTTGATTAACTGCCGACTAAACGGTTTTGTGACTCAACAGTTTTGTGGCTAAGCAGTTTTAGAGGGTTCTTCGATAGCTGCATTTTCCTCAGCTGGTTTGTCTGATACCGCCGATGCGTCTATTTGCTCGGTGTCAGCAGCGGCATCGGTAGCCGCTTCAGGCATTTCAGCAGTTGTTGCTTCGGTTTGGGGTGCTAGCACCTTGTTCTCTGGGGTTTCCAGAGAAGCTTTCATGGGCTGAGCCACAGATTTTTCGATGCGCTCAGCTTCTTTCTTGAATTCGTTCTCAAATTCCTTCGATGCATCTTGGAAGCCCCGAATTGCCTTGCCTAGGCTCCGCCCAATCTCAGGCAACTTCTTCGGGCCAAAGACCAGCAGCGCCACAATAAAGATCAAGGCCATTTCAGGAAGGCCAATACCAAAGACGTTCATGGGGACTTCTCCTGCGATCGCTTACGTAAATTGTTGATCTTCTACAGCCTAAAGTACCGCATTAACCTGTGGCACGACACCAAAGATTGCCGCTATAGACAATTGCCATAACAAATGGGCTGAGTCGATATCTGCACAATTGGCGATACCGACTCAGCCCAAAGCATTCAAACTCAGCCCAGACTAGATACCCAGGCTTGTCCAATCCACATCGACACTCTCAAGCAACAAAGAAGAGTTGTAAAGCTGAAGAATAATCAAAAGGAAGACTAAGAACAGAAGCATAAAAACGCCCATGAGTGGCGTGGTGCCCCAGCCTGGGGTAACTTTACCGTACTCAGAGTTGAGGGGCCTTAAGAGATTTCCCAACCGAGTCTGTTGTGCCATGGTTAACCTGCCATAAACCACTTTAATATTCTGTAATATTATAGGGTTTAAGGAATCAATTCACTCATAAATCCTATGGAACCTGCAACAGTTCTTATCATTTCTGTCGGTACAGTCTTGCTAGGCGTGACCGGATTCGCCTTGTACACGGCTTTTGGCCCTCCAGCTAAAACCCTAACGGATCCGTTTGAGGAGCATGAAGACTAAACCTGGTCTAAGGTTGAGAATAAAATGGATGCACAAAATCCTTGATTTGGTGATACACTTATAGACTCTGTGGTTTGTTCCATGCATGTGTTTGCCGTCAGTTTATGGTCAGTCATGTGTGGAACTTCCAAGGCTCACAATGAGACTAGTGTCTAACGAGTTAAGTCATTACTGCCCAAAGGATTAGTTGCCGGAGATTATGATTAAGCTGAGATTAAAGCGCTACGGAAAGAAGCGGGAAGTGAGCTATCGGATTGTGGCAATGGATAGTCGCGATCGCCGTGATGGTCGTCCTCTTGAAGAGCTTGGCTTTTACAATCCCCGTACGGATGAGACCCGTCTAGAAGTGCCTGCAATTTTGAAGCGTCTCAAAGATGGCGCTCAACCGACTCAAACTGTCAAGCACATTCTGGAGAAAGCGAATGTCTTCGAGCAACTCCGTGCCCAATCCTGACGCATCTTCTGCCTTAGAATCTTCCTCTTTGCCCGACTTTGAAGCGCTCGTTCGGTTTTTAGTTGAGCCCTTCTTGGAATCTCGTGAAGCGCTCAGCATCGACTGTGAAAAGCTATCTCACGGGTCTCGTATGTTGATCCGAGTTGCCTTTGAAGGTGAGGATCGTGGGCGTGTTTTTGGCCGTGGTGGCCGTAATATCCAGGCTATTCGCAAGGTTGTTGAGGCGGTAGGCAGCTTATCAGAGATTCAAGTGCGGATGAATGTTTATGGTGAGAATACGGCTCTGGATCGAGATGACGGCGATCGCGATAGAAGGCCACGATCACCCGCTTCAAAACCTCGCCGTTCCCCCCGCCCGATCCGCCGCTCAAATGGGGATTGATGGCTTTTTCTGATGCTGCTGCCATGGGAAATGCAGTGACCTTGGATCTGCCAAGTGCTGAAAGCGCGATCGCGATCGCAGGTCACAAAGACGAAAATCTTAAGTTGATAGCACAGAAAACTGGGGCTTTGGTCGCGTTGCGGGGCCAAGCCCTTTTGTTTTCTGGCACCGATACTCAGATTCAACGATCTAAACAGCTTGTCAAAGCGTTAGAGCCCCTCTGGAGTCAAGGCCATAATATTACCGCCGCAGATATTATGACCGCGTCTCAAGCTGTTGATACTCAGCGCGTTGAAGACCTGCAAAGTCTTTATGGCGACTCGGTAGCCCGTACCCGACGGGGCGAAACTATTCGCGCTAAAACCTTTCGCCAAAAACAATACATTAGTGCCTTACGCAAATATGATCTTGTTTTTTGTGCTGGCCCTGCTGGGACAGGCAAAACATTCTTGGCGGCGATGGTTGCGGTGCAAGCCTTACTCAATAATGAGTATGAGCGTCTGATTTTGACCCGCCCTGCTGTAGAGGCAGGGGAAAAGCTGGGTTTTCTGCCGGGCGATCTACAACAAAAGGTTAATCCTTACCTCAGACCACTCTACGATGCCCTACATGAACTCTTAGATCCAGAAAAAATTCCTGGGTTAATGGAGCGCGGCATTATCGAGATTGCACCCCTAGCCTATATGCGAGGCCGCACCTTAAATAATGCCTTCGTGATTCTCGATGAAGCTCAAAATACAACCCCAGCCCAAATGAAAATGGTATTGACCCGACTGGGTTTCAAATCTCGTATGGCGGTGACTGGAGATGTCACCCAAACTGATTTGCCCAGCCATCAGCAATCTGGGCTTGGAGCCGCGCAGAAAATTTTGGCCAATGTTGAAGGGATTGCGTTTTGCCAACTGACTAAGGCAGATGTCGTTCGCCATCCTTTAGTGCAGCGCATTGTCGCTGCTTACGAACGTTATGAATAAGCCGTACGTATCAGCCTAATTTGACCCGTTCTAGCGGTATAACCCTTGACTACATTTAGATCCATAGTTTTCGTTAAGCTAAAAGCTCAAGTTTTCAAAGCGGGTGTGGTTTAGGATGGAAAATTCAATCTGGTTAGATGGCGCTTTAGCTGCGATCGCGCTGTTGATTCTCGGCAGTGGACTCGTTCTGTTAATCCAGGGCGTAACTGCCATGAATCGCAAATCTTGAATGAATTGAACATCGTTCAGACGAGCGTAAAAATTGCCGAAGTCTTGGGGATAAAGTCCTTAAGTTGGAAGCAATTTTGTGCTAACATCAATATCCGTGGATGGGCGGGTCGGTGCCCGAGTGGTTAATGGGGGCGGACTGTAAATCCGCTGGCTATGCCTACGCTGGTTCGAATCCAGCTCGGCCCACCACGTTTTGCCCATGTGGCTCAGTGGTAGAGCACACCCTTGGTAAGGGTGAGGTCACGAGTTCAATCCTCGTCATGGGCTCTTGGTTAAAACCCTCTCAGTGAGAGGGTTTCGCTGTTTTCAAGGCTTTGCCTAACCCTTCTATAGGCAGGTCAACAAACCCCTTTTCACAACTAAACCAGTTGGGCAAGGAACCGACATGGGAATGTCTATCAGCTATCAAAATTGTGACCGAAAGACATCAGGGTAAGTTGGCGTATTTCTCTAGCCTTAATTAGGGAACAGAATTTGCGATTCAAATTCCTGTGCAACAGACAATTAGTAGCTCAAGCTAATCAGTGAGATCGATTTTCTCGCCATAGGCTGAGTGAAGGCACAAAACCTGTAGACGGAAGCAGAGCTAATTTAAAGGAGCCCCTTTATGTATGAGAGAAGCCCCTTTATGTATGCATTTAAAGCAGTTGGCTTAGCTTCAGTAGGCGAGCTTGTTCATCTGTGGATAGAGACATTCACGCAAGCGTATTGCGACATACATAGCCCAGAAAATATCCGCGCGTATTGCACCAAGAACTACTCAGTAGATGAAGCGGCGACTGTTTTATCGAGTAACCAGTTTGATTGCATTATCGCCTATCGCGAAGACGAACCTGTGGGTTACTACATCCTTAAACATCAGCAGTGTCCAATACAACTGGATGGAGATTCATCTGAGTTGAAACAGATATACATTCTATCGAGCGAGTATGGCACTGGCCTTGGCAAGATGCTTTTTGAACATGCATCTGAGGTTGCCCGGCAGGTAGGTCGCAGATGGATATGGCTATGCGTTTCTGACTCCAACTATCGTGCCCAGAAATTCTATAAAAAGCTTAATTTTGAGGCAATTGCTCCTGGGCCAATTTTAGAAGTAGGGACTGATCCGTTGCCATCAACAATCATGACGCTACGCATTGGAGCGTAGTGCGAGCGGCACGCTCGCCGTGGGCTGGGTTGAACTCACGAAATCCAGCAATCTATAGGAAGAGCATGGCAGCTATATGAACACAGATCTGCTATCGGGCATCAATCCCTTGGAGGAGGACCGTCGGCGCTTTAATGTAATTCCACAGGAGAGGTTCTGACTATCTGGCTGCTGAGCACTGATATAAGGCCCTAGGGGAAAGGGAGCAGATGGGCCTGCCAGCCATTCAATTGATGATTTGAGGAATGTTGCCCGATTGGGTGTATTTAGAACCTCATGAAGCATTATGCCACCTGAGATTCAGGCTTGAGTCTGCGGGTGCATGGTGTAGATAGCTGGAATATCCCATGCCTCCATAATTCGATTGTCAACTACCCGCCAAATGACCACCGCATCTGTTTCAAACGATTGGCCTTCAAGCGCCATCATGGGGTGGGCATGCACAACGACTAATTCATCCCCGATGGGAATGGCTTGGTTGACCTTGACTCTGAAGGTATTGCTGGTTAATGCTCCCAGCTTTTGAAAGAAGGTTTGAAGACCATCGACACCGGGATAATCACCTGCTAAATCTGGAAGCTCGGGGTTGAAATAGTGCCAGATGAAATCATCTGTCAGTAGGGTTTTAGCATTGGCTAAGTCATTAGGAATCAGGTCTAAAAGGCGCTCTAGAAGAGACAAGTTTGGATGTACCGCATTCATAGCTTTGTTCCTTGTTGAAGAATAGTTGAAAAAATTCTGTTGCTTAGTTGAGGCGAAGTCGAAGCTTAGTAATACCTGGAAATTGATTATCGAAATACTCGGCAAAGAACGATTGATAGGGCTTAAAGCCAATCGATTCGTAGGTGTGTTGGGCGACATCATTGCCATTGATCACCATGATGCCAGCATGGGAATGCTGCTGCGATCGCCCTTTATCAAGCAATGCCCCCAGCAAAACTTTGCTGAGTCCGCGTCCCCGTGCCTCTGGCACCACGGCCACTGTTTCAATAATCCACGGTGCTTGGGGCTTAAAGAAAGCCGGGTGGCGATCGCAGCCAAAGGCGACCTCATAGCGATCGCGAAACGCATTAGCGGTTTCATTTGACCATCCCAACAGTTGAGCAATGGTCGCAAGCCGGGATAACCGCAGTGGACGATAATCGCCCAGACTTGGCGTAAACCCAGTCGCGGCAGCGACAGGTTGACCCGCTTCTTCTAGAACTAAGAAATCATCTACATTGCCCCAGTTTGAAGCATCAGCCCTGAGCATTGCTTCAATGAACTGTAGCGTGTCAGTGTTGGTTCCTGGCAAAATATCATCCAAAAAGCAGTGATTCAACGGCGGCAAGGAAGCTTCATACTCAATTGTTGCCAGAAAGGGAATGTCCGCAATTGTCGCCTTTCGGGTGCGCAGGTTTACCTGACTTGGATGCTTGCTGTGATTTCCAAAGGGTTTTGATGCTTGCAGATGGGGTGCAGTTTCTTCATTTACAGTCTGCTTTGCCATAAAAGCCTCCAATTGCTGAGCTGAACTCAAAAAAGATACAATCTGTATGTATTTAAGATAGATTCATACAGTCTGTATGTCAAGTGATGGGAAAAATTACCAAGGCAGAACAAACGACCCGGACCCGTCGGGCGATTCTCAACCAGGCTCGACGATGCTTTGCTACTCAGGGCTATGCCGCCACTGGAACTGAGTCAATGATTGCGGATTTAGGAATTACACGCGGCGCGCTGTATCACCAATTTGGAGATAAACAGGGTGTTTTTCGGGTCGTGATCGAAGAAACCTTTATTGAAATCGCTCAGCATATTGAAACCCAAGCCCAAAAATATGAAACGCCTTGGGATCAGTTAGTCCAAGGGAGCCATGCTTTTTTAGATATTGTTCAACGTGAAGACATTCGGCGACTCGTGCTGATCGAAGCGCCAGCGGTATTAGATGCAGAGACCCTAGCCACATTTGATCGCCAGTACGGTTATGGTTCGCTTCTGAGTGCCATCCAGGCTGTGGTTGATGCAGGAGAATTAACAATCTCAGATGTTGAAGGGTTTGCAATGATGATGAATGGTGCCTTAGAGCATCTTGCCGTTTGGATCGCACAAGCTGAGTCTCCGACGCGGTTACAGACTGCTAAGGCTTTAGTTGATCGGTTTTTAATACTGCACCGTGAAGGATCCATATCACTCCAATCTTCGTTTGCAGTAGAAGAATCTTGAGCCCGTAACAGTGATGAGATAGCTGTCCGCGCGGCAACTACTCAACGGCATCAAGTGACCCCTGGTAGCCCTCAGAGGAAGAAGCCGCATGTCGTGTCGTCAGCTCAAAGCGGCTGTTGTGGCTCCAATCTAGTCAAAGCTGGTAGCTGTGAATAAACCTGAATAAACCTTAACTTTTCAGGATGTTTTTTGTTGGGAATTGTCGCGATGATGGAGGTATCGCAACCAATAACTTTTGCTCACAAGTTGTGAAACCATTGCCATCTCGAATGTAGACATTAATGGTATCCCCTAAGTCTCTTAGTGACGTTCGACACAAAATGCTGAACACTCCCCATTGCCAAGCTCTTATGTTGACGTAACTCTCTCCCCCTTACCCTGAGGTTCTGTCATGCTTAGCCACCATACCTTCTGCCAAAAACGCATTATTTGCAATAGTGTTATGCTGCTGTCCCTCTGGGTTATTGCGTTATGGGTACTTTGTGGTGTGCGCTACTCTACTATGGATGGCACTGCCAAATATCAAGAAGTTCAGCGATCCACGCGGCACAGCTTTGAACTCAAAACTAACCGGCCTTGATTGGTAACTGCCATAGTGCGATTACTCTGATTCAATACCGCGTTGTTTCCCTGCCCCTAAAAGTAGGATGCAGCCCCTCTTTCTGCCCTAGCCGAGTGTGCAGCTATCGAAAATCAGGCTCCTCAGGCTGTCCGAGCGTTTCGCTCTAGGGTAGGTGGGTGAATCCTAATCCCTCATTTCCTCTGCTCCCAGCCCTCAATCGCGGCAATCCGAATGGCAATCGCAGGGTGTTGAACTAACGTTTGCAGCACCTTCTTGCCAAGCCCTGAATAAACCTGAATAAATATAGCGCTGGCCAGATTGCTTAATGCACCGAGTATCGCCAAGATGCTTAGTCCACAAGCAATCTGGCTCGCGGTAGCGCACAAAGCTTTGTGGCTACCGCTATACCTGAACAAAACTCAATTTTTCGGGATGTTTTCTGCTGGATATTTTCGCGATAGTGGGGACATCAAATCACAACCACCCAGTGATCACAATCAATTATTGACTTGACGAAGCACACCAGATAAAACCTGGGAAACCATAGGGGCAAGCTGTTTCCTTAATTAACGCAGCACTCACAAGCCTAGCTGTGTTGATTAGCCAAAACTCAAGAGGAATTGACTAACCGGCTTGTAAATCGCCTGAGGTATGTATGATGAGCTATTCCCTGGAAGCACCACAACGAAACACAAACAGCCTTCTCAAATATCTCCGACACCGCATCGATCACATCTCAATCCACAGTGCCAAGTCGGCTCGATTGTTTGCAAGCCTGATTCCTGGTCAATGCCCATTCGAGCGAGACATTCGAATCCTCGGTCGTAAAGTTGCCCATATTCCCCCGTTGTGCAAGCTCAATCCGCTCTACGAAGAGTTTGTTGGTCTGAGGTTTAGAGCCCTTTGCTACTTGGCAGATACCTGCGGTGAAGATATATCTGCTTTGATTTAAGCAGGGGCTCTTTAGCATCAGGGCAGATCAATCGATCTTGGGGCACAACTATTTTTGCCGCATGGATACTGCTGCGGCAGTCTCAAAGGTAGAACACTGACGCAACTCAAGTGCCTATCACCCCTGTCGAGGAAATCGCATCGGCACGTGAAAGACAATTAGCGATGATGTATTTAACCGCAAATAGGCCAACGCGTAGCGTTGCAGGCGACCAACGCGATGCCGCACATTGATAGAGCCGAGATGTAGTGTCGAGGCCAGTGTCCCAAAAGATGAGCGGGGTTCGTTTGCACCGCTACGGCTCACCTGAAGCCAATCAGTCATGCTGCTAGGTACCTCAGTCGTTAACCGAATGGGTAGAAGCTCTGTGGAAAGGTGCTGGGCATACCCTGGCGTCAAAAACGTGCTGTAGGCTTCAGCCTTATCGGTTTGTTGCTGCACAAAGCTAAGTAGAGTGCCCTGGAGGTACCGTCGCAAGCTAGCGGTTTCTTCACCCCGCAGCTCTGGCATAAACGGCACTTGGCTCAGCGCTGGATTCAGGTTGTTGGGGTCTCCCACGCTGAGATGAGTGCCGCCGATAACAGCCACCAGATATTTTTGCCCAGTCAACTGATCAAACGGTCTGAGTTGCTGATCAACAATAGGTGTTACGCTGTCGTTGGTGCTGGTCAAAATCAGGGTCGGTATGGTGACGGCACTCAACCCAGCTGGGCCAAACAGTGCCCCCGTCAGCGGATTCATCGCGACCACTTGTTGGATACGCCGATCGCTGAGATCAGTCACGGTCTGCGGCAATTCGACAGCGGCACACTGCAACCAATCCGCTGGGGAAAGCCCCACAGGCACCAAATTGGCACAAAATGTCTGCAATTGGCTCAAATCTAGCTGCGCTCCTGCCAGGGCTAATCCGGTATAGCCGCCCAGAGAATGGCCCATAAAGCTAACATTCTCGGTATTAAGCTTGCCCCGCAGGGAAAGCGAATGCTGGTTGAGCCGTGCTAACTCGTCCAGCACAAAGGTTGCATCTCGGGGGCGATCGAGAAACTCTGTGGCGGGCAGAATGCGGCTGGGTTCTTGGCTGGCTCTGGGGTCAAGGGGGGTTCCTACCAGCGCTTCTACATTGCTCCCTGGATGCTCTAGGGCCACTACGGTAAACCCATGGGATGCAATATGCTGGGCCAGGTAGGCCAAGAATCGGCGATCGGCTCCAAACCCATGGGAGATCATCACCAATGGCCCTCGGGTATTGTCGCTCCAGTAGACATCGACGGGGATAGTGCGATCGCGATCGAAGTCGCGCATCTGGATTTCCCACAGGTTGACCGTCTCTGTCCCCGGTTGAGTAGGGTCAAAGGGGGCGGTGAATGTCTCAGCAGCAGCGGGTTCTAGTTCGGCTTCGAGTACCCGGCTTAGGGCTTGGCTTTCAAAGCGCGATAAGTTGAGTTGGGAAATCAGCGCGATCGCAGCGCTGAGATCTATCTCTACAGTGTCTTCCGGAATTGCGCGCAGCAGCGCCAATACATTAAACCCGGTTTCATTTTGTGCGGCATCTTGTACCGCTTGCCGCAATTGCTCCATCGACACATCAGGCGTAATGCTCGCCAGCGTATCCAGCAGCAACTCACCGTTGGGAGAATCAAGGATGTCATCAATAATGCGATCGCCCACAGCTGGATCTAAGGCCAGCCGATTTTGTAGCATTGCCCGGATTTCTGGCGTCAAGAGCGTGCTGTAGATTTGCAATCGGGATGGCACCTCTCCAGTCTGAGCAAAGGTTTCCAAGTCCGAGAGTTCCAGAATTTGGGTAATCGGGCCAACCCGCACGCGCAGCCGTTCTAACGCCGCAGCAGACGGTGAAATACCCAACCAAATAATGCCCCCCAACATCAATGCAGATGCCCACTTGAAGGCCGGAAAAAGCCGTCTTCCGGGTTCAACTGACTGCTTTAAAGTGGGCTGTTCTAAACCTCGTGCGGGTTGAGAACTGGCGTTTTCTCCACAAGCAAAACGCCAATTCTGGGTTTGGAAATAACTTAAAGCTGTCTGCTCTGGAGAGTTTTGCCTGTCAGGCTGGCTCGCCTTGCTCTGAAAAAATCGCCAGGACTGACGTTGGACTAGGTTAATCGGGTTGAATTGCACTGAAAATCGCACAGGCTCAAAAATAATCGCTGCGGTTACCTATGACTTTGATTCCCCTGAGCAGGCATAAGTGCCCAAGGCCATTTACACAATTTAATCGACCTAGCCCGGAATGGGGGGGAGAATCAAGTTTTTTATCATTTAGCGAATTTTGTAGCGGAGGAGACAACCATGGCTAAAACCCTGATTGGCGTAATGGGGCCGGGGGAAAGCGCTACCCCCGAACTTTGTCAAACCGCCTATGAATTGGGCTACCAAATCGCCCAGCAAGGATGGGGACTGCTGACCGGCGGACGCAATGTCGGGATCATGGCAGCTGCCAGCCAAGGCGCCAAAGCCGCTGGCGGTCTAACCGTGGGGATCTTGCCAGATAGTGATGCTCGTTACTGTGCAGAGGCCGTAGACATTGCCGTAATCACAGATTTGGGGAGTGCCCGCAATAACATTAACGTGCTATCAAGCCAGGTTGTGATTGCTTGTGGCATTGGCGCAGGTACGGCCTCCGAGATTGCCCTGGCACTGAAAGCCCAACGCCCCGTCATTTTGCTCCAGATTGATCGCGGTTTGGGCGATTGCTTTCAGACGCTTACTGTTGAGCCAATCTCGCAGGTGAACACGGCTACTGAGGCGATCGCTGCCGCGCAGCAATGCCTTTAATTCTGGCCGAGGAACGCCCTCGTCTTTCGAGCAATAATCCTCTAGGATTTAGCTAAACCCCATGCAATTTGCCAACTTGAGTTTTAGCTCAGGAAAAATTGTAGCTCTGGGTGGGCCAAGGTTTAAATCGAATTTGAGATCTGCGCCGTATTTCCATCGCAATTTATTGGATGAACTTAGCTCAGCTTTGTTGTTGCAGTCGTGATACCCATGAGGCCTTATGTCAGACGATCAGTCCCCTTCCAAAGATGACTTTCTTTATCCTAAGAGCCGCTATCGAGGGGATTTCACACCCGGTAATTTAGCGTTCAATGCCAATCTGCAAGAATTTGCCCAGCGGGTTTCTTTAATTTGCAATTTAGAAACGGGCGGAAAACTTTCTGGCGAAGAGGCCTACGACCAAATTAAACAGCTTTGGAAAAGCCTGAAATTTTCTAAAACAAACCTGATTGATGACGAAGGGAATGACCGCTCAACCACCGATAGATCATGAATAGCGGCTCGGCATCTAACTAAGATTGAGTTGGAAACCTGATAAACCCCATCTGCATTTGCAACCTTGAGCGGCAGCCAGAATCTTGCGTCCCGTCAAGGCTCTGCTAAACAACTTGCAGCGCCAAAGCCTGGGAGCGTTCAGTCACTGGGGGCTCAGATTGAGCAAGCAGATGAACTGCTAGGGGAGTTTTCAAGTTTACCCAGGCAATATAGCGCTCCTTAGAAGCTGTAATCACCACGTCTGATGCATTTGGATTCAATCGGTCGAGTTGCTGAAAGAACCCGTCCCGCTCTTGGGCTGAAGCGACTATTACCTGTCCAAACAATTCATTGCGGAAGCACATCCCGGTGGTGATTTGCCCATCGTGCCAAAATTTGAAGGGTGTAATAAAGGCTTCTGTAATGACTAAGGTATCCATCTGCTTCTCTATATTGGACGGTAGGACGTGATAAAACTAACGATTACAGCGGCTTACCTCTCTTTGATATACCCCGTTCAAGCAAATATATGATCAACCAAAATCGAAGTTGTCCAGAAGTTTAAAGTCATGCTTTCTTAGAGACAACTCCTTTATTAATCTCGACAACATTACATAGACACTAAATTGGAAGGCTACCTGTAGTGTCTAAGTAGCCTTAGTCACTGCTGACGTTTTGGCCTAATTTCTCAGATTAATGGCTGACCCCTGCCCGCTTCGTTGACAATCATCGGGTGTCTTTTGGGTACATCTGTCGAAATGGTGGCATCTCGTTCGTCATAGCAGTAGAACGCACAGAATAGTTTGTGCGTTAAACCACCCAAGATGGACAGAGTCCAATGAAGTACGCAATTTTGGTTTACGAAACGGCAGCGGATTTTGCCAACCGCGATCGCCATATGCCCGCCTACAACGCCTACTCTCAAGCGTTATCTGAAGCGGGTGTGATTGCGGGTGGCGCAGCCCTGCATCCCAGTCATACCGGCACCACAATCCGCCTGAAAGACGGACAACGTCAGGTTCAAGATGGCCCCTACGCCGACACGAAAGAGCAACTGGGCGGGTTCTTTATTATTGATGTTCCCGATTTGGATGTCGCCCTCGATTGGGCCGCCCGCTGCCCGGCGGCGAGCCACTGCGTCGTTGAAGTCCGTCCGCTCTTACCGATGAACTCAGAGGCTTAGAACTAGCATGAAACTCTATTACTTTCCGCCTTCACCCAACACGCGCAGAGCCCATGCCGTCGTTATCCACCTCGATTTGCCGTTAGACCTGCGGCTGGTAGATTTGCAAAAAGGTGATCAGCGCACCGCCGAATTTCTCTCGCTGAATCCCACTGGGCGCACCCCTGTTTTAACCGATGGTGACTTCGCGCTTTGGGAATCTACCGCCATCATGCAATATCTAGCCAGCCAGGTGCCCAATTCCCTCTGGCCTGAGGGTTTGCAACTCCGGGCTGATATTATGCGTTGGCAAAGTTGGCAGTTGGCCCACTGGTATCCCAGTTGCCAACCGTTGCAGTATGAGAACCACGTCAAACCGCTTTTGCAATTGGGAGAACCTGATTTGCACGTGGTGCAGCAGGCTACCGAAAGCTTCCACAAAGAAGCCAGCATGTTAGATACCCATCTGGCCGACCGAGAATTTTTGGTGGGCAACTCCCTGACCCTGGCCGACTTTTCGGTGGCCAGCGATTTGACCTATGCTGTGCCAGGACAGTTTCCACTGGATGATTATGGGCACATTCGCAATTGGTACGCTCGGATTGAGGCACTACCGGCTTGGCAGAAAACTGCGCCTCAGGGGTAATTTACGCTGATGAATGCACGTCGAGCGGCAGAATTGGCAGCCCGCAACTCCTATGGGCGATTGGTGGCTTATCTAGCGACGCGATCGCGGGATGTTGCAGCAGCAGAGGATGCCCTCGGCGATGCTTTCTTAGCAGCCCTCAAAACCTGGCCCGAAACAGGAGTCCCCAAAAATCCTGAAGCCTGGTTACTGGTGACCGCCCGTCGTCGATTAATTGACACAGCTCGGCGCATTCAAGTGAATGACCGAGTAGTCCATACGTTGCAGTTGCCCGGATTCGCTTTGCAGACTGAACCCGAGTTAGAAGCCGTCTCTTTTCCTGACGATCGCCTGAAACTGTTATTCATCTGTGCTCATCCAGCTATCGATGCCGCCGTCCACACCCCTTTGATGTTGCAAACGGTGTTGGGCTTGAATGCAATACAAATTGCCTCTGCATTTTTGGTGGCCCCTGCGACGATGGGCCAGCGTTTAGTGCGAGCCAAGGCCAAAATTCGCGATGCCGGCATTGCCTTTGAAATTCCCGCCACGACAGATTTACCCACGCGCTTAAATGCAGTACTCGCGGCAATCTATGCAGCCTATACCAACGGATGGGAAACTGTAATGGGCGGTGATCCGAGGCATCAGGGATTGGCCGAAGAAGCCATCTGGTTAGCGCGCTTGTGTGTGCAACTGATGCCGACAGAACCGGAAGCGCGGGGGCTGCTGGCTTTAATGCTTTATTGTGAGTCTCGCCGCAAAGCGCGCAGAACTGACAGGGGTACCTATGTGCCCTTGTCAGAACAGGATACTCAGCTATGGTCGCAAGCAATGATCGATGAAGCCGAACGAGAACTGGCTAAAGCTGCTACCTTCAAAACCATGGGGCGATTCCAGTTAGAAGCAGCGATTCAATCGATTCATGCCCAGCGAGCTGTGGTGCAAAACACGGATTGGTCCGCGTTGGCGCTGCTCTATGCAGGGTTGATTCAACTATCGCCGACCCTAGGAGCGTTTGTGGGGCATGCCGCTGCGATCGCTGAAGCCCAGACCGTTGAACAAGGCTTATCGTTGCTAACCGCCCTGCCTGAAGATGCCGTGAAAACTTATCAGCCCTATTGGGCCTTAAAAGCCTATTTACTCAAGCGTCTGGGACAAAACACAGCGGCTCAGCAGGCTTATTCCCGAGCAATTGGGTTGACAGAAAACGCCGCGATCCGGGAATTTCTAGTTCAGCAGTCTTTTCCCTCGGAGGAAATTTAATCCCAGAAATCGATAGCAACTGTCTGGATGTTGTTTAACATAGCGCTGGCCAGATTGCTTAATGCACCGAGTATCACCAGGATGCTGAGTTCACAAGCAATCTGGCTCGTGATAGCGCACAAAGCTTTTTGGCTACCGCTATATTTGCAGCGATCGCCAGCAGGATTACTTTGAGAGAATCAGGAATTCTATCTTGCTCGATCGAGCCGACTGTTCTCAAGTCCGCGCTAAGGATTTCAACGCGACACCGGGGGTTAGGCAATCCGTGGACTCGATGCAAAAAATAGGTGACTATCTTAGACAGATAGCCTACAATCGGAAGGTTGTGAAGTTATAAATAACCCGAATCATGGCGGTTCCGAAGAAGAAAACCTCAAAGTCTAAGCGCAGCATGCGTCGTGCTACGTGGAAGCGAAAAGCTTCTCTGCAAGCTCAAAGAGCGCTATCCCTAGGTAAGTCTGTCTTGACCGATCGCTCCAGTAGCTTTGTCTACAACACTGATGACGACGATGATGAGGATGAAGAGTAAGACTAAATCACATCTTATAGAACTTAGGTTCTAGCTTGAGCAACGACTCTTGAGCATTTAGCTTAGGAGAGCTGCGGATCTTGATGGAGATGAGGTTTAGCTCTTGAGGACAACTGCTGATGGGAAAGTTCTTCCACAAACCTGGGCCTGAACTCGCCGATCGAGTTCCCCCTGGTCAGCATCTTGCCAGCGGGTTTCCCGTATTGACCTATGGCGATACACCCCAGATTGATCAGAGCCAGTGGTGCTTCACGGTTTCAGGGCTAGCAAAGCCCAAGACCTTTAGCTGGGAGGCGTTTATGGCTTTACCCCAGCATGACTTCACGGCTGATTTCCACTGCGTTACGACTTGGTCAAAGCTGGATGTCAAATGGCGTGGTGTCAAAGTCGTCGACTTTATGCAGGCGATTGAAATGGATCCTGCGGCGGTTCATATCATGCAGCACTGCTATGGCGGATACACCACCAACCTATCCTTAGATGATTTTGTCCGCGAAGAGAATTTCTTTGCCCATAGCCTATTTGGCGAACCGCTTCCAGCTGAACACGGGGGGCCTATGCGGCTGGTTGTGCCGCATCTTTACGCTTGGAAAAGTGCCAAATGGATTAACGGCATTGAATTTTTAGATGAGGGTGCGTCGGGCTTTTGGGAACGAAACGGCTATCACCAACGGGGAGAACCCTGGGCCCAAGAGCGCTACAGCGACTGATTGATGGGTGATTTTCCCAACCGATAGAGCACAGATGTGGGCGATGCAAGATTTCCCTCAAACTGCTGTAAATTGAGTTGAGAATTTGGGTTTTCTAGAAATAGCACAGGTGAACGCCAGAACAGGTGTGTTGTGGGAGACAGATGGGTGCAATGGCATCGAGACTCGATTTAGCCCCGCTAGGGTGGGCGATGCTTAAAGACTAGCCTTGGGAAACCATCGCGACGTTATTCTCTGGCGATCGCCAAAATCACCGACCAAAGTTAATGACTAAAGCCACTGATACACTAATCAAACAGGCTTCTCCACAGGGCTTTATGGCGTTTTTAGACCGGATCGATTCCGATGGTGTTTTAGGAGCTTTGCCGCTCCAGGCTAGGCACTGGTTACAGAGTTTACCTTGGGCACAGCGTCGTTACGTGCTGTCTCTTTGTCATTTGATGTGTGCCACGCCGCCGGAGATGCAGGCGGAGTTTCTTGACGACTACACTGCCGATGGTTTGGTCTCACGCATCATTCAAGACCGCGATACACAGCAGCGAGTTAATGTCTATCTAAAACAGTTTCGGATCAACACGGATTTGAGTGAAACCGTCTTAAGAAGCTACATTCGTCAATTTTATATTCACTCTGCCCAAGATATGAGACAGCAGCCTGATTTGTATCTTGAGTCAGCCCTTAAACTAGTTGCCAGTTCTGAAGAACGCAGTAGTGTCTTTAACTATGTATTGGGGTTTGAGCTGATCAAGCAGATCTTTCAGATGAGCTGGTCGCAGCAAGAACGACTCTATCGATTACAAATTAGCCAAGAAGACTTTATCAAAACTTATATTAAACCGATTCGGCATACCCATCGCATCAACAGCATCATTGTACCCAAGGATGAAGGACGTTTTTTTGCCCGTCGTGACTACTATGTCCAGCAGCCTGACATCAGCGGCAAACGATTGGTGGAGCTAGTGATAGCCACATTCACAACAGAAACGGTTACTAACTTTGGCTTTAGCATTATTCGTCATGCCAACTCATTTCAGTTTGAATACAACTATATTTACGGGCCGGAGCCATCAGAGGCCATCCTGGGCTGAATTACACTCTACCAAAACGGCGATCGCGTTGTTGATAAGCCGCGATCGCCTGGTGAAATTCGCTTAGACCAAAATCGGGCCATAGGGTCTCCGTGACAAACAGTTCGGCATAGGCGAGTTGCCACAGCAAAAAATTGCTAATCCGCATTTCCCCACTGGTGCGAATCAACAAGTCTGGGTCGCACAGTTCAGCAGTGTAAAGATGGCGGCCAAACAGCTGCTCATCAATATCTTCAGGAACCATGTTGCCGTGTTTAACCAGGGCTGCGATTGTCCGACAGGCATCCACAATTTCCTGGCGTCCGCCATAGTTGCTTGCAAGGGTAAATCTGACCCCTGGATTGTCTGTTGTTTTAGTAACGGCGTGCTCAACGGCCTCTTGGAGAGGTTGGGGTAAGCCATCTAGATTGCCGACAAAGCGAATGCAAACATTGTGGTCACTTAAGTTAGCCAGTTCTTGGTGGAGCATCCCTTCAATCAATACCTCTAAAGCATTGACTTCTTCTAAGGGGCCTTCACAATTTTCGCTCGAAAAGGCGTAGGCCGTCAGTGCTTCAATGCCCCAGTTTTGGCTACAGCGTAACAGTTGTTTGAGGCTGTCTATCCCCTGACGATAGGCCGCAATGCTGGGTAAGTCTCGCTGCTGGGCCCAGCGGCGATTCCCATCCATGATCACGGCCACATGGCGCGGCAGGCGATCGCGGCGGAGGTCGTCAGGCAGAGCATACTGAACGGGGTATTTTGCGGTCATTTTTTCTCCCGAGGAGCCGATGATGGCAGGCGAAAAAGCCGTGAAAAGAGTTGAATCAATTGGCTGAGCAGTTGCCGCCCCAAACTTCTCAGTTGGGGAGCCACCGCTTCGTGGTCTACCGACTGGGAGAAGCGCGATCGCAGCAGATCTTTCAACTTACTGCTGGTCAGCGGGCGATTGAGCACCCCCCCCTCTACCACTGAGATCGATCCCGTCTCTTCCGAAACCACAACACAAATGCAATTTTCCACCCGTTCTGTAATGCCCATAGCTGCCCGGTGGCGTGTGCCTAACTGACGAGAAGCCGTCCGTTCAGAAATCGGTAAAATCACGCCTGCCGACATAATTCGAGAGGCCCGAATCAGCACTGCCCCATCGTGCAGCAGCGTTGAGGTCTGAAAAATAGTTTGAATCAGTTCCTTAGAAACCTCGGCATTGAGTTTAACCCCCGGCACCGAAAAATCACGCTCATCAATGGGGCGGTTTGTTTCCAAAATCAAAATGGCCCCAGTGCGATTTTGGGAGAGTTCCTTGACCGCATCCGCAATTTCATCAATGACGTTATCAGATTTCGGCAAGGCTTCACTAGAGGGCTTAAACAACTGGAAAAATTCCCCCCGGCCAATTTGTTCGAGCAAACGACGGAATTCCGCCTGCAAGATAAAGGCCATTGCCACCGCAGAGCCGATCACCAAATTATCGAGGGCAAACCCTAACAGGGTTAACTGCAACTGTTTGCTCAACCAAGCCGCTAGGATTAAGAAAATCAGACCTCTAACCATCCAAAGCGTCCGTCGTTCCCCAATCACGACGAGCACCATGTAGATCAGCATTAGCACTAGTGCAATGTCGATGACGGGAAGCAAAAACCGCCGAAAATCATCGAGATATAGTAGCCATTGCTCCCATCCATCATTTGCCATTTGCTGAGCCTGACAATACGTTATGGGCAGCGGATGCCTCCTCAGCAGAGTGTCCGATTATTGAACACTGCAGTTGCCCTTTACCCTACACAATTCTGCAAAACATTGAGCCGTTCTGACAAAATCTGCCTGACTCAGGAGCAAGCATGACTTCTCCGGGCTGGGATAAACGTCCGGGTAGACGGGAGAAGTCTCTCCGCTAACAGTTTAGGGTGATTTATGAGCTTGAATCATCTGACTTGAGTGATCGCGATCGGCAACTGAACACTGTATTCAATAGCTCATCAGAGCAGTCTTATCAGTGATTAAGGCCAACTACCGAGCCGCTGTCGACTTATCCACTACTTCCTGATCTGACTGTTACTGATCTGGCTGAGTTTCCATCAACCGCGTTGGCAAACAATCTTGACGTACTAAATCTTCATAGGTTTCACGCTGCAAAATCAGCTCGGCTTCACCCCGATTAACAACGACTGCAGCAGGACGCGGGACACGGTTGTAATTAGAGGCCATGCTGTAGTTGTAAGCCCCGGTAGCGGCGATTGCGATAATGTCTCCAGCATTAACTGGGGGCAGGGAGGCGTCCTCAATCACAATGTCACCCGATTCACAGTGCTTGCCGGCAAGGGTTATGGTTTCGGTTAGAGGGGCCGATAGCTTGTTGGCTAACAGCGCGCGCGTCACCGCCTGATAAGTAATGGGTCTGGGATTATCTGACATGCCGCCATCCACCGCAACGTAATGGCGCAAATTAGGAACATGCTTCTGGCTACCCACGGTGTAGGCGGTAACACAAGCACTGCCGATTAGGGAGCGCCCTGGTTCGCACAGCAGTTTGGGGAGCGGCAGTTGTTGGGCTTGACAGGCGGCCAAAATTCCCTGGCACACCGTTTTACACCACTGGTCAATGCTGGGGGGGTCATCCGCTTCGGTGTAGCAGATGCCGAGGCCACCCCCCACATCCAGTTCTTTGAGGGTCAAACCATAGGCATGGGCTCGTTGGAGCCACTTCACCATCACCCCGGCAAGATCACTGTGGGGATCCAGTTCGAATATTTGAGAGCCAATATGGGCATGGAGCCCAAGACAGTTTAGGTTGGGCTGTTTACTAACAAACTCAAAAACTGACTCAAGCTGATCGGGATCAAAGCCAAATTTGCTGTCAATGTGCCCCGTGCGAATGTATTCGTGGGTGTGGCACTCGATGCCGGGGGTCAACCTCAGCAAAATTGGTACGAGGCGATCGCGCGCGATCGCCAACTTCACCAAAGTTTCTAATTCAAACCAATTGTCCACTACGATGCGGGCATTTGACTCTAAAGCTATCAGCAATTCGGCTTCAGATTTATTATTGCCGTGGAGGTAGAGTTGGTCAGCGCTAACGCCAGCCTTGAGCGCTGTGTACAGCTCTCCCCCAGAGACTACATCGATACCCAACGACTCACTAGCCACAATGGTGCATACGGCCAAGCAGTTCCAGGCTTTAGAGGCATAAAGTACCAGCGAGTCGCCAGGGTAGTAGCGCCTAAAGGCATTACGATACTGTTGGCAAGCTAACCTCAGAGTTGCCTCATCTAAAACATAGAGGGGGGACCCAAAGCGCTGCACCAATTCCACCACATCACAGCCCCCAATTTCTAAATGATCAGCAGCATTTACCTGGGCCGACAGCGGCAGTAACGACTGATTTGGGGAAGACGTTCTTTCCAAATCTTCACTCGATTGAGGTTGTGTAGATTGAGTTTGGGGTAGATATTGGCGACTAGTACGAGCCGATTCAGCAGCGGCAGGCGAAAAAACCATGGGGCTTTAAGCAATAAATACTGGGGCAACGGGCAGTGGGCGAAAAACCCAGACATAGACCACGTCCAATTGAAAGCTAGCTTGAGCTTTCAACTTGGAGAAATCAGCGGATTTCAATGTGGCCAAGATTTATTATTGTACGATCGGGGCTCTGATTCTTATGCTAAGAAATGGTGAGTGCCGGGATGGATATTGGGTGAGATACTTGCAGCGATTGCCCCTAACGTCGGCACTGATCCCGTCAGTTTTGACCCTTGACCAACAGTGTTTTGGAGGCTTTTGGTCAGAGGCAGGCTATCGACGAGAGTTAGCGAGTCCCAACAGCCAATTTACGCTCCTGATTCAAGTCAGTAGCCCTAATCAGGGACTATCGCCAACAATATCCCCTGCGTTGGAATCTGCCTCTGCTTACACGGTTACTCCGGCACTCGTCATTGGCATCGGCTGCTTTTGGATGATTTTAGAAGAAGCCCACATTACTTTAGTGGGCATTGCTCCGCCTTATCAAGGACAGGGGCTAGGGCGTTTACTCCTTTGGGATCTATTGCACAAAGCTCACCAGCAGGGGTTAGAACGTGCCACCCTAGAAGTCCGTGAGAGCAATCAACCGGCTCTAAAGCTCTATGAGCGGTTTAAGTTTCAAACGGTGGGTCGTCGCCGTCGTTACTACCCCGATGGCGAAGATGCCCTAATTCTTTGGCGAGGTGGCCTCCACCAGGAAGCCTTTTTAGCAGATTTGCAACAATGGCAACAGCTGTTAAGTAGTCGCCTATCCCAGCAAGGATGGCAGCTGATAGACGCGAAATAGTAAATTAACGTATTCAATCATAAAGAATTGTTTATGTTTTGCAGTTTGTTCCATTTTTTTGTCAGTTTTTGTTGCCAGCTTGTCATTTGAAAACACCATTCACAATTACGGCAACCCGCCCCTCAAAGCTGTTGGCTGTGGCACAGTCGCGCTTTTTTCCTGTGTTAGAATCTGCTTAACCAGCACACGCAGGTGACGGATAAACGCCATGTTTGAACGCTTCACAGAAAAAGCTATCAAAGTTATTATGCTCGCCCAGGAAGAGGCACGCCGTTTAGGGCACAACTTCGTGGGTACTGAGCAAATCTTGCTAGGACTCATTGGAGAAGGGACCGGCGTCGCCGCCAAAGTGCTGAAATCCATGGGCGTCAATCTTAAGGACGCTCGGATTGAGGTCGAAAAAATCATCGGTCGAGGGTCTGGCTTCGTCGCCGTTGAGATTCCCTTTACCCCCCGTGCTAAGAGGGTTCTGGAGCTTTCCTTGGAGGAGGCTCGGCAGCTCGGGCACAACTATATTGGTACTGAGCACCTCTTGCTGGGTTTAATTCGCGAAGGCGAGGGGGTTGCCGCTCGGGTATTAGAAAATCTTGGTGTGGATCTTTCTAAGGTTCGAACCCAAGTGATTCGTATGCTTGGGGAAACTGCCGAAGTGTCTACCGGGGGCAGCCAAGGCCGAACCAAAACTCCAACCCTAGACGAATTTGGCTCGAACTTGACTCAGATGGCCGCCGAGGGCAAGTTGGATCCTGTTGTCGGTCGACAGAAGGAGATTGAGCGGGTGATCCAAATTTTGGGTCGCCGGACTAAAAATAACCCGGTTTTGATCGGGGAGCCCGGTGTCGGTAAAACCGCGATCGCAGAAGGATTGGCCCAACGGATCACCAACGGCGATATCCCCGACATCTTAGAAGAAAAGCGCGTAGTTACCCTCGATATTGGTCTGCTGGTGGCAGGTACTAAGTATCGCGGCGAATTTGAAGAGCGTCTGAAGAAGATCATGGATGAAATTCGCTCTGCGGCGAATGTCATCCTGGTGATTGATGAGGTTCATACCTTAATTGGGGCTGGCGCAGCTGAAGGGGCTATTGACGCGGCAAATATTCTCAAGCCTGCCTTGGCGCGGGGTGAGCTCCAGTGTATTGGGGCCACTACCTTAGATGAATATCGCAAACATATTGAGCGCGATGCGGCTTTGGAGCGGCGTTTCCAACCCGTGATGGTGGGCGAACCCAGTGTTGATGAGACGATTGAGATTTTGCATGGATTGCGCGATCGCTATGAGCAACATCATAAGTTGAAGATTTCTGATGAGGCGCTGCTCGCTGCAGCCAAGCTCTCTGATCGCTATATCTCTGACCGTTACCTGCCCGATAAAGCCATTGATTTGATCGATGAAGCTGGGTCACGGGTGCGGTTGATCAACTCCCAGCTACCACCCGCCGCAAAGGAACTGGATAAGGAACTGCGGCAGGTGCTTAAAGATAAGGACAACGCCGTACGGTCTCAAAACTTTGATCAAGCCGGTGAACTACGCGATCGCGAAATGGAAATCAAGGCTGAGATTCGTGCGATCGCCCAGTCTAAGAAGACTGAAGAGGGCGACGGAAATGATTCTCCTATCGTAGGCGAAGAAGACATCGCTCATATTGTGGCGTCTTGGACGGGGGTGCCGGTCAATAAACTGACCGAATCCGAATCTGAAAAGCTGCTGCACATGGAAGACACCCTGCACCAGCGGCTAGTGGGTCAAGACGAAGCTGTACGGGCTATTTCCCGCGCGATCCGCCGGGCCCGGGTGGGTCTGAAGAGCCCCAACCGTCCCATTGCTAGCTTTGTCTTCTCCGGGCCAACTGGGGTCGGTAAAACAGAACTGGCAAAATCTTTGGCGACCTACTTCTTTGGTGCTGAAGAAGCCATGATTCGGCTTGATATGTCAGAATTCATGGAGCGCCATACGGTTTCCAAGCTGATTGGTTCGCCTCCGGGTTATGTCGGGTATAACGAAGGCGGTCAGCTCACCGAAGCGGTACGCCGTCGGCCTTATACTGTGGTGCTCTTCGATGAAATCGAAAAGGCCCACCCCGATGTCTTCAATATGCTGCTGCAAATCCTGGAAGATGGTCGCTTGACCGATGCTAAAGGGCGCACAGTGGACTTCAAGAACACCCTGCTAATCATGACCTCCAATATCGGGTCTAAAGTGATTGAGAAGGGTGGCGGCGGTCTTGGCTTCGAGTTTGAGCAAGACCAAGCCGAATCTCAGTACAATCGCATCCGCTCTTTGGTCAACGAAGAGCTGAAGCAGTACTTCCGCCCTGAATTCCTGAATCGCCTTGACGAGATCATCGTCTTCCGCCAGTTGACGAAGGACGAGGTGAAGCAAATCTCCGACATCTTACTGAAGGAAGTCTTTAGTCGCCTAACGGAACAGGGTATCACTTTGGAAGTGACCGAGAAATTCAAGGATCGGTTGGTTGAAGAAGGCTATAACCCCAGTTATGGTGCTCGCCCGTTGCGTCGCGCGATTATGCGTCTGTTGGAAGACAGCTTGGCAGAAGAGATTCTGTCGGGTCGTATCAAGGATGGCAACACGGCAATTGTCGATGTTGATGATACTGGCAAAGTGATCGTTAAATCATCATCGACGCAGCCTCGTGAGTTAATCTCTCAGGCAGCTGATTAGGGTAAAAGGGCACGCCCCCTTTAGTAGCTAATCTAACTTTCTTGAAAGGGAGAAGGACGCAGATGATGCGTCCTTTTCTCTTTTGTATAGATACCGTTGCATTGACATTCGCAGTTGACGTGATTTCTGGATTGATTCAGGGAATTCAAACAATATAAATCAGTGTGAAGCCATGTTCCCTCACATCACGGCTTTGGCCCCTATCTCGTTGAAGTCTGCAATTATTCGCAGACCCTTGATCGTTTCGCCGGAGACAACTGTGATGGCTGCGATCGCCAAAATGAGTGAGGTGCGTTTGTCCGGTTGCATGTCTGCCAATGGTGCTCACCCCCACCCTATCCCTTCCCCAACAGCGGCGGAGCCATTGGCAAGCCGCTGCCTAGCAGCGCAATCAAGTTGTGTATTGGTGGTTGAAGACGAGCAGTTGGTTGGCCTTCTAACCGAGCAAGATGTAGTCCAGTTGGGTGTCCAACAAATCCCCCTCAATGGCTTGGCGATACACCAGGTAATGACGCATCCCGTGATTACCTTACGTGAGCCTACCTTCACCGACTTATTGTTGGCTATTGACCTTTTACACCACCACCAGATTCACCACTTACCTATCTTGGACAAGCAAAACCATCTCTTGGGAATGGTGACCTATGACAGTTTGCGACAAGCCCTCGACCCTGTTCGTCTATACGATTTGGCACAGGGGTTAGGAAAAAAGGTACGGCGCCTAGAGGCAGAGAAGGTGACCCTGCTGGAAAATCAAACTGTTGAACTCAGGCATCAGGTGGAAGTCCGAACCGCCGAGCTTAAGGCTAGAGCGGAACGGGAGAAATTACTCACAGAACTGTCCACACAAATCCGATCCTCCCTCAGCCTGCATACCATTTTGGAGACGACAGTGGCGCAGGTACGACACGTGCTGGGCTGCGATCGCGTCAATATATGGCGATTTGAAACCGATTGGCATGCGATCGTCGTGGCAGAGTCCACTGACTTACCTGTATCCCTAGTTGGAGAACGGATCGACAACGCTTGGTTCAAGCAAGAACCAACTGAGATTTATCACCAGGGCAGAATTCAGGTGGTGCCAGATATTGATACGGTTGAGCTGTCAGCCGATCATCGGGCGTTGCTGATTCGCCTGCAGACCCGATCCAAAATTTTGGTGCCCCTCATGTGTGGCACTGAATTATGGGGTCTGCTCAACGCAACTGAGAGCCAGCAGGCTCGCAATTGGCACCCCGCAGAAATAGAGCTGCTACAAGCGCTATCACTACAACTGGCGATCGCCCTCCAGCAAGCCATCACCCACGAGCAATTGCAGCTAGAACTGAGCGAGCGCCGACAAGCAGAAGCCCGCCTGCGAGAAAGTGAACAACGCTACGCGTCTCTAGCGGCTGCGGCTCCCGTGGGCATTTTTCGCACCAATGCTTCAGGGCAGTGCATCTATGTTAACGAGCGCTGGAGTCAGATCACTGGCCTGACTCCAGACTCTTCTGTTGGAGAGGGGTGGCAACAAGGCCTGCACCCAGATGATCGGGACTCGGTCGCCACCGAATGGGCTCAATCTGTCCAGGGAAGGCATCCCTTCCAGCTTGAATATCGCTTTCGACGGGCTGACGGTGTGGTTACCTGGGTCTATGGGCAGTTCATTGCCGAATGGAATACCCATGGGCACTTGATCGGCTATTTAGGCACGATTACAGACATTAGCGATCGTAAACAAGCTGAGAAACAACTCCAGCAGCTCAATCAAGGGTTAGAAACCAAAGTGGCAGAACGCACAGCTGCCCTGCAAGAGCGAGAAGCCCGCTATCGGGCTCTGAGGGATAAAGCCAGTGATGCCATTTTGGTCGCAGATTTACAGGGTAATTTATTGGAAGTGAATCGTAAAGCGGAGGAATTACTGGGCTACTCTCGCGAACAATTGACCCAAATGAATCAATCTCAATTGTGCACAGCAGAAGATTTAGAGCGCTTCAATGCGACTTTTTTGGAAGTTGTTGCTGGTACGCAGACTCAAACATTAAATGCTCGGCTTATGCGTCAAGATGGTCAGGTTATACGAGTTGATATCACCGCAACAATCGTCAACATTGGAGACACGTCAATTATTCAGGGCATTTTTCGCGATATTACCGAACGACACAAGACCCAACAACAACTCACCGAACGCAACCAACAATTGGCCATCACCAACGAAGAACTCGCCCGCGCCACCCGTCTTAAGGATGAATTTCTGGCTAATATGAGCCATGAACTCCGGACCCCGCTCAACACCATCTTGGGTATGACTGAGGGGTTACAAGAGGCTATCTTTGGTGACCTTAATACCGATCAACACAAAGCCCTACAAGCCATTAAACACAGTGGCTCCCATCTGTTAGCGCTGATTAATGACATTCTTGATGTCGCCAAAATTGAATCAGGGCAGATGGATTTAAACCGTACCGCCACAGACGTCGCTTCCCTTTGTCAATCTGGTCTGGCGTTTATTACCCGACAAGCCCTGAAAAAACGTATCCGGGTTGAGACTGAACTACCACCTCATCTGCCCGATTTGTGGGTGGATGAACGCCGCATTATCCAGGTATTGATCAACCTCCTCAATAATGCAGTTAAATTTACGCCCGAGGGGGGACGCATCACACTAGCAGTCAGCCGCCCCCAGCCCTCAGCTAACTCAGATGCTGCTGATTCCCTATCCCAAAACTACCTGCGAATCGCTGTCATTGATACCGGCATTGGCATTGCCCCAGACGATATCAACAAACTTTTTCAGCCCTTTATCCAAATCGATAGCGCCTTAAATCGGAACTATGAGGGGACAGGCTTGGGACTTGCTCTAGTCAAACGTATTGTCGAATGCCATGGCGGTCAGGTCGGCCTAACCAGTCAAGTAGGGGGCGGTAGCCATTTTACGATTGATCTGCCCTGTGAAGACATCCCCCTATCCACCCTTGAATCATTTCCCCAAGGTGAATCCAGTCTCGAACCGAGTCAACTCGCCCCCATAGCATCCCCCTCCATTTTGCTGATCGAAGATAACGCAGCCTATATCAATACGGTTTCAAGCTACCTGCGAGCCAAAGGCTATCGCATTCTTTTGGCCAAAAATGGAGCGGAGGCAATCACCGTAGCCCAGGCTAAAATCCCTGATTTGATTGTGATGGATATTCAAATACCGGGCATAGATGGGCTGGAAACCATCCATCGAATTCGCTGCAATTCAACCTTAGCCAATGTGCCCATCATCGCGCTCACTGCGCCAGCTATGACGAGCGATCGCGATCGTTGCCTCGCTGCCGGAGCTAATGATTATCTCAGCAAACCTGTCAAGTTGAGAAAATTGGTCAATACTATTCAGCAGTTTCTATATTCACCATCAAAATAACCGATGAAAAACCCATCCATATTAATCGTTGACGACGAACCTGATAACTTTGATGTGATTGAAACCCTATTGAGCACCCAAGCATATCAGTTGCATTACTCAGCCAATGGACAAGAGGCAATTGATGCTCTCGAAACCTTTCAGCCCGATCTCATTTTGTTGGATGTGATGATGCCTGGCATAGATGGCATCGAAGTTTGTCGGCAGATCAAAGCTATGCCAAAGTGGCAAGCTGTTCCGATCATTATGGTAACCGCACTCAGTGCTAAAGCAGATCTCGCCCATTGCCTGACCACCGGCGCAGACGACTTCATTAGTAAGCCCGTTAGTGCAGTTGAGCTGCGGGCCCGGATGCATTCAATGCTCCGGATCAAACAACAATATGACTACATTCAAAGCCTGTCCCACCTCCGAAAAGAAACGATCACAGTCTTGGAAGGCACTCTGAACGAACTAAATGGTAACGTCGCCTCTAAGCTGGCCCATGAACTGAATACACCCCTCAATGGTATTTTGGGTGTGCTTGGGCTGCTCAAGGCGAATCTCGAAGACATGGATACTGCCGAAATCCATGAGATGTTAGCTTTGGCTGATCTATCTGCCCATCGATTGGACAGCTTAACGAAAAAATTCCTCGTTTATTTAGAATTAGAACTAGCCGACAGTCGACAGCAACCCATTGCAGCGGCCCAGACTGAATTTTTAAGTGCTGCGCTGGCAGCTGACTTAAGAGCCCATGCTCAAAGCGTCAACCGTGGCAGTGACCTGCGCTTCGATATTGAAACTGCCGAAGTGTCCATATCCAAACGCTATCTCTCAGTCGTTCTCTACGAGTTAATTGATAATGCCCTGAAATTTTCTCCCCCGCAGACCCCCATCAAGGTGAGTAGTCAAGTTGTGGGAGAAATGCTGACGGTCTCGATCCATGACTTAGGGCGGGGCATGACAACAGAGCAAATTGCTAAAATTGGTGCCTTTATGCAATTTGAGCGTAAGACCTATGAGCAGCAGGGGGCGGGCATGGGCTTAAAACTTGTCGAGAAAATTGTTGAACTCGCCGGAGGACGCTTCTCGATTACGAGCGTCTATCAACAACAGACAGTGGTAAAGCTAGCCCTACCCATTGTTCGCAACTAACGATCCGTTGTCTTGGACAGTAGTTCCATGGGGTTCAAGCTCGTAACACCGCAAGCCAGCTTAGCGATTTCGACAACGGTTGGGTTAAAGTCTGAATGAAGCGTTCCTGTGTTCGGTTGTAAACCACATCCAATTTGAAAGCTTGAGTTTTATAGCGCTGGCCAGATTGCTTAACGCACCGAGCACCGCTGAGATGCTCAGTATACAAGCAATCTGGCTCGCAGTAGCTACAAAGCTTTAGCTACTGTTATAAGCTTAGAAGCGCTAGGCATTTGGATGTAGACGAGTTTAGTAGGAGTCCCTATGTCAGGTGGGCCCGTTGTTGTCCAACTCAACTGGGAAGATCCCATCACGGGAAAATCCCATTATTCCTCACTGCAAGTCCCCATTGCCATCGGCCGGGAGGCGGCCAAAATGCCGACACAATGGGGATCCCAAACCGTATCTCATTTGGAATTGGATCATAAGCAGGTTTCTCGGCACCATGCCTTTATTAACATCGTCAATCGACAACTTCATGTCGCCGACAAAAGTGCTAATGGCACGTTCCTCAATGGTCGACTGGTTCGACAAGATGGACAAGTTTTCACCCCGAAAGATACGCTCAGAATTGGCCCGTTCAAAATTACGGCAGCCATTGTGAACGAGGGCGATACCATCACCACAGAATTAAATCGTGATCACAGCCACCTTGTTAAAGCTGAAGGGGAGGCAAATCCCAGTGCTATCTTGATCTGGTTAGTGGGGGGTGTCATCCTATTGCTAATCGGCGTGGGCATCTGGGTAGCCGCACGAACATTGCTCAATCAAGCTCGGCCCACCCTTGATCCGGCATCTTCAGAATCGTCTTTAGACATCTCTGGCATAGGGGTTGGGGCAGTTGAGACTATCACAACGACGATTTAGGGTTAGACCCCCGCTACGCAAGCTATGGCAATGGGTTGGGTTGGGCTTATTGCTGTTGGTGTTGGTCTGGGGGGTATGGTCTCAATCTGCCCAAGCCCAGCTTACGCCGCTCAATTCTGGTGGCGAGGCACCGATCGTAGTGGATGGTCGGGTGGTCTTCAAGGTCAGAGGCATCGACGAGCTCACCGCAACTGAACGAGCCTACACGATTAATGCTGAGCTCAGGCAGGAGGTGCGAAGACCTGATCTGGCCGTGATTGAGGCTGTTCAAACCGATAATCTGGTCTATCTCCAGAGTCAGCATAGTGAAGAGATTCTGGTTACCATTACCCAAGCCGATGTGCTTACGCCTGGACGTCAGCCCAATCGGCAGGCACGACTTTGGGCCGAAGACCTTGAGCAAGCGCTACGCCGGGGACAGCTCGAACGAAGCCCGGACTATCTCCGTCAAGCAACGCTCTATAGCTTAATTCTGCTGGGGGGCGCGATCGCGATTCACCTCATGCTTCGGGTTGGGGGGCGTTTCGGGACTCGATATCTGAACCGATGGTTTGAATACACCACTAACCCATCCACCACATGGGAAAAACCGCTCAAACTGTTCTGGCAACTTGCCTTGCTAGGGTTCAACGTTGGGCTGTGGCTGATTGTTGTTCTTTACATCACGGATATTTTTCCCCAGGCCCGCAGTTGGCGCTACACCATTTTCAACTTTCTCACCGCCGACATTATCGATTTGGGGCGGGGTCAATATTCTGCTCTAGAACTGTTGCTTTTGCTGGGCCTGACTGTTGGGCTGTGGTTTGTTGCCCAAGCGATCGCGCAATTCTTTCGGCGATATGTCCTGAGTCGAGCCAGACTAGATCAGCGGATTCAAGATATTCTCAGCGTTTTAATCCAGTACGCCCTGATCTTTTTAGGGGCGATTGTCCTGCTGCAAATCTGGGGCATTGATGCCAGCTCATTGGCCATTGTTGCCAGCGTGCTAGGGGTGGGAATTGGGTTTGGGGTGCAGAATATTACCAACAACTTTATCAGCGGCTTTATCATTACGCTCGAACGACCGATTCAAGTTGGGGATTTTGTCAATGTCGGGGACTTAGTGGGCACCGTTGCCCGAGTCGGCGCCCGCAGCACGGAAATTCGCACCCTCGATCAGGTCACCATCATCATTCCCAATTCTCGTTTTTTGGAGAGTGAAGTGATTAACTGGAGCCACGGTAATCCAGTATCTCGTTTGCGAGTTCCCGTTGGCGTGGCCTATGGCTCTGATATTGCACGGGTTAAAACAGCCCTGCTAGAGGCGATCAAGCGGCATCCCGAAGTCTTGCTACGTCCTAAACCAGAGGTCTGGTTTCAGGGTTTTGGAGAAAGTGCCCTCAATTTTGAAGTGATGGTCTGGACTGGGGAGCCGCGCAAGCAATTTCGCGTTAGGAGCGATTTGAACTATGAAATTGAGACCAGCCTCCGCCATCATGGCATTGAGATTCCCTTTCCCCAACGGGATTTACATTTGCGATCGCCCCAATTAGATGAGCTTGTGGGTCTTTTAAAGCAGCGAGTACCTGGAATATCAACTGTTCCAGCCCGCCCCTCATCCCCTGAGCCATCCCATCCGTCAACACCTGTTCCGCTCACGCAACCCACCGAAGTACAAAAACAAACCCTATCCCCAGCCACTGGTTTATGGTCAAATCTTGATTTAGAAGCGCTGACTGAAGCAATGCAGGGGGGACGAGGGGTAGAAATGCGCACTGATCTGGGCGAGCCAGTCTCCGAGCATGATGATGATCAATCTGACCCAGCGCCCACCTGCTTTACCGGCTCAGCAGCCGTAGCTTGGCTGATGCAACAGCGAGACTATACGCGGGAGGGGGCTATCCTCGTTGGTCAATGGCTGCTGCAAAAAGGACTCATCCACGGGGTAATAGAGACACAGGACTTTGAGGATAGCGATTATTGCTATCAGTTCTACCGAGAGCATCCTTCTGGGTTAGGCGAAGGACAACTTTCAATTTCAGAGCGTGTAACCTTAGATGAAGAAGCAAATTAGATAGAAGACTGTCTTGGAACATCGCCTAAAGGTCGCCGTCTCTGGGATTAATTAACCGTGAGATTTAGAGCAGCATGGAATCTCAATCAGGACCAACTGCCCCAGGCACTCTCCAAACCGCGTTAGCCATATTAGGGCTGGTCATCCTGGGTCAGCACCCACCTCAAGTTCAGTTGCCCCAAACTGCAGATGCCATCAGCGTAGCTCAAGCCATCTCAATTTCTGATCTGCCAGAAATTTTGCCCGATGAGCCAGGGCGTGAACCTCAAGTTGGGCAATACTCAAATCAGGGAAATTCTGCCAGTGATGGTTGGGATACAAATCAAAATCTTGAAACTGGGGCTAAACCTAATCCGCAACCCAGCGAAGCAAGATCGGCATCTCGTTCTGATGACGATGACGATGACGATGATGATTAGACCACATCTAAAGACGACATCTGAATCTGAAATTTTGAGTTTTGAGCTTCAGGAAAAACGCTTGGGCTTTTAGCTCAGAAGAGCTAGAGAGCTGTATGCGGAAGAGGTTTAGGGCATCTGCACAAACGTTTTTGATTGGCATCATGAGTCCTTCTCCCAAGCAGGTTGAGGCATGTTGAACTTTCTAAAAAAGTCACAATCGTCAAATCCCCCCCTCGGTGGACGATATCAAGTGATTCAACAGCTAGGGAAGGGGGGATTTGGTCAAACTTTTTTGGCACAAGATCTTCATCTACCGGGGCATCCGGTCTGTGTGATTAAACAACTTGACCCACAAGTGAGTGATGCGGCTAGCTTGAAAACAGCCCGACGCCTCTTTGATACAGAGGCAGAGGTGCTCTATGCCTTAGGCAATCACGACCAAATTCCTCGCCTAATGGCCCACTTTGAAGATAATCAAGAGTTTTACCTGGCCCAGGAATATATTGACAGCGAACCCCTAAATCGGGTTTTAGTTGATGGCGACCCTTGGCCGCAAGGACGGGTCATTGCTCTGCTGCAAGATATTTTGCAGGTATTGGCTTTTGTGCATCACAAGGATGTGATTCACCGCGACATTAAGCCTGCCAACTTACTTTGCCGCCATAAAGATGGCCGCATCGTTTTGATTGACTTTGGTGCGGTCAAGCAAGTCAATACTCAATTCCTCAGTCCTCAGACGGGTCAGACTAATCTAACGGTTTCAATTGGTACCCAAGGCTACATGCCGAATGAGCAACTGGGTGGAAATCCCCGCTTTAGTAGCGATGTGTACGCGGTTGGCATGATTGGTATTCAAGCTTTGACGGGAGTTCACCCCAGACACCTCAACCACAATCATCGCACCAGTGAACTTGAGTGGCACAATGTCAATCCTGCGGTTGATGCTGCCTTGGCTGACGTGCTCGATCGCATGATCTGCTATGACTTTCGAGCTCGATATCCGACAGCTGCAGAAGCGTTAGCAGCTTTACAAGCACTCCCGTCAGCATTACGAGAGACGATGCCCGAGCGCTGGTATAGCCCTAAACAATTAGACTCCCCTCGAACCCTCGAACCGACGCTAGGGTCTGATCCAGCCAATGAAGATACTTGGGGGATTGAGCGTCAAGCATCGCCACAATCTGGAGAGTCTTTGACGCCATCCAACAGCCCCAGCCAAGCTACGTTAGCTGCTGTGGGACAACACCAAACGGGGCATTTCAGCTATGCTCAAAAGCCCGGTGGCTCGACACTGGTGCTTTCCTCTGTGCTGCAGACATTACCTGAGCGGCGATGGTGGTGGTTGGGGATGCTAGCTAGCCTGGGCATGATGCTATTTGCGGTCAGAACCTGTTCATCTCCCCAACTCGCAAATCAGGTTGCCATGCCCTTACCCCAGACGCCCCAAACTGATGCAGACTCTCCCGGTCAGGCCGATGAGCTGCAGGATCAGGCGTCACCCCCTTTACCCCAGACGCCCCCAATTGATGCAGAACTGCTGAGTCAAGCCGATGATTTGCGGGATAGTGGGCAGTATCAAGATGCGCTGGTGATGTATGACCAGGCGATCGCGGATCAGCCAGATTCTGCTGCTGCTCACTGGGGCCGTTGCTATAGCCTAAATCAACTCCAGCAGGCTGAATCGGCGATTTCGGCTTGCGACCAGGCGATCGCATTGAATCAAGACGATCCCAGACCCCTCTCTAGTAAAGGATTTGCCCTGCAGCAACAGCAGCGTCATACAGAGGCGCTAGTGCTATTTGATCAGGCTATTGAACTTGAGCCCGATAACGCTGAGGCTTGGAACAATAGAGGGGCGACGCTGCTGCAATTGAAGCAGCCTGAGGAAGCGCTAAAAGCATTTGATCAGGCGATTCAGCTTCAGGCTGACTTAGCAGAAGCCTGGAATAATAAGGGAGCTGCGCTTTGGAGTTTGCAGCACTTTGATCGGGCGATCGCCGCCGTTGATCAAGCGATCACGTTGAACCCAGATTACGCAGACGCCTTGAGTTTACGTCAGCAAATGCGGGAAAAATTAGGGCGTTAGATCTGTATCCATGTCTCTGAACCGTTGGTTCCCCCAACTACTCTAGTGCTGCGGTTTGCAGTGCCATTAGCGTTTGGATGCCCGATTCGGCCAGTTCTAACATTTGATTGAGTTGGGAGCGGCTAAAACTGCCTGCTTCTGCCGTACCTTGCACTTCAATCATCTCTAGCTGGTCGTTGAGCACGACATTCAAGTCCACATCGACAGCGACATCTTCGGGATAGTTCAAATCGAGCAGGGCTTCGCCGTCAAGCAGACCTACAGAAATGGCGGCGATTTGATGGGCGATGGGCGAAGTGGTGAGTTTGCCATCGGTGATCAAAGACGCGATCGCGTCTTGAAGTGCTACATAAGCACCCGAGATTGATGTGGTGCGGGTCCCGCCATCAGCTTGCAGGACATCGCAATCGACTAACAGCGTGAAGTCTCCCAACGCTTTTAGGTCTAATGCAGCTCGCAAGCTGCGACCGATCAATCGTTGAATTTCTTGGGTGCGGCCTGAGAGTTTGAGCAGTTCGCGCTTATTGCGCTGGGGGGTGGCACCGGGCAACATCCGATATTCTGCTGTCAGCCAACCCTGCCCTGAATTTTCTAAAAAACGGGGTACCCCCGATTCCACCGACACTGTGCACAAAACCTGGGTCTCACCGCATTGGGCGAGTACAGAGCCAGCCGTGAACCGAGTAAAGCGCCGTTCAAACTTAATCGGACGGAGTTGATTGGGTTGACGACCATCAGGACGTTGCCAAGCCATAGGATTCTCCTTGATGAACCCCAATTAGGATACAGCAGGGTTGGTGACTTGCTACGGGAGGTTGGCGGGCTGGAAAATTGGCCTTTATTTATCTGGTAATAAATTGATACGATTGTCCTATAAAGTGTCAAAACGATGACGCTTCAACCCCATCCGTTTTGAAAATTTGAGTTTTAGCTTAAGGAAAACTACGGATCTGGATGTGGACGAGGTTTATTTTTGAGCGCTTGAGGTAGGCTTTGGGTGGCAATCCACAGATCTTAGGCCAAGGGATGGTCTACCGTAAAAATCCTTAAATATTTTATCTACACCTAGCGTAATATCCCGTTCGAGAATCGGAACTTGCGCTATATTTAGCCATCGACAGGTTTAGTTAGTCCCCCTTCTATGGTTTCCCAGCTTCGGCCATCTCAGCCCACGTCCATTCTGCGAAAGTCTCCCCGACACGATCGTCCTGCTCTGTACGCTATCGAAGGGACGCTGCAGGTGTTTACATCTGCCCATCGCACTTTTTTTACAAATGTGATGGTGCAGGCGTTGCGTACGGCCGGTCAAGGAGCCCCTGTCCTAGTGGTGCAGTTTCTGAAAGGCGGCATTGATCAAGGTAGTGATAGCCCAATGCAGTTCGGACAAAATCTCAACTGGCTGCGCTGTGGTATTCCCCGTTGTCTGCTGGACGGCAACGCAAATGAGGATGAAAAGGCCGCCCTGCAAGATCTTTGGCACCATACCCAAGAGGTGGTGATGCAGGGGCATCACGCCCTGGTGGTATTGGATGAACTCAGCTTGGCGATCGCCTACGGCTTGATCCCTGAGGCAGAGGTGCTGGCTTTTTTGCGCGATCGCCCCTCGCGGGTAGACGTGATTCTGACCGGCCCATCCATGCCTGAAATGCTTTTGAACATGGCTGACCAAGTGACCGAGGTGCGTCGCAGTTTGCTGCCCTAGCCGTTTGTTGGGATGGCCAGTTTAGGCGTTTTGATGCCAGTGATTGATTTGACCTTTTTAGTGATTTTTAAGACCTTGCCATGATTAAAAACGATGCTTGGATTAATGAAATGGCTGACGCGGGGCTGATTCATCCGTTTGAGCCCAAACTTGTGCGCCAGGTTCAGCTTGAAGGGTTTGGTAGCCCGCGTCCGGTGATTAGCTACGGTCTGTCGTCTTACGGTTACGACATCCGTCTGTCTCCGGCAGAGTTTCGTATTTTTCGCCATATTCCAGGCACCGTGGTTGATCCTAAAAACTTCAGCCCTGACAATCTGGAACCGACCAGTCTCCGTACTGATGAAAGTGGCAGCTATTTTATCTTGCCTGCCCATTCCTATGGTCTAGGCGTTGCCCTAGAACGCATCCAGGTGCCAGACAACATCAGCGTAATTTGTATTGGTAAATCGACCTATGCCCGCTGTGGCATTATCGCCAACTTGACGCCTGCTGAAGCGGGCTGGCGGGGGCATTTGACCCTAGAGTTTTCTAACTCTTCTAGTGCAGACTGTCGCATTTATGCCAATGAAGGGGTGGTGCAGCTCTTGTTCTTTGAAGGCGAGACTTGTGAGGTCAGCTACGAAACCCGACGGGGCAAATACCAAGATCAGCCAGAAGCGGTGACTTTGGCACGAGTTTAGGAGATCTTTCTCCCTGCGGGTAATGTCACCATTCGAGTCAAGCGGCAAGATGGGGCAAAAGGCTGGACTACCGCGATACATCCATGACACATCAGGAAGAATTAAATCAGCTTGAACTCACTAAGCTCAAGGCTGAAATTGCTAAGGCGATCGCTGAAAAGCGAGAAATTGAGGAGCGTCTCAATGCGCCGTGGTACCGTCGGCCCCAGTTCATTCAGGCGATCGCGGCAGGTCTTGTCGCCATTCCCTTAATTTGGTTTTACTTCCAAGAAGTCGCGCTACCCAGCCTCACCGCTGAGGAACTTGAACAGCAAATTGAAACCCTCAAAGCCCGTCGAGACCTGAATGCCACGATTGATACATTACGTGGTGATTTGACCAATGCCCAAGCTCAAAACAAAAGCACAGTAGACGCGCTAGAAACCGCACGACAAGAAATTGAGCAATTAAGACAGCAACTGGCTGAAGTCTCTGAGCAGTCCCGTCAACTGGCGGCTCAGCAAGCCGATCCGGATAATCAGCGGCAGCTTGAAGCCACGGCAGCCCAAGCTGAAGCTGTGGCCGAAACTTTAGAGGTCGATGTCTTGGCTCAAATTGAGGCGGAACAAACCACTGCTGAAGCACGATCAGAGGAACTAGAAGGTCAGTTGGAAAGGCTTAACCAGCAGGACATTGGTGAAGGTGGAGTACCTGAGACTGAGTAAGCTGTCTGTCTGTTTAAGCCTACTCGGGACAACCACTCAACCTCTGCTACCCTTGCCCCCTTCATCCATCATCGCCGCCTCGCTGCCCAAGCGATCGCTGCCGGATAAATTAAATGCTCTTGCACCTGAATCCGGGCCTGTAAGGATTCAACCGTATCATCTGGCAAAACAGGAACAGCCGCCTGCATAATGATTGGGCCGCTATCGACGGCGAGCTCTACATAGTGAACAGTACAACCCGCAAGTTTAACGCCTGCGTTGAGAGCTTGTTCAATTGCCCGTATACCAGGGAAGCTGGGCAAGAGGCTGGGATGAATATTTAAAATACGTTGGGGAAAAGCATCAATTAAGACCCGAGTCACTCGTCGCATCCACCCTGCCATGATCACCCAGTCAACGCTTTGTGCTTGCAGGGTTTGAATAATAGCTTTGTCTAAGGATTCACGGCTGTCGAAGGTGCGGTGATCGAGGAGGGTCGCTGGAATTTGGCGCGCTTTAGCACGCTCAGCTACTTTGGCAGTCGGCTTGTTGTAAACTACCCCAGCAATTTCGGCATTGAGCTTGCCCTGCGTAATTGCCTGGGCGATCGCTTCCATGTTGCTGCCATTGCCAGAGGCCATTATACCCAGCCGAATTGGCGGATCGGTTAGCCTTGGCGGATCCGTGGCAGGGCAAATTAACCTGGCGGCATCTGGCGGCAGAGAGTCATGGGGCATGGTGCGATGGTCTTAAGGGGATGGATCAGGGTTGATTATAGAATAGTGACTATGACATCTCGGCGGTTTGATTGGCTAGATAATGATGCGATCGCGGCTTGGACATTATTGGCTCCGGCGTTGCTTTTGCTGGCCATCTTTGTAGCTTGGCCGATTGCCTATCTGTTTTTCCTCAGCTTTACAACAGGCAGCTTTACCCGAGCCGGGATCCACTGGCATGGGCTCCAAAATTACAGTCGGCTGCTGGTCGATCCTGACTTTTGGCAGGTATTGGGCAATACGCTCTATTTCACAGTCACTACAGTCATTCCAGCCCTATTGATCCCGCTGGGATTGGCGGTTTTACTGAACACGGTGGTGGGGCTACGGGGGGTATTGCGTACGGCATACTTTATTCCGTCGATTACATCTTTAGTTGCGGTTGGATTAGGGTTTCGCTGGCTGTTCCAGGGAGATGGCCCGGTCAATGGTTTGCTGATGGGGATAGGGTTGGCCCCAATTCCGTGGTTGGCGAGCACGGTGTGGGCGATGCCTGTATTGATTTTGCTGAGCATTTGGAAGCAAATTGGCTTCAATATGGTGGTATTTCTAGCCGGGCTACAAACGATCCCCGTCTCGCGCTATGAAGCTGCCGAACTGGATGGGGCTGGCCCCTGGCAAAAGTTCTGGTACATTACGTTGCCAGGGTTACAACCGACGCTAGTATTTGCCACGGTGACGACGGCTATTTTTACCCTCCGCAGTTTTGAGCAAGTGTACGTGATTACAGGGGGTGGCCCGCTCAATTCCACCAATGTGTTGGTTTATTACATCTATGAGCAAGCCTTTTCCCAATTTGATTTTGGCTATGCGGCAGCGGCAGCAACGGTACTCATGTTAATTGCGTTATTGCTAGTTTATGTGCAACTCCAAGTTTGGGATGATACCTAATGCACTGAGCTTTTCTCCTGGTTTTTAGGGACTCCAAAATTCTAGAACTAGGGATTTTCAACAAACCGTGAGTGTTTTTGCGTAAACCAGGGCATAGTGAAAGAGTTGGGGTTGGTATAGCTGCCTGCTTCGACTCATGCGGTTCCTTTTGCATCTCTGTTATCAGCCTGGAGTCCATCCCTATGAGTGCAATCGATGCTACTGAGCTAGAAACCTCCCAAGCATTTTTGAAAATCGTGCTCGATACGCTGTCTGACCCGGTATTTGCTAAAGATGAGCAGCACCGTTGGATTATTGTTAATGATGCCTGCTGTGAGTTTTTGGGGCGCGATCGCGAGGATTTGCTCGGCAAAACCGACTTTGATATTTTTCCGTCGGCGGAGGCAATGCAGTTTTGGCAAAGTGACGATCGCTTGCTGACCACTGGTGAAACCGTAGTCGAAGAAGAAGTGCTCTCTGATGCTCAAGGGCAAGCTCATATCGTTTCAACTAAAAGATCGTTGATTTATGATGCTGCTGGGCTACCGATTGTGGTCGGTACCATTCAGGACGTGACTTCCTATAAGCAGGCCGAAACGGCACTAAAGCAGCAGGCCGAACGGGAGCGACTCTTGGGGGCGATCGCCCAGCATATTCTGCAATTACCCAAATTTGAGCATTTAACCCAGGCTATGGTGCGGGAGGGACGGCAGTTCCTGAAAGCCGATCGGGTTTTATTTTACAGCTTCGATTCTGAGCGTGTCGGCATTCTAGCAATCGACACCGATCCGCAACTCTCCCTACCACCGGAGATCGAGTTACATCTAGCTACCTTGCCCGAGCAATTGCCTGCCCTGCGCCAAGGGCAAGCCGTCGTAATTGACGGTGATCAACCGCTACCCCTCGATCATTGGTCTGCCCTACGTCCCCCAACCGTCCAAACCACCCTGCTAATTCCCGTATTTCAAGGGGAAATCTTCTGGGGTGTTTTGCTTGCCCAACAGGAACGGTTTGACCGCCAATGGCTCAACTGGGAAATAGACACCCTGCGAGAACTGGGGGTACAGGTCGGCAATGCCATTCAGCAAAGTCAACTTTACCAGCAAGTCCAGCAGCTTAATACGGCCCTAGAAGCAGAGGTACAGCAACGCACCACCCAGTTGCAAATGGCGCTGGATTTTGAAGCCACTCTGAAGCGGATTACCGACCGGGTACGCGACAACCTGGATGAAAAGCAAATTTTGCAAACTGCTGTGCGTGAATTAACCCTAGGGTTGGGGGTGAAAGGCTCCAACACAGCTCTGTATGACCTAGATCAAGGCACCTCGACCATTTACTACGAATACACGGCCTCCATGCCCCCTGCCCAAGGTCGGGTATCCCAAATGGAGGCGTTCCCAGAGGTCTACCATCAACTGTTAGAGGGGCAGTATTTTCAGTTCTGCTCTGTGGTGCCTCACCCGTTGAGGGGCCATGTTGCGATGCTAGCTTGCCCAATTTTGGACGATCGGGGCGTATTGGGTGACCTATGGCTGATCAACGATAAAGATTACGGCTTTAAAGAACTCGATATTCGCCTAGTACAGCAGGTGGCTAATCAGTGCGCGATCGCCATTCGCCAAGCACGTCTCTACCAAGCTGCCCAGTCTCAAGTCGAAGAGTTAGAAAGGTTGAACAACCTCAAAGACGATTTTCTCAGCACCGTCTCCCACGAATTGCGCACGCCTGTCACCAGTATGCGCGTGGCTCTACAACTGCTCGGGGTCACCCTGGGACAAGAATACGACCTCGAGACTGAACTGGCGAAACCCAAAAGTGAACAGCACCGCACTGTGCGTTACTACAAAATCTTGCAGGAAGAGTGCGAACGCGAAATTAGCCTAATCAATGATTTACTCGACTTACAGCGACTCGACGGTGGCAGTCACCCCATTCACCCGACAGAGTTGATCCTGCAAGACTGGCTCTCTAGCATCGTCAATGGCTTCCATGCGCGGGCCAAAACCCGTGAACAAGACCTCAATTTGGTCGTTTCAGCGGCAGCATCCAAAGTTGTTTCAGACATGGCTAGCTTAGAGCGAGTGATTGCAGAATTGCTCAATAACGCTTGCAAGTACACCCCTCCTGGTGGCCGTATCACCCTCGAAGTTTTGCCCCAAGATCACGACCACGTACGGTTTAGGATTTGTAATACAGGGGTCGAAATTCCAGAGTCAGAATTGCCGCGAATTTTTGATAAGTTTTACCGGGTGCCGAGCGCGGATCCTTGGAAGCAGGGTGGAACCGGGCTAGGGTTAGCGCTGGTGCAGCGGTTACTGGTTCACCTCAAAAGTGAAATTCAGGTGTCTAGTGGCAATGGACAAACCTGTTTTAGCTTTGATTTACCCGATAAACTGGCATTAACGGATTAGTTTGGGGCTAACATCATGATTTCCGATTCTGTCGGTGGCGAAGTTTACCAAGGTCAGTTTGGGACGTTTACCATCACTGATGCCGATCGTCAGGGTGTCAAACTGTATCGCATTGCCCTCGCGATCGCGGCCCTATGCTTTGCCAGTGGCAGTACCCTGGCACTAAGCCAGCTCCACCCCAGCAATCTTATTCTGCATGGAATAACAGCCTTCTACGGTGGCTTTTGGCTGGCCTTAGGGGTGGCCTTGATGATGATTCATATCTATCTGCGCCCCTTACACCTAGCTCTACAGATTTTTTGGGCCATTGGTGGGGTAGCTTCAGTGGCGATCGCGATCGCCTACCCCCAACCCTTGATCTTAGCGGTATACCAACATCCCCTAACCCTCTTGGGGATTGGCTTTTCCTTCGCAGCCCTAACGGGCATCTTCTTCAAAGAAGCCTTTTGCTTCAATCGGTTTGAAACCAAACTGTTGACACCGATCGTGCCGCTGCTGCTTTTGGGGCATCTAGGTAGCGTTTTACCCCTGAACTTAGAGCAGGGGTTACTGGCTGCCTGGACTATCCTCTTTCTGATTTTTGCCGGCCGCAAATTAGTGCAGCCGATTCCGCCAGACATTGGTGATAAGAGTGTCTTCGACTACCTGGAACAACAGCGCACCCTACAGCAATAGTGGCTCTCTGTGTCTTATCCACGTTTTATTCACCTCGTGTCTCCACTCAATGAATTAATTTTGGCTGATGGTCAACGTGTAGTTATATTGACTGCCACTGCTATCGCCCACGTAGATGTTGTAAGCGCCTCGATCAAGTAAACCAGGGGCTTGAATAGAACCTGAGTCGGTTTGCAGGCATTCGCTAAAGCCAGGCCCATCAATCATCAGTGTCAAGCTGCTAACGGGATTCCCGTTACCATCTACTGCGGTCACTTCAATGTCCAGGGAGGCAAAGTCTTGATTGACTTGAATGACCTGATTGGCGGTGCCTGAAACATAGCCACAGCTAGTGGCGTTACTGCCACCAGAGAGGCCTTCAACCGTGACGGGGCTAGAAAGAGGGGTGCTAACGGTGGGTTGGCTGAGGGCTTGACCAGCAGAAACCAACAGCGCAGCTGCTGTTGTGGGTATGAGTAACCAAGATTTGAAGCGTTTCATCGTTGCGTTTCCACTTAGAATTCGATCGTAATGTCGGCTTAGAGTTCCCTCACCGATGACTGTATAGTAATCAACTGCAGGCGGTATCCGATAGAAAAGTTGTGCCACTTTTGGTAGCGGTTGGCACAATGCCGCTCCTGTTTTGTAAATAGTTCTCAACACAAAGTCTGAAAGAAAACGGGAGATCCCCATGATCCACAAGGGTTTCCCGCTAAATATTAGAGTCAGCGCATTTGATCGAGTTGAGTTCATAGCAACCGTTTTAATACCGCTTGAGTAAAGCGGCTTAGCCTGATTCGATGGCCCAAGTGACGGAGCTAAAGCTATACAACTGCATCGTTCAGATGCGTGACTGCAAACCCTAAGGAGCGTTCCAGCTATGGCTACTCTCAAAGTTGGCATTAACGGATTCGGACGGATTGGCCGGTTAGTTTTCAGAGCCGCCATTAAGAACCCCAACATTCAGTTTGTCGGGATCAACGACCTTGTACCACCTCAAAATTTGGCCTACCTACTTAAGTACGACTCCACCCACGGTCGCTTCCCTGGCACCGTAGAAGCCCGTGAAGACGGCATCGTTGTAGATGGCATTTTCGTTCCCTGCATGTCTATTCGCAACCCTGCGGAGCTACCTTGGGGCGAATACGGGGCTGACTACGTGATTGAGTCTACAGGTCTGTTTACTAAATATGACGGCGCGTCTAACCACCTCAAGGCTGGCGCAAAGCGGGTGATTCTCTCCGCTCCGACCAAAGATCCCGACAAAATTCCCACGTTTCTGCTGGGCGTAAATCACACGACCTTTAATCCTGATACAGATGTTATTGTTTCTAATGCGAGCTGTACGACGAACTGCTTGGCTCCGGTTGCAAAAGTAATCAATGACACGTTTGGATTAGCCGAAGGGTTGATGACCACTGTCCATGCTTCTACTGCCACTCAACCGACAGTCGATGGCCCCAGCAAAAAAGATATGCGGGGTGGTCGGGGTGCAGGGCAAAATATCATTCCAGCCTCTACTGGTGCAGCTAAGGCGGTTACGCTAGTTTTGCCTGAACTCAAGGGTAAGCTTACGGGAATGGCCTTGCGCGTACCGACGCCTGACGTTTCGGTGGTAGACCTAACGTTTAAGACTGAGCAGGCTACGAGCTATGAAGCAATCTGTGAGGCAATGAAGCAAGCTTCTGAAACTTCACTCGAGGGGATTTTGGGTTACACCGACGAACCAGTGGTGTCGACTGATTTCCAAGGGGATGCCCACTCCAGCATTTTTGATGCGGGTGCGGGGATTGAGCTCAACGCCAATTTCTTCAAAGTAGTTGCCTGGTATGACAACGAGTGGGGCTATTCTAATCGGGTGATTGACCTGATGCTGTATATGGCCCAAACCGAAGGGATTTTAGAGTCGGCGACGGCTCCTGCGATGGCTGAAGCTTAAGTGTGGTTTGAGCGTTTAAGCCGAGTCTAGAAACCGGGTTTCTTTGTCTGCTAGCCCCGGGCATTGGGGCTAACAAGAGAAACCCGGTTTCTGTATGAGATGCTTATCGGGGGTGAAAGCGCATCGCTGCCTTTAGTATGGAGCGATCGCCCTAAGAATTTCTAGCCAAACTGTTTCAATAACCATCGATTAATTGCTCCATCATCTTCCGTCTCACCCCGCCGCAACGCTTCTTCAACCAATGAAATTTTCAGCCCGGGCAAAACGGTTGATTCATTAACCTGATGACTCCCCCCGTTTGCGATCTCAAACGCAATCACACTCGCCGCTGCCACATTCACCACCCAATACTCACCTACCCGTAACCGCTCATACAATAAACGCTTATTCCCCAAATCATCGCTCAAACTACTCGATGCAACTTCAACGACAAGCTGCGGAACCCTATAAAGGGTGACATCGACGGGTTCATTATTGCGCGGTGGGAATTGAACATCCTGCCCTAAATAAAAGGCAATGTCTGGTTGAGCATCGCGAATCCCCGGCTTGCGAAACGTACAGTTTACATATTCCGCAATGCGAATCAGCTTAAGCGTGGCAAACAGACTGACAACCTTCGACAAAATTGCATTGTCTCTAGCATGACTTGGCCCTAATGGAGACATCTCTACTCGCATCTCCCCTGCTTCGTAGTAGCACCGTCCTGATTCAAAAATGAGGCTGTCAACCAACCCAACATATTCGCCCCAAGTGGCTTGCACCCAGGCATCAGTGGGAATATTTTGAGGGCTGGGTGCAGCTCTAACCATGGCTAACGTTAATGCTGTCTGTAGAGTACTTTTAGTATATCTAGCCTGTTTGATAGTTCGATACTGGTGACGCGATCGTCGCTATGCTTCAAACTAAAGAGCGCGTTAAACCCAGCAACCCCCTGCCATAATGGCCATAGCCCAACAACCATTTGTCAAACTTCTCAGCAACCCCTTGTCATAATAGCCATAGCCCAACAACCACTTGTCAAACTTCCAAAATGTCTAGGCCACAAATTCTCCAAGAGGGGCAGTCTTACACCTTCCGGTCTTATTGCGAGTTGCCCTACGAACTCGAAGACATTCTGGCGGAGTTGGGGTATGGCCTCAAAATTTCAGAATTGACATTGCCCAGCAGCGATCGCCCCTTGTCCCAACTCAAAACGCTGAACCATAACATCCGAACCATTTTGCCCCTGGTTAGTTTGAGTAGTTTTTTTTGAGGATGAAAAAATCCCCCGTACAGTATCCAAGTCCTGAAAGGAACCTTTTCGCAAATGCACAGGGGATTGTTGAGAAACAGTTGCTAACGCGATCGCTTACAGATCCGCTAACACAGCCCGAGCGGCTGCGATTGTCTTCTCGATATCCTCATCGGTGTGAGCCAATGAGGTAAAGCCCGCCTCAAACTGTGAGGGAGCTAGATAAATCCCCTGCTCCAACATGCCGCGATGAAAACGGCCAAACTTTGGCAGATCAGACTTTTTAGCGTCATCGTAATTGTGGACTGGCCCTGCGGTGAAAAACAAGCCAAACATAGCGCTGATGTTACCGCCATAGACTTCGTGGCCAGCATCCCGAGCCGCTTGCAACAGCCCATTAATCAACTTTTGAGTCGTGGCTTCAAGCTGATCATAGGCTCCCGGACGCTGGAGAATTTCCAAAGTCTTGATGCCAGCTGTCATGGCCAGAGGGTTACCCGATAATGTCCCAGCTTGGTACATCGGGCCAGCAGGAGCCACCATCTCCATGATGTCGCGGCGTCCGCCGTAAGCACCCACAGGCAATCCACCACCAATGATCTTGCCCAGGGTGGTGAGGTCTGGGGTGACGCCGAATTTCTCTTGAGCACCGCCGTAGGCAATGCGGAACCCGGTCATCACTTCGTCAAAAACCAGTAGGGCACCGTCTGCTTGCGTGATCTCCCGCAATCCTGCCAAGAATCCAGCATCAGGCACAAGAAAGCCAGAGTTGCCGACCACAGGTTCGAGAATCACCCCAGAGATTTCACCGGGATTCTCGGCAAATAGCTTTTTGACGGCTTCTAAATCGTTGTAAGGCGCTGTGAGGGTGTTGGCCGTCGTGGATTTAGGGACACCCGGCGAGTCGGGTAAGCCGAGGGTTGCCACACCAGAACCCGCCTTAACCAAGAACATATCGGCATGACCGTGGTAGCAGCCTTCAAATTTCAGGATTTTGTCGCGTCCGGTAAAGGCTCGCATCAGTCGCAAGACAGACATGCAGGCTTCAGTACCAGAGTTGACGAAGCGCACCATCTCAATGCTGGGCACGGCGTTGATCACCATTTCGGCCAGCACATTTTCGAGATAGCAAGGGGCACCAAAGCTGGTCCCTTTTTCAAGACAATCCGAGAGGGCTTGAAGCACTTCGGGGTGGGCATGGCCGCAGATGGCGGGCCCCCAAGTGCCGACATAGTCGATATATTCGTTGCCGTCCACATCCCAAATGTGTGAACCTTTGACGCGATCAAATACGATGGGTTGTCCGCCGACAGATTTAAACGCCCGGACGGGGGAGTTGACACCACCCGGCATCAGGTTTTGGGCGGCGGCAAAAATTTCTTCTGATTTAGTGGTCTTTAAAGATGTTGTGCTAACCAAGTGGGTCTCCTTAAGGTCTCGCTGTTCGTGATTATCAGCAGGTTTTCTTATCCTATCGAGTTGCTTCGCCAGGCTTGAGAGTTGTTAAGGATTGTTCAAGCATGCTGCAAAATGGGTGAGTCAGTTCGTTTGATTTGTAATTCTCACTGCTATGACTTCTCCACCGTCTGAGGCTGCTGGCTTTGCGGCTGCCATTCCGCTCGATCAAATTCGCTATAACGACCAAGGGCTGGTGCCTGCCATCGTTCAAGACTATCTCGATGGCACGGTGTTGATGATGGCCTGGATGAACCGCGAATCGCTGCACAAAACGCTAGAAACCGGCGATACTTGGTTTTGGAGTCGCTCACGGCAGCAGTTTTGGCACAAGGGGGAAACTTCGGGACACCTGCAAAAAGTCCAAACCCTCCGCTATGACTGCGACAGCGATGCCTTGCTGGTAACGGTCGAGCAAATTGGAGATGTGGCTTGCCACACCGGAGAACGGAGTTGCTTTCATCAAATTGAGGGCACCGTGAATCCCCCCCCAGCGGATACCCTATCCCAGGTGTATAGCGTCATCTGCGATCGCCGCGATCGCCCCCAGGAAGGTTCCTACACCCACAAACTGCTCTCGGGTGGCGACAACAAAATCCTCAAGAAAATCGGCGAAGAGTCTGCTGAAGTGGTGATGGCCTGCAAAGATGATGACCCCGACGCGATCGCCGGGGAAGTCGCCGACTTGATATATCACACCCTAGTCGCCCTGGCCCACCATAATGTGGACATCAAAGCTGTATATCGTAAGTTGCAGGAGCGGAGGCGGTAAGGAGAGCCGCTAGTCGATTGCGGACTGCTGTCGAATACTGCGGGCGATCGCCGACAGGTCTTCATCGCCATAGCCCTGGGCAATGAGCCCCGTTTCGATTTGTTCGACATAAGCTGCCATGGGCAGGGTGACCCCCAGTTCGCGAGCCGCCTCTAAGGCAATGTTGAGATCTTTGCGGTGCAATCGGACTCGAAACCCGAGGGGATAGTGGTTGTCAATCATGTTGCCAGAACGGTTCGTGAGACCCCAGGAGCCTGCTGCCCCACTGCCGACCGCCTGGACGACCTTGGTCATATCCAGTCCAGCTTTGAGGCCTAAAGCCATGCCCTCAGCGACTGCCCAATACGTCCCCGCCGCAATTACCTGGTTGATCGCTTTGGTCACCTGCCCCGCGCCAATGTCGCCAACGTGGGTTAGGGTGCTGCCCATTGCCGCCAAAACCGGACGCACCTGTTCCACATCGGCGGCGTTCCCGCCAATCATGATTGAGAGCGTGCCCTTTTGTGCTCCTTCGGATCCGCCGGAGACAGGGGCATCGAGCATTGCGATGCTGTGTTGAGCCAGGGTTGCAGCAATCTGGCGAGTCGTACCGGGGCTAATGGTAGACATGTCCACAACAATGGATCCTGCAGTCGCACCGTGAATGACACCGCGATCGCCCAGGACGACCGACTCCACATCCGCACTGTCGCTGACACAGGTGATAATCACCGCGGCCTGTTTAGCAGCGGCTTGGGGTGAGTCAGCGCGGTTAGCACCCGCTGAGGCTAGGGGGATTTCGCGATCGCGGGTACGGTTGTGCACCGTTACTTTATATCCAGCCTTGAGCAGGTTGAGGGCCATTGGCGCCCCCATGGTTCCCATTCCGATAAATGCAACGTCCACAACGACCCCCAAAACTAACTTTGACAGGACTGAATCAATCTAACGACTTGTGTTTTCCCTAAAATCTTGAACCGGGTTGGCGCAAAAATTCTGCTTCGGCTAGCGTTGTAGACCGCCCTAAAATCTCGTTGCGGTGGGGAAATCGACCAAAGCGTTCGATCACATCCCGATGGCGGTAGGCGTAGTCTACGCAGGAAACGAGGCCAGGGTCAGCCTCACCCAAGGGTTCGATTAAGGTGACGGCCCGATGCTGGTTGGTAAGCTGCTCGCTATGTTCAAAAGGCAAATAGACGAATAACTGCTCGACAGGAATGAGTGATTGATTAAAGCCTTGGTCGATGGCCCACTGGGCCACAGCCACAGCTTGTTTGTCAGTGGCAAAGCTGCGTGAATTTTGGCGAAACAAATTTCGGGGAAACTGATCGAGCAGCAGAATAAGTGCTAAACAACTTTTGGGGTGAGTTTTCCAAGTCTCTAACTGACCCGTCGCTGCCTTTTCGTAATCGGTTAAAAACCGCTGGCGAATTTGTTCGTCAAAGGCAGTGTTTTTTTGAAACCAAACTTTTCGCAGTTGCGCTAACTCTCCGCTGGGTTCATCAAACCAAAAGGCCAAAATCTCTAGCGCTCGTGGTTCTGCAATAGATGAACTGGCCATGGGCTGATTGGGATATCCGTACTTGCAATGATGTTATTTTCTAAGATTTTGAGCGAAGCTGGAAGTAACTTGCTATCTAAATTCCGCACATCATGTCTTTGCTGCCGCTGCTGTTCGCGATCGCGATTTTAGTTGGGGTCTATTTTTGGTTTAATCGTCGACAGCGATCGCCCCTGCGCGGCTATAGCCTTCCCCAGTTGAGTAAACCTAAGGTTAACGGGGTTGATGGTCGCACCCGTAGAGCATTGATGCGGTTAGTCAACGGTAATCCAGGGGTGGCTCAACGATTAGTCGAGCGCGTTCGTCAGCAAAACCCCGAACGCTCCGAGCAATGGTGCTGGGAAAAGGCGATTTATGATATCCAACGCGATCGCCGCGCCTAACGCTCTTCTCGTCAACGCAGAAAACTCTCTACCCCTAACGTATGGTTTGCGCTGCAGATGGGTACTCTGATTACCGTGACGATACAGAGGCTTGCCAAATTTTGTCCACCCCTGTTGATTGATGTTGACTCGTCTAACCAGGCACTGTCTAGCTTTTCCTGATTTGTGAGTCAAGGTAAATTCCCTGAGATCCCCAATGGCCTATTGAATGGTGTAGACATTCATAAAGGCATTCTTTACAGGCAAAACACAGTTCCTTGATGAAGGGAGTGGACTTTCAAGCTAACGTTGTGAAAGGATTTGAGCACCTTGTCAATTTTGAAGGCCATTCGGCTAAGCCTAGTGCTCAGTATTTATAACGAACTGTTATTGCCATGGGCATCCTGCCTAAGCATCTGATTTTCAAATCGGACTATTTACCCACATTACTTAGCATTGAGAGGAAAGCTTAAACAATGACGCAAGCAAAGCGCGCGCTGATTACCGGTATTACAGGTCAGGATGGGTCTTATCTCTCCGAGCTCCTCCTAGAAAATGGCTATGAGGTTCACGGCATCATTCGTCGTACCTCAACCTTCAACACTGATCGGCTCGATCATATCTATGTTGATCCCCATAGTGATGACGCCCGACTGTTCCTACACTATGGCGACTTGAACGATGGCACTATGCTGCGCCGAATTTTGGAGCAGGTGAAGCCCTCTGAAGTCTTTAACCTCGGTGCCCAGTCCCATGTTCGCGTCAGCTTTGACTCTCCTGAATACACGGTTGATACAGTGGCTATGGGAGCACTGCGGTTACTAGAAGCTATCCGCGACTATCAGCAGCGCACTGGCTTGCAGGTTCGCTTCTACCAGGCAGGCTCCTCTGAAATGTACGGTAAGGTGCAAGACATTCCTCAGAAGGAAAGCACCCCGTTTTATCCCCGTAGTCCCTACGCCTGTGCCAAAGTTTATGCCCACTGGCAAACCCTGAACTACCGCGAATCCTACGATCTATTTGCCTGCAACGGTATCTTGTTCAACCATGAGTCACCGCGTCGGGGTGAAACGTTTGTAACCCGAAAAATCACCCGCGCCCTCGCCCGCATCGTCGCTGGACAGCAGAAAAAACTCTATCTGGGTAACCTCGACTCCAAGCGTGATTGGGGCTACGCCAAAGACTACGTGCGAGCCATGTGGCTAATGCTGCAACAAGATGCACCTGATGATTATGTGGTAGCCACAGGCGAAACCCACTCCATTCGCGAGTTTCTCGATATTGCTTTCAAGCATGTCAACATAGATTGGCAAGACCATGTTGAATTTGATCCCCGCTATCTCCGCCCTACGGAAGTTGATATCCTGATTGGCGACCCAGCTAAGGCTAAGCAAAAGCTAGGTTGGGAACCCAGCGTTACCTTTGAAGGGCTGGTCAAGCTGATGGTAGATGCTGATCTTGAAGCGGTTGGTGTCAAGACAAGCTCTCAAAATGGCTTGCCCGCTGGTTTAGACATTGCCACAGTGCGCAAAGATGTCAGCGGTATGCTGTCCTAGGACTGACCCAACCCTAAAGTCGATGGAACGCTAGCTTAAATGCTTGGGTTCCATCGACCTGGTTTAAAAGTCAGAACTACGAACCCTAAGAGCTCCCTAAAATAAACCTTGGCTACATCCAGATCCGTAGTTTTTCTCTGAGTTAAACATTTCTCCTTCGGAGACGCTGCGCGAACAAGTTTTCAAATCGGATGTGTTTTTTGAACAGGGTGTCGTTTTCCTGGATATGTTCCCCTGGCAAAATAGACATAAACTTTGGCCACGTCCAGCGCTATACCATTTAGTTAAGACGTGGGTGTGAATGACTAAGGCTGGGTTTAAACAGGGTTCAATTTTGGTTGTCGCATTTTCTACTAACGCCATTAATAATTAAAGCTATGAGTACTTTGGATCTCACCGATAAGCGCATCGTTGTGACGGGAGGGGCGGGTTTCCTAGGTAAGCAAGTCGTCGCTCAATTAATTAAAGCTGGGGCTAATCCGGAAAAAATATTTGTGCCGCGATCGCGCGATTATGACCTCTGCCAAATGGATGCCTGCCGTCAAGTCTCAAAGCAGCAGGACGTGATCATTCACTTAGCTGCCCACGTCGGCGGCATCGGGCTCAATCGTGAAAAGCCTGCTGAGTTGTTTTACGACAATTTGATGATGGGCACCCAGCTGATTCACGCAGCCTATGAAGCCGGCGTGCAAAAGTTCGTTTGTGTCGGCACCATCTGTGCTTATCCCAAGTTCACGCCAGTGCCGTTCAAAGAAGACGACATTTGGAACGGGTATCCCGAAGAAACCAATGCGCCCTACGGGATTGCCAAAAAGGCGCTGATGGTACAGTTGGATGCCTACCGGCAGCAATATGGATTTGACGGCATCTATTTACTCCCTGTCAACCTCTACGGCCCTGAGGATAACTTTGATCCGCGCAGTTCTCATGTGATCCCAGCGTTGATCCGAAAAGTATATGAGGCGCAAGAGCGGGGAGATCAAGCCTTACCGGTTTGGGGAGATGGTAGCCCCACCCGTGAATTCCTTTATTCAGAAGATGCCGCGCTCGGCATTGTTATGGCAACTCAGAAGTACAGCGCTGCTGATCCAGTCAATCTAGGTACCGGACGGGAGATTTCTATCTTTGATCTGGTGACCCTGATTTGCAGCTTGATGGGGTTTACTGGAGAAATCATTTGGGAAAAAGACAAGCCCAACGGGCAACCCCGCCGCTGTCTTGATACCGAGCGAGCTAAGCAAGCCTTTGGCTTTGAAGCGCAGGTGGATTTTGAGCAAGGACTGAAGAATACAATTGAGTGGTATCGCCAAAACGCTGTGCTGCAGCCTGTTTAAGCAGCAGCCCTAGTTGATACTAAGCTTGTCAGGGGTCAATACAGCAGCATCTGAGCTCGGCCAAGGGGGATACAGAACAGATCGTTTGAGGCATTTGCCTTTAAGATTTAGAAGAATGATGAACTCTAGATCAAAACTGATCGAGCGAGTCTGTACCCCTTGGGGTCGTCATCAAGAGGTTGCCTAGTTGCTCTAGGCTCATATCTCTGGGAGGCGATCTCCTAGGCTAAATGGTGATGTTGCAAGAGGCGTATGGCAGAAGATCAAAAGCCCCAAGAGCAAACCTCCGCAGGTGAGGCTCAATCCAAAGTAGAGTCTTCAGGGCCTAAAGCAAAACCGGCTCCGGCCAAGGCGGCTGGGGCCGCGAAGGCTAAAAAGAAGGAAAAGCCACCCGCTCTTGAAGATAAGCCTTTTCAAGAATTTATTGCTGAGCATTTTATTCCTGCTCTAGACAAATCACTTAAGGAAAATGGCTTAGACGATATTGTGCTGACCTTTGAGCAGCGCAAATTGACGGTCTTAGGCGGACAAGACGGTGATCAGTGCTGGCATGTCACAGGCCACTGGTTGTCGGGCAAGCGCCAATTTAACGTGGCGTTTTTAAGCGAAGATATTAAGGGCAGCAAAATTTTCTATCTGGCTGATGGCGGTGGCAACCCCAGTACCGTTGAGCAATTTATGGGAGATGAACGCAAAATCACTCTGGATTTGATGGTGCTCTATGTCAATCAACGGTTGAACGGACAGAAGTGGTTGACACGGAACTAACCCTCTATTAGTTGGCTTCGATAGCGTTGCAGACCCCAAAACATGAGATTGGGGTCTGTTTTGAGGCGTTGGATTGAAGCGGGATCGTGTTGAGCCAGCCAGTCAGCGATTGGCTCGCGATCGCCCCCAGTGATCACGACATGGCCGTTTGGGTATTGTTTTTCCCAAGTTTGGATATAGTTCGCAATACCAGCTAATAGTGTGTAAAGAATACCGCTCTGGATTGCCGTTGGGGTGCTGGTTGCCCAGCGTTCAGGTAGGTTCCTAGGCCAATCCACCACTTCAGGCAGGGCTGCTGTTCCTTGGGCAAGTGCACTAAACTGCAATCGTAAACCGGGCAAAATGGCACCGCCGATGAACCGCTGCTCAACCCCAGCAGTAAAAGTTAAGGCTGTGCCAGCATCAATCACGAGTATGGGGTCTCCGTAGTGGGCCATCGCACCCAGCAGGGACAGACTGCGATCGAGACCTAAGGTGCTGTAGCTGTTGGCTAGGGGGATATGTTCAGCCTTAATAAATATGACGCAATCGCGACGTTGCCACAGTGCAGCTTGAGTCGGAACAACGGCAGCAATCCACACCATCGGGGGCTTGGTGAAGGTGATGTGACTGGGAACGCGATCGCCTGAAGACGGCCAACTGCTGGGGCAAAAATTTTGCTTGATCAATGCCTCAACTTGGGAATCTTGCAAATGGGGCGTGTGCCAAGTTGCTTGGAGGTTGTCGCCAGAAAAGGTGGCCCAGTGCAGGCGCGAATTGCCAATCACTAACCCTAGCCATAAGGATTCAGTCATAATCAGGGTTACGCATGAGCCAATTTCCGGAGCGCCTAGTTTATGCTGCGAGACCCCGTCGATCATTTATTTCCAAAGGTCTCAGGATCCTCTAATGGATTGGGACACCATTAAACAGCAGCAGTGATAGGAAGAAATCGACGACGAAGAGAGAAACCCAGGTACTGACTACGGCCGAAGTCGCAGAACGGCCTACGGTTTTGCTGCAAGTCGTGGTTAGCCCCCAACTGCAACCTGCAAGGGCAATCATCGCGCCAAAAATTATAGCTTTGAGTAGCACGGTCAAGAGGTCGCTGAGTTCCAACATTGAGCGCACCGACTCTAAAAACATTGAGGGCGACACGCCATAGAACTGGAAGGCCACGAACACTCCACCGCCGATGCCGATGACTAGAGACAGTACGGTCAACACAGGTAGCATAATGCAGCAGGCAAGGACTCTAGGCACGACCAAATAATCAATTGGGTCAGTCCGCAAAATTTTCAGCGCGTCGATTTGATCCGTTACTTTCATGCAGCCAATTTCTGCAGCAAAGGCTGACCCGACTTGGCCGGCCAAAATGGCTGCCGTCAGAATTGGGGCCAATTCACGGCAAAAGGCCAGGGCAAAAGCCCCCCCCAAAGCATGCATGGCCCCATAACGAACGAGCTCTCGGGCTGTTTGGATTGTAAAAATCATGCCCGCGAAAAAATTAGTCATCAGGACAGGGGTAACTGCCCCTGGTCCAGCCGAAATCATGTGCTCCATGACATAGCGGCGAGATACCTTGCCCTGAATCAGACGCATTAACACCTGACCTCCCATCAGCAGCCCCATCACGATGTGATAAGGACAGGATTTGGGGCGCATTTGGGCATTTGCCTCTAGTGGCTGCAGTCCATCTGCACCCCTAGAACGGGCCCAACGGTTCACAGACCCGCGAAATGCTTTAACCATGTGTCAAACGTCTCCTAACGGATAGCGCGATCGCGTTCCTACCCTCAAGCTCATTAGGACATACTCCTAACTAAGCCCATGGTAGGCAATCGGCGAACCGCTTCCGCTCAGTAAAATCCCTTGCTTCTAGCTAGGACGCCGTGCAGTTTTGAAATGTTTCAGTATGCTTACGGATATCTTTTGGGCTCGGCCTGGATGATGAGCCCGTTATCAGGGAATCGAGGAGGATAGGGAGACACAATGTAGACCATCAGAACAGTGAGCCAATCAGGACTCACCTCAACAAACTACAGCCCGATCGCCTGGGTTAAAGGCGAAATTTGGTCAGACTTAAGATTTCCGAGAAATTTAGGGTCAAAAGTGGATCATTTACCTAAAGTAAAGTACATTTGTACTATGCAGATGGGAGATGGCCCCGATTTTGTTTTGACGTCTCCACAAATAGCCCCATGAAAAGTGAAGAAATGGAACTTCAGGCGATTAAAGAAAAGCTTCAGCGCGTTCGGCAAGAGCCGCTAAGTTCAGAAGCGGCCACATTACCTTGGGTCCCCCCCTCCCGTGCTGTGTCTCCAAATGCTGGCAGCGGGCCGACCTCGATTCGCCCAAGCGTGCATCAGTATGCGGCAGCGGTAGAAACGCTGAAGCAACGATCAAGTCAGCATCTACAAACCTTTAGGAGTGATGGGCAATCCCAGACCTATGCTGGGGCCTCTGAGATTACGTCTGCGGAGTTTGGGCCTCCATCTCGCCAACCTACAACACCACAACCGTGGGAGATGGAAGTCCACTTACAGGCATTGGCTAAACAGGCCGCACACATCAATCAACTATCGGAACATCAAGAGGCGGCCATGTTGGCAATGAAAGCGATTGCCGACCAGATTTCCTTTGAGGGATATGACATGGCCGCGTGGAACGACCAAAATGTCTTGTCCGGGGAAATGGCGGCTGCGCTATGTGAGTTCCAATCTGCCGTTGTGCCGATGGTGCAGCAAACTCGCCGAGGAACCTATGTGCTGGACTATCGAGAGGTAGATCTCTACCGTGATCATCGTCAGGCCCAAGAAGTGGCAGGTGATTTGCGCGATCGGCGTCAAGAACACATTGGGTTTGATCTCGCCAATCGCCTAGCTGACCTGGGCTGGGGTGGATTGTGGACTGAGTCGCTTGCAGTGCTCAGTAGAGGGGGGCATTGGGTTACCCATCTGCTGAACAAAGGACTCAAGCGTGTAGGGCCATCGCCCAAACCCCATTCTAAATATGCCCCTCAACAACGTAAACGGCCTGTCCAATCGCGATCGCGATTGACACCGTTAGATGGGTTGATTTGGTTCAGTGGGGCAGCTATTGTCCGCATTTGTCTCGATTTTGTGGTGGCTAAAAACCCGGTGCTATTTCCTTACATCGCCATTTCGATGTTGGGGATTGGGTTGTTTGTGCTTTACCGCTCTACCCTGGCTCCCCGACCAAACTATACCCTCGGCTTTCGGTTACTGATTGTGATCGCTGGATTAGTCGTTGGCGGTCGGTTCTAAGCCACATCCGATTTCAGGCCTGGCTTAGGGGCGCAAGGTCTTGCGCCCTTACAGGGGAAACGATGGCTCCGGGTGTGGTCAAGGTTTAAGACTTAAATTTGTGCACGACTTACAGGAGGAGATTATGACCCCCACTCACTATCCCGTAAATCACTCTGGGCCAGGACTATTTCTTAAGCCGATGCTGGCTGGGGGATTGATGTTTGCCCTAGTCGGACTGCTATTTGACTTTCAGGGGATGCGAGGATTGCTGATCAAACCCCAAGCGATTGTCACCGGAGAGCGGTGCGAAAATTTGGTGCAGGGTGATGCCACCCTATCGCGTGAGAAGTTGGCTCAAGTTTTGGCCATTCCAGAGCGGGATAGCAAAACTAAAGTGCGCGAAATCGTCAATGAACCTTACTGTACGCTGCCAGACTTGACGGTTCGTTCAGGCGTTGTGGCTGAGCGAGAAGCCTACCCCCTGGAATTTGATCCCCAGACCCAATTGGTCATTCTTTACGAAAACGACGAGTATGCGGGCTATCGTTTCCACTTTGAATAAAAGCCTTGATGACTCCCATGCAGTCAGGCTGGTGATGCTGCCATCACGACAGGCCTTGGGACGGCTTTTGGGTGTGGTCAGTAGCGCGATCGCCATAGTGGGCTGTAGTCAAGGGGCAACGGTAGCGCCCCGTCCCGTGCCACTTCAACAACAGTGGGAATTGCAGCCAGGGATGGTTGTCGGGGGGCGTCAGGTGAGTGCCAGCTTGGGTGATGTGTCTGTCGAGTTAAACGGAGCTGCGGTATATGCCCCATTTCAAGGAGATGTAGAACCCCTCAAAGATAGTCCCTGTGTCTTGTTCTCAACGCCAGAAGTGCCCGCCTACCTGTTTCGGCTGTGTGGCCTTGAGCATCCTCGGTTGGGCCCGGTTAAGCAAGGCAAAAAAATTGGCAAAGGTCGCTATCTACACTTTGCCACCCTGCGCCGCCAACCCGATGGCACATGGGCCATTGTTGAACCCTCAAGTGACATTTTGACGCGATCGCTTGAACCAGCCGTGCGATCGGCCCAACCTTAAGTCTCATGGTTCTTCCAATATCTTTCTGCCATAGTACCTCTGATGATGAAGTCCCCTTCTCTAATTGCCTTAAGCCTTCTGGCCGTGACGGCGGGAATTCCTGCCAGGGCTCAGACACCTGCCGATGACATCGCTCTAGACTTCAGCCTGCCTGATCTAGCGAGCGATGCATCGGTAGGCTCCCCCGCTCTGGCTAAGTCTCCGGTTGAGGGCTCACTGGAGGCTGAGGCCGTGCTGGCTGCAGATACCCCGTTGCCCATTCCGCCGAATGCGGCTAATCCTCCTATTTCTAGAGTTGCAGTGGCGCTTCCTGCTTCCGTCTATCAAGGTAATGCTCAAGCCCTTTCGGCTCAGGTTGAAGAATTTTCGGCAGCCTTACCGCCTGCCCCCCCAACCCTGACTGTGCAACCTATAGAGGTTGCTGCAGCGACCTCACCCGAATCAGTCGTAGTACAAGTTGCTCAAAGTCGCTCACCGATCGGTCTTTCCTTTGCGTTTGAGGCCCCTGCAGTATCAACTGCGATCCAAAAGGCTGAGGTGTCTGTCCCCGAGCCAGCATCCGTGATCGCCCTTTCTACCACTGACATGGCCCAAGTCATGGAAGCATTCGTCTTTCAGGGGGGGAGAGATTCTTTGGTTGCCCGTGCGATTGGGAGTGCTGAAGGCACGCGTACGCCTGCCGGAGAGTACACTCAAGCATTTGGAGGTCACGTTGATCCGGGCAACCAAGCTTGGAACTTGGGGACATTCTCTTACCAGCATGGAGCCAATTCTCCAGAGGAGGCCGATCATAAGCAACTAGCGAGATTACAGTCACAAGCCAAAATCATCCAGCAAAAAGCGCAAGCCCGAGGATTAATTTTAGATTTAGCCCAAACCCTAAATGCCTTGGATTTAGCGAATCAATCTCCCCTAGCGGCTTTAGGTCAAGGGGGCTATATGGATCGATTGGTGGAAGCGCAAGCGCAGGGCCTCGAAGGAGACGAAGCAATTTTGTGGTCACGCACCTATGCTTATTTCGATTCTGATCAGCAACGGTGGAATGCACCGGGGTTAGGCAACACTCTCCAGGGGGTAAACCGAGATCAGCAAAGACGCATGAATGCTGTTGCTAGAGCGGTAGAGGCCGCGGGTGAAATTCCGACTGAGATTTCCCAGGCCGCGATCGCTTCACCCCTCAATCCCTCCGCGCCTCCTTCAGAAACCGATGCTAACGTGGCCCCGAACGCCAGTCAGCCCTTAGATTTAGACGATCCAGTAGATCAGTTCATTGCCCTTGACTTTGATCTGCCACCCAATCCAGCCGCGACAGAAGTTGCTCAAACAGTGACTGCCCCTGAATCCACTCTCAGCGCCAACCATACTCCCGATCAGCCCAGCTTAGAAGTGGTGGCAACGCCTATTAACCCAGAGATTCCAGAAAAAGCTACGGATGAAACTAAGCCTGAATTAGTCTCCGCTGCTGTGCCTGAGTTCAATGTGTTTCTGCCTGAATATTCAGAACAGAATTGAGTATGCTGAGCTTGAAGGTGACATCTGGAAACCCCATCCTCTGACAGTTATGCTCCCTGATTTACAGCCTGCCGTTGATTTCCTAACCCAGGTTCATGTTGCGCGACCGACAGCTACGGAAGTTGTATCAGCCCTCCTAATCTCAGAAAAAACAGCGCGCGCTAACCGTCAAAGCTATCCGTTTGCATCCCTATTAGGGACTTGGCGATTGGGGTTTATTACAGGCACCCACAACTCCCGTAAAGCGGCGGGGGGCTTACTGGGGGCAGGCCGATTTATCCCGCCGTGGGTCACGATTCAGATTACCTATGCAGCTGGGTGGCCCTGCGAAACTGCAGCAGAGGCTGAAACAAACCATCGAGGAACCGTTGCCAACGTCGTAAAATTTGGCCCAATCAAACTCGTCGTTTCTGGGCCAGTGTGCTTTTGGCCACAGCGAAATATTCTAGCCTTTGACTTTACGCACCTGCAGCTTGCCCTGGCTGACAGCACGCTCTACAAAGGCTACGTTGGCAATGGACAACAGCGTGAAAGTACTTTTTTTGAGCAGTCCTTAAAGCAGCAAGCTTTTTTCACTTATTTTCTGGTGTCTCAAGACTGTATTGCGGCACGGGGCAAAGGCGGCGGTCTTGCCCTTTGGGTTAAGGAGACAACTGGTCTATGATAAAGAAAAGTTAAGTAACTCTATGACCGCCCAACTTCTAGCCCTCCAAAATATTCAGAAACTGACTTGGCAATGGCATGGCCACGCGATCAAATACACCGTTCAGGGAAAGGGAACGCCGTTAGTCTTAGTGCATGGCTTCGGTGCTTCGATTGGTCACTGGCGTAAAAATATTCCGGTGCTGGCTGAAGCGGGCTATCAAGTCTTTGCCATCGATTTGTTGGGGTTTGGCGACAGCGACAAACCTGCTTTGGGATACACCGTAGAACTATGGCAAACTCTGCTGCACGACTTTTGGCAGACCTATGTGCGGGTTCCGGCAGTATTTGTGGGCAACTCTATTGGGGGGTTGCTGACGCTAATGATGTTGGCTAACCACAAAGATGCGGCCCAAGCTGGGGTTTTGCTCAATTGTGCTGGCGGGCTGAATCACCGCCCAGAAGAACTTAATCCCCTGTTGAGGTTGATTATGGGGGCATTCACTCAATTGGTCAGTTCTGAGTGGTTAGGCCCCTTTGTGTTTAATCAAGTGCGTCAAAAGCATCGCATTCGGGGCTCTTTGAAGCAGGTTTATAACAATCGTGAGGCGATTACAGATGACCTGGTCAATATGCTTTACCAACCATCTTGTGATCCGGGTGCCCAAAAAGTCTTCGCATCTATTGTGACAGCCCCCGCTGGCCCTAGGCCGAGTGAATTGTTGCCCAGGATCCATCAGCCTTTGCTGGTGCTATGGGGTGAGAATGATCCCTGGACACCGATTAAAGGTGCTGAAATCTATCGCCAGCTGAGCGAAGACCCCGAGGCACACTTGTCTATGACCTTTGCATCGATCCCAAAAACGGGGCATTGTCCCCATGATGAGCGTCCTGACATTGTCAATCAGGCGATTCTCAACTGGCTAGGCAAACGAGTTTGACAAGGGCCATCTAACGTTAGGGAACTTTTCCTGTATCACTCAAGACTTATTTATTAGAAAATTAATAAGTCTTGTTTTGAAAATTAGAAATCGCAGGGATTGCTTACAAACCTCTGAGTTCCGTCATTTTGAAACTTGCTTCTCAAAACGAGGATTGCAATAGAAAAGTTACTTCCAGATGTGGGGCACATCTGGAAGTAACTTTGTGGGAAAGAATTTGGATGAAGTTAAGCGAGACGCATGCCTCAGTTAAGAAGCTATTGACGTGGTCTGGCTTTATTAACCCGTAGCTCGCGCCCCATCCACTCAGCACCGTCTAGGGCTTCAATTGCGGCAGCTTCTTCTTCATCAGAACTCATCTCAACGAAGCCAAAGCCCCTCATCCGACCCGTCTCACGATCGGTCGGAAGCTGCACTCGCTTAACGGTACCGTATTCTTTGAAAACTTCGGTGACATCCTCCTGGGTGGCCTTGAAAGAGAGGTTGCCGACGTAAATTGACATTTATGGAAATCTCCAGCAATTCAGAGCATGCGATAAAGATATTAGATCCGGAGATTACGAAACGCAACCTGTTCAAGCCCGAAAATAATCCTTACAGGAGATTAGCATAATTGGTGAAATATGGGGTTGTCCATTAATTAGCAGCGAATGGAAAATATAGACGGGTGGTCTTCTGATCAGCGATGCCTGGATCAGATTATTTCTGCGGTGTTAGTGCCCTGTTAACCAGAGTTTATTCTTTGGGCGATCGCTTTTGCCGCAATTGCCATACACCGCCTACACCCAGCACCAACAGGATTAACAACACCAGAATGGTAGGTTTTTGCCACTGAGTCTGGGAAAATTGCAGCGGCCAGGCTGCTGCGGGCGTTTCCGTTTCAGGTAATGTGGCGGTTTGGGGGGCTGAGTCCGTTGTCTTAGGCTCAGTCGTTGTCTGATCGGTTTCAATCGCCTGGGGTTGCTGGGCGGGCTCAACGCGTGGCGCAGAAGGGCCAGTTGCCACGGTAACGTCAAAGGCCAATTCAAATGGAGAGAAGCTTTGGTTGGCCTTAGGGGCACCTGTTAAAGCTAGCGTGTAAGTGCCAACGTTAGGAAACGTCACCTCAGCACTGGGAATGGCGGTGTAGCCTTCGGCTGAGGTCGCTGATAGGGGTGGATTGAGTAGGGGAGTTGCTTCTGATGTTAAGGGCTGGGTATAGATCATCAACTGACAGTCACAGTCAGCTAGGGGGATGCTTTCACCGCCTTGGCGAGTTAGCGCAAACCAGACTTCAGTGGGGACACCGGCTTGAGGCGTATCGTTGGGTTCGATGTGTAGGGTGGCACCCACGGAATCGGTCGTTTTGACCTGGTGGGCGATCGCAGGAGATACCCCAGCCCAGCCCAGCAGTCCTATTGTGACAGATGTGATGGGGACTAAAGCGCTGGTGAGTTGCTGGATGGGCATACCCTGAGCAGATGATCGATTAGGGACTTTTAATGGGTGGAGCATAATAGCGTTCAAGGGATAGTAGCCTCCAAAACCATCGCGATCGCAGCAGTAATACTGCGATAATCATTAGGCCAAGCGTAGCGGTATAGACGAGGGGCAACCCCTCAAATTGAAATCGCCCTAGATAGTTAGAACCCACTAAGGTGCAGTGTAGGGCGCACAGCAGCAGGGCCGGAATGCTCAACAAATGGAGATTGCGCCAAAGGGGGCCGAGTTGCTTCTGGGCCCAGTCAAAGCTAGTTAGTGCTAAGGGCACCATCAACGCCAGACTCACAGCCCCAGCCACAATGCCCCAGCGGTGTTGGGGCACCATAAAATTAAAGGCGGCTAAGTTCCAGCCCCAGCTATGTTCTAGCATGTGCCCGGTGTGGGCCACAGCCAGCACAAATGAGCCTACCCCCAAGGCTCGCCGACAGCGTAGGGGAAAGTTCCACAAACGGCTAATGGGGCGGGCCACTAGGGTAAGCACCAGGCAAAGTAGCGCCAGATGTCCGGTGTAGTCCACCATCGTTTGGCCAGTGCGAGTCAAAATCAAGATGCCGATTAATAGGGTAATCCAGCCCCCCAGTTGAAACAGTTGACTGCGGCGCTCGCGCCCCAGCCAGGCTGCTGACACGCCTACCCCCAGCATCATGGGGACAGTCCCTAACCCAAAGGCTAGCATCGTCGCTGCCCCACCCAAAAGGTTACTGGTTTCGGCGGCTTTGATCTGAGCCGTGTAAAGAAATCCACAGGGAATCAAACCCCATACCAGCCCCAATAGGGCAGGCGTCCACCAGCGATCGCTCAGGGACAATTTGGCCATAGCGCTGCTTAGGCGTGTATGACTTTTCTCTTGGGCGAGGGGATGGATGAGTGGTAAGCGCGGCAATATGCCTGGATTAATTTGCAAAAGGCCGATCCAGATCAGCAACCCACCACTCACAAAGGCGACTCCCCGCCGCAGACCACTCCCGATCCCCGCCGCTTGTCCTCCGGCGACCAACACTGAGCCCAATGCACCAATGGCTGCTCCGACCAAGACATAGCTGGCTAAGCGGCCAAGATTGAGCAAGCTGTGAAACCAGAATTGCTGCCACTGCGATCGAGGCGCTGTCTCCGGATGGTTGGCCAGCGCGAGGGCCACAGTAATGGGGCTACACATGCCCACACAATGGCCAAAGCTTCCAAGGAAGCCCAAGCCCATAATTAAGACTAAATCGACCATCTCTAGGGTTAGGGGGCTTTCAGCGGCCTCTGTGTAGAGGCTAGTGCTTCCTCTAGAGTAGACCAGGGGAAGCAGGCTGGGATCAGAGATGAAGGAACTGATCTAATGCCTCGACCATGGCAGGCGGCCAGCGGCGGATCGTTCTAACCCAGTTGAGATCTCGATATCGACCATCTAACCCAGTTGCTGCGACCCAATGACTTTCTGCCTCCCCCCGCTGACCGTCGACCCACAACACGGCAGTCAGGGCAGCCCGGGCATCGGCAAAGTCGCGATATTTACGGACTAGGTTCCTGAAGGTGCGAATGGCGTCGTCGGTTTGCCCCGTTTGATATTGAGCTAGACCGACATTGACGCGGGCCAGTGCAAAGCTTGGGGCTAAGTCAGCGGCTGTTTGATAGTCTGCCAGGGCCGCGTCCCAGTTTCCCAGTCCGCCTTGGGCATTGCCCCGATTGTTGTAAGCGGCAACATCATTGGGTTCAAGGGAAAGTACAGTATTGTAATCTGCGATCGCCGCTTGCCAGCGTCCCAAGCCTTCATAGGCTGCACCCCTATTGAGGTAAGGGTCAGGGGCGTCAGGGGCGATCGCGATGGCTTGATCGTAATCTGCGATCGCCGCGTCTAGTTTATTTTGGCTCAACCGTACATTGCCCCGATTGCTCCATAGGGCAGGGTTCTCGGGTAATAAATCCAACAACTTGCTCCAGTAGATCTCGGCCTGGGCAAACTCTCCAGTGCTGGTGGCCGTGAAGGCTTGCTGTCGCAATTTCGCAATAGCTTCTATGTCTTGGGGGGACAAGTCACTAGCGATCGCTGGACTTTCTAGTGCTGTTTGAGTGACGGGTTCAGCCAAACTTACGGCGCTGAAGCCAAAGGCAATCAATACGCTAATGACGATACTGAGTAAATAGCGTCGCATAACAAATAGCGTCGCAGGGGTGCGCGCTGTGCTCCTCACGAGGGTGTTGTATTTATTATGCCGGGTCTATTGGGCTTGTGCCGGAGCGTCACATCAATGAAAGCTGACCAGGATTGCCACTACTAAAGCCGTTGGGCCCAAAGCCATTAGGCCCAAAGCCATTGGGTAAGTCGTAGCCCAAATGCTGCCAAGCTGAAGGCGCAGCCACACGACCTCGGGGCGTGCGCTGAAGATAACCAATTTGCATCAAATAAGGTTCGTATACCTCTTCAATGGTCTGGGCATCTTCGCCAGTGGCGGCAGCCATGGTATCCAAGCCTACGGGCCCGCCATTGAAATTTTCAATCATTACCGTTAACAACCGCCGATCGGTCCAGTCAAGACCGCAGGGATCGACATTGAAGAGTTCTAAAGCTTCAGCCGCGATCGCTTCGGTAATCGGCCCCGATGCTTTCACCTCTACATAGTCGCGCACTCGCTTTAGCAGGCGATTGGCAATCCTGGGGGTACCGCGGGCCCGGCGGGCAATTTCGGTTGCCCCAGCAGGTTCAATAGGGGTCTTGAGGACCTGGGCCGTGCGCGTCACGATTTGAGTCAGCTCATCGAGCTCATAAAACCGCAAGCGTTGAATCAACCCAAAGCGATCGCGTAGGGGTGAGGTCAACGCCCCCACGCGAGTAGTTGCGCCCACTAATGTAAACGGCTGGAGCGGGATGCTGCGGGTGCGGGCGCTTTGACCTTTGCCAATGGTGATGTCGAGGCGGGAATCTTCCATGGCCGGGTACAAAATCTCTTCTGTAACCTTGGGCAAACGATGGATTTCATCAATAAACAGTACGTCTCCCTGTTTGAGATTTACCAGCAGGCCAGCAATATCTCTGGGGCGTTCTAAAGCAGGCGCTGTCGTGATTTTGCAGCCCACCCCCATCTCCTGGGCCAAAATCAGCGCCATGGTGGTTTTGCCTAGGCCTGGGGGGCCGTAAAGCAGCAAATGATCCAGGGCTTCTTGCCGAGACTGGGCAGCCTTAATCGCAATCTCTAGCACTTCTTTGAGGGATTTTTGGCCGATGTAGTCGGCGAGGCGTTGCGGTCTTAAGCCTTCTTCTTGGCGTGGGGTTTCAGTGGGGGTGCGATCGCCCGACAAAATCTCATCTGCTTCAGCCGCCTTGTCTTTTCTCAACCCCTTTTGTTGAGGTTTAGCGGGTTTAGGGGTCAGGGATGCTGGAGCAGATAATCCTAACGGCGGCTTAGCGGTCGCCTCTGATCTCTCTGATAACGCAGGGGGATTTAGTTCTGATGGATCAGGTTTGGAAGATTTAATCGCCATAATTCCAAATCAATCCTAAAGCGTAAAGGCATAATCTGACATAGGAACCACCACATTCCGGCTGGGCATATATTAGACCATATGTACTGTTTTAGGCCAGGAATGTTATAGATGACTTTCGCGCTTACCGGAAAATTAACGATTTAGGATGTAGTTCAAGTTTAAACTTGGCTGATAAGTGGAATCCAATCCTTATATTCCTTCGTACTATATGTAGTGTTGTCCTGGCGAATTGATGTTTCGTGCATCTGAGAAGGCTTCCTATGGCAAATCCTGAACATCTCATGCGCCTTGACAAAGGCATAGAAGACTGGAACCAATGGCGAGTGGCGCACCCCGATATCGCTTTAGACTTGAGCGGGGCCGATTTGAGCGGAGCCTACTTGTTTGAAGCCCGTTTGGATGGAGTGGATTTGGTTGGGGCTGACTTGAGTGGGGCATGTCTCATTGGGGCTGATTTGCGTCATGCCAATCTCCGAGCTGCGAAGCTGACCCAAACCTACCTGAGTCAAGTCAATTTAGACACAGCCAACCTAACCGATGCGGATTTGCAAGGGGCCAAGCTGGATGAAGCAAATTTGACCCGGGCTATTCTCGTTGGTGTCCGCGCGGATGGTACGAATTTTGACTCTGCACAGCTCACCGGAATCTGTGTAAAAGATTGGCAGATCAACGCTGGAACTCAGCTTGGCAATGCCGTCTGTCAATATCTATATCTAGGCCACGACGGCGAAGATCGTCATCCAGCAACGGGAGTGTTTACATCGGTAACATTTACCAAGTTTATTCAGACTCACTTTGCTGAACAGCTTCAGTCCACGCCTCAAGAAGCATTGAGCCCCCAAGGTGAATTGGGGACAACCGCAAATTTAGGCCTGGTATCCACCTTTGACCCACACCAGCTAAACCTTGCGTCTGATTCAGCACAGCGATCGCCAGCGGTACGTCGTCAACGAATTAAACTCCCCCAGTATTTGCGATGGGGGGTCGTGGCGCTGGTCTCGTTGGGAATCTACCATACGTTTCAATCAATCGTTCCCCAGGTTTATGCACAGCATGCGTCTATCCCATTTGATTCGGGGTTAGATGTATCCCTCGACCAAAGCCCAGGATTTTCCTTAGTCCGGACTTTGGCAAAACATTCTGAGCCTGTATGGACGGTTGTGCTTAGCCCAGATAGTCGGTTGCTGGTCAGCGGCAGCTATGACCATACGATTCGCGTTTGGGATATTGCGCGGGACGAGGTAGTTCGAGTCTTGTCGGGGCATACCGATGTGGTTCGGGCTTTAGCCATCAGCATCTCTGGTGAAATCTTAGTCAGCGGCAGCGGCGACAACAGCCTAAAAATTTGGCAAATGGGAACTGGGCAATTGCTCAAAACTTTTGAAGGACATGCTGATACCATCTGGTCAGTTGCGATCAGTCAGGATGAACAAACCCTAGTGAGCAGCAGCTATGACGGCCAGATTAATGTTTGGGATGTGCAAACCGGGGAACTCCGCTATGGGCTGCCAGGCCATAGCGGGCCGGGTTGGGCGGTTGCTATTAGTCCAGATGGGCAACATATTGTTAGTGCCGGTGCGGATAATCACATCAAAATTTGGGATCTGCAAACGGGAGAACGCCTGCGGACGTTGCAAGGTCATACGGATGCAGTACGGGCGATCGCGATCCATCCTAACGGTGAACAACTGGTCAGCGCCAGTTGGGACGGCACGCTAAAAGTTTGGGATTTGTTTACCGGTGACTTGATCCGAACACTGGAGGGACACACAGACCGGGTGGTTGCCGTTGCCTTTGATGGCGAAACCATCTCTAGCGGCAGTCTTGACAACACCATCAAACTTTGGAATGCCCGCACGGGAGACTTAAAGCAAACGCTGACGGCCCACTCAGACTGGGTGCTGGCTTTGAGTATTGATGCCTCAGCCCAAACGTTGGTTAGCGGCAGCAAAGATCAAACGATCAAGATTTGGCAGTCGGGTTTACAGCTCAGCGATCGCGATCGCCCATAGCACCTCCTCTGCTATCTAGAAAATCGAACGGCTGTACCGCTCAATCCACCCGTCAAGCCGCTTCTCAATCCATTCAAAGAAGTTGGTTTCAGGTATGAACTTGGGCGGTAAATGGGGGCAGTCTCCCCAGTAGAATATCCTGTCTCTATATTCCCCATTCACAATTAGCGAGAGAAATCCCCCAGCGCCACAATCCTCGATCGCGATCGTGCCCCATAGTGGATCCCACTCGTCGTTGTCCCATAGTATTTCCCAGGCTTCAGTGGTTACCACTGCTGGTGTCACCGGACACGGTTGGGCAAGGCGAACCGATAAGTCGGGGTTATCGATCATCCAACACGACTCATCCCAGCAGTCTAGGGGCAATAGCCACGAAACGTCCCTGTAGAACAGTGACAGTGGCCAGTCGGGTTTGCTACCACCATTGCCCACCTGAAGCAGAAAGGCGCGATAGTCTGCGGGCAGAGTAATGCCGCTAACTTTTTCGAAGCGCTCAAGTTCGGCAGGGACGATAGGTGGATTGAGCTGAAACCTCGCACGTTTTACCTTGACTTTCAGCCTGTCGATAGTGTCCATTCTGAGTGTCAGAATTTCGCGCTGATAGAAATTTGTTGAAGTTTTTCGATCCGCTCTTTAGAAACTTGTTTCTTTTGTGGGCAATCCATCAACTATTTGATATTCGCCTCGTTCTAGAGATTGCATATAGCTTTGCATGAACGCTTCAAATGACGGTGCCACCGCACGCCACAGTGTCCCTTCCCAATCCACTTCAATCACCTGACCAGAGATTCCCCCCTCAGTAGGGGAATAATCAAGTGCCCAGAAAACATCACCGTTTGAATCCATAATTGGAATCCAGGCGTTTTGAAATAAGACAGGTTTTACTGAACCCTCAACAAAAATTATACCGTCTTCAATTAGTTGCTTGATCTGGTCTACTTCGAACTCTTCTGCAATGTCTGCCGAGATAGTTTGTCTCTGTTGCCACTCTTCTTGGATGCGGTCAGTGCCTAGAAAAGCCCCTCGATCGGCAAATATCTTACACGGCCAACCATCACTTTCCCCATTGTGAATTTTAAGCGTCTCCCGAAAAGATGCTGGCAAATTGAGACCTAACACCAGCTCAAGCTGTTCAATCTCTTCTTCAGAGGCTGGGTCGTTTAGATCTTCAAGCATTTTTGGGGCATTCACTTGGGCCCAGGTTTCTAACTTATTCCACAGTTGTAAAATTATCTATCGCTCCTGTCTTTGGCGCTTATTCTCTCGAAAAATACAATTAGGTTGCTATCCAGATCTACAATTGCAAAATCCATGCTTCCTCAAGAGATATGCTCTAGTATGACTTATGTAGAGAGTCATCACCACATCTTTCAAACTCCCTTAAACGCGATCGCTTCACTCATTTCTTTAGGGGTAGGCTGCTGTTCAGGCACCTTAGCATTGAGCTGCTGCACCCCAATTTGGTTTAGCACAATGCCGCATAGAATAACGGCCCCACCAATATACTGAGCAGTGGTTGGAGCCTCCCTCAAAATCAAATAGGCTGCTAAAACCCCGGTAATGGGGTTGAAAGCCGTTGCCAAGGAAATCTCGCTGGCGGTACTTCGCTTTAATCCGCTAAACCAGGCTAGCTGACCACCCACCACAATGACGGCGCTATAAAACAACATCCACTGCCATAAAAACGGTGAAGTCACATCCATAAAGTGCTCTGGCCCGTACAGCACAGCCGTCGCTACAAAAAAGACAATGGTACCGACGAACATTCTAAAAACATTGAAAATCCCCAGCGGAATTTGCTGCAAACTGACCTTACTAATCAGGTTAGAAATCGCTTTAAAGACAGCAGCAATTAGGGTCAATAATCCACCTAAGCCAATTTCAAACCCCATACCCATCGATACCATGTCACTCCCAGGGGAGGGAATAAGCACGGTGAGCGCCACACCAATGAACGCAAGAACCGCACCGCCGATGACCCAGGCATTGACCCGCTCCCCCAGTAGCAGTACGGACAGCGCTAGGACTAATGGTGTGTCGATTTGGCCAATCAAAATAACGTTATTGACTGCGGTTAATGAAAGGGCCGTAAAAATCAGCGTGGGCACAACGGCTGCACTCAAGACCGCAATTAACGTCAGCGTTAGCCATTGTTTTGAGTTGATTTGCCTCAATACCGGCTTTCGCCATTGGCTTTGATAGATAAACGCCAAGATAATCAACGCACATAGATTACCGACGAAGAGGACGTTGCAAAAGGAAATCGGATTGCGATCGTCAATTAAATTTGCTGCCCCAATGTCAGTCAGCTTACGAGTAACCGCATTGGCGGCCCCAAAGATGACAATGGCAATCATCAGATAAACTCTTCCGGAAAGTTGGAAGGTCTTGGACTGTTTTTTCATAAATAACGCTATAAGTTACCGAAGCCAGAAAATTTACAGTTTTCAAATCGAATGGGATTTGTCAACTTAATATCTAGGAGCGAGTATCTTACTAATACTCTAAAAAAGCTGTCTTTATATATACACTGAAACTCCTTAGAAAAAAATAAGCCTTGCTAGGTTACGTCTGCAACACCAACAAGGCTTTAAGCCATTAGCACTATCAATTTTTATCTGACTGGAATTTATCAGATATCTTTGTCAGGTTGAATGACCTGCGATCGCAGATGCCTGTCTTAAACTCTGTCCAAATCCAGCTCCATAGTTTTTCCTTCGCAGAGGCGAGGGGCTTCTCGCTTCTGCTCAAGGTTTCAAACCGAATAGGATTTAGCTTGCTTTTTTGACAATTGTGTAGCCGCTGACATATTTTGAGCCGTCAGGCATTGACGCCCATGTCCACTCAACATCCTCATCCGCACTGAGTTCAACGCTGATAACGCTGTTAGCCGGGGGACTTGAGGATGCACCTAAGGCCGATTGAGGCGCGGATACGATTCGCTTTTGCTTCTCTTCTTTCATGATCACCACAGGCATCAAGGATTTGTTTCTATTCTAGACAATTGACTGTGAGATATAGAACATCAGTCTCACACTGCGCCCACATCTAGGGGACGAGGGGCCTCTCGCCCCTGCTCAAGGTTCTAAATCGGATGGGATTTAGTGCCCCAGGTAAAGGCTAAAGAATGATCACTTGTCGGTGTCTAACGCCTGATCATGTGTTGTAGAAAACAAGTGTTTTCTAGCACTGAGGGGTAGTATCAATTTGACATTTTTTCAAAAATTATACGGCGCTTATCAAACGCTTAAGTAGAGATTAAGCGTTTCAAGATTTAGTGACCCATAAACCTATCCCAATTTTGAGTGCTGTTTCGAGCTGTTTTGTTGTTGAATGTCTATCCAAAAACTTCTGTAGGTTTTTGAGGTTCTTATCCTTCTGATGAGGATCTAAAAGTGAAATCTTATTGCGCGACTTAAGCATTTTATCTAGGGTTTTTGAACTATGGTGATCAGGCTTAAAGCAATTGCAATTGCCAATGTTGGGGCACTACTCGGCTCAGTTTCGATTGGTGTTGCATCGGCTAATGGGGCTCAGTTTTCTGCAGATTTTTCTGTCGATATTGTCAGCGGTGACTTTTTACTCGGGGAAACCTTTCTGGGTCAGGTTATCTATGACGATCAGTTTCTCACCGGGGTGGGAACTGAGCTGATAGACCTGGCTTCCGGGCTAGTGTCCCTTGACTTCACCTACGTTGGTGCGGATTTAACCACCCCCGTTACCTATACAGAAGCAGATGATGATATTAGTGCTGGCTTCCCTTTAGCAACTTTCCAAGATGGCGAATTGGCTGGATTAGACTATTCCGTTTCAATTACCCCAAATCTGGCCTTTCAATTTCGTGAAGAACCTCTGGGCAGCGGCAATTTTGAATTCTTTACGGATGATTTTGCAACGTTTCAGACCAACACTGGCACGGTTGCCTTTGCTGAACCTAACCCTGTCACTGAACCGACCGCTGTACCTGAGCCTGCGTTGCTAACGGGCTTAGTGGTCATGGCAGGGGCGGCAGCGTTAAAGCGATCGCTAAGGAATTAGCACCCCCGAGGTAGGCAGCAATGAACTCCCCCCGGTTCAAGCTGTCAAATTCAGGCTGTCAAATTCAGGCTGTCAAATTCAGTCACTCAATCAAGTCATCAAACCCTACTCACCTGGATGTCGAAGGACGTAGATATGCAACGCTCATTGTTTGAACGGCTATTATCCACTCGTCTACAACGGCGAAGCTTGTTAATGGGGACGGGCGCATTTACCGGACTCCTGATTGCGGGGCAATGGCCCCGGCGGGCGCTTGCCCAAATCAAATTTTCTAGCGACCCGTTTACGCTGGGGGTCGCTTCCGGTGAGCCTCTACCCAATGGGGTTGTACTTTGGACCCGGTTGGCCCCGGATCCGCTCAACGGCGGCGGTATGCCCAATGAGGATGTTGCTGTGACTTATACCGTTGCTACTGATGTAGCGTTGCAAAATGTGGTGTTGGAAGGTACGACCACTGCCCCTGCTAGCCTAGGCCACTCGGTTCATGTTGAAGTGTCTGGACTGCAACCCGGTCGGGACTATTGGTATCGTTTTGAAGCCAGCAATGCAGAAAGTCCCATTGGCCACACCCGCACTGCTCCGGCTGCAGGTGCAGCGGTAGACGAGTTCAAGTTTGCCTTTGCCTCCTGTCAGGAGTATCAAAACGGCTTCTATACGGCCTATCAGAATATGGCCCAAGAAGACCTGGATTTGGTGATTCACCTGGGAGACTACATCTATGAAGGGGGCATCAGTTCAGATGCCGTGCGTCAGCACAACAGCCCACAGGTGGTGACGCTAGAGGCATACCGCAATCGCTACGCGCTGTACAAAAGCGATCCCAATCTTAAGGCTGCCCATGCCGCCTTCCCTTGGACCTTCACGTGGGATGATCATGAGGTTGACAATAACTATGCAGGCTTTGTGCCAGAAGACGATCAAAGTCCGGAGGCATTTGCTCAACGACGTGAAATTGCCACTCAGGTTTATTACGAGCACATGCCACTGCGAGCCGCTTCCATGGCTCGGGGCGCATTTTTGCAACTCTATCGCCGCTTAAGCTTTGGCAATTTGGTCACGTTTAACGTGTTGGATACGCGCCAATATCGCACTGACCAGCCCTGTGATGATACCTTTGGCCCCCGCTGTGATGGGGCATTTGACCCCGAAGCAACGATGACGGGCAACCGTCAAGAAAGCTGGTTGCTTTCGGGCTTGAACCGTTCAACTGCACGCTGGAATGTGATTGCCCAGCAAACGATGTTTGCCCAATTTGATTTTGGCAACAGCCAGTTTTTGCCGGGGGATTTCTTCAACCCTGATCAGTGGGATGGCTATGTCAGCCAACGCGATCGCATCATTCAGTTCCTAAAAGCCCGCAAGCCCTCTAATCCCATTGTAATTACAGGTGACATTCACTCAAGCTGGGTCCACGATATCAAGACCGATTTTGACAGTCCGGCCTCTGAGACCGTGGGTACTGAGTTTATCGGCACCTCCATCTCGTCTAGCTTTGGCGGCAATGATGCAGAAACCAGTGCGCTCGTAGCAGCAGCACTCCCCGGCAATCCCCATACCAAGTTTTTTGACGGGGTTAACCGGGGGTATGTGCGCTGCACCATCACCCCTGACACTTGGCAAAGTGATTTTCGCATCGTGTCAACCATCCAGGAGAATACGGCTGAGGTCAGCACGCTGGCCTCGTTCGTGGTCGAAAACGGACAGCCCGGCGCCCAACCGGCATAAACCAATACGCCTGATTTAGTTCAAGCCGTCTGCTTGGGTGGTGTGATCACGGTTTGGGTCGCTGTGACTAAGTTCAATAGTGGCCCAACCTGTTCTTGACCACTGATCGCCAGGTCGCTGTGGCAAAGGTAAAGTCTTTGAGTGACCCGTCCCAGCAGATCTTTGAGCTGACAGGCCAGACGACTGTCGTTGAGTTCTTCCATTTGCTGGGTGGTGAGCGATCGCCCCGACCAGTTTTTTAAGAAAATCGGCCAACCGGGAAAGTCTGCCATGTTGGTTAACCAGCGGGGGGATCCGGCATCGAGCCAAAAATGCCAGGGATGGCTAAGGCGATAGGTGCGATATTGGTAGGCTGTGGCCAAGGTAATGTTTTGGCGGTTGGGGTTGAGGGGTTTGACCGGGTGGGGATTGGCGGTGACGGTGCCGCTGCGTAATAACTGGATAAAATTGGCAACGCTTTTTTCAGTTTCCGCGGATTTGCGTCGCCCCATCGGGCGTGCCGAGTGCTGGGACTGTTCCAATGGGTCTGGGTAAAGTGCCAAACGCCCTTCCACTTCCCAGTAATACTGAGCGGTTTCCATTAGTTCGCGCAGGGTCGCTAACTGATCAAAGGGCAGATGATTGCCGCGCCACAAAAATCGCTGGATGGCCCGATCGAGTAGGGACACCGCGTTGGCCAACAGGCGTTGTTGCTGCTGTTGTTTTTGGTCCGCAATCCACTCGCGGATCTCGTCATAGGCTTGGGTGGCTTGAAATCCCAGCCGATCCCACCGGGGGAAGCGATTGACCGGCAACAGTTCGGGCTGATTAGGGTCGGGGACGAAACAGTGGTCTGCGAGCAATTCTGCCCGCACCGGATCAATGCGCACCAGATCCATCCAGGGTTGCCCGACGTCTAGACTGGGGGCTTGGCTGAGGACAACCAGCATTTCGGCGATCGCGTCTTGATCAACCCACCGTCCCAACCCCGGATAGACCAGCGTGAGCAGTGTCAGCAGCGATCGCACCAAGGGCGAACTAATGGGGGGACGCTGGTCGCTCAAGGCTTCTACCCCAATCCCCCGTTGGGTGAGGATGTTAGTCAAGGTATAGCGGCCAATGGCGTCGAGCCCAGGGGCAATCACCGCCACATCTGAAGGCTGCACCTGCCGGGTATGAATGGCTTCCGTAATCGTTTCAGCCGTCAGGCGTAACAGCTCTCCCCGCGACACGGTTTGAATCGAACGCAGCATCTCGGGTAACTCCGGAACCGCTTGGAACGGTTCATTCACCCATTGAATCCAGGTGTCTGCCCAGGTCGCGCCGATTGTATCTGTGGGGGGTGACAGTTGCACCGCCTCGCACGAGTCAGCTAGGGTTGCCATGTCCGCTGGATCGGCTCCCAACCCCAGGCGTAACTGGGCATCTGGGTTATAGGTAAAGGTACAGGGCAACGCTAAATCCAGAAATGTCGAAAACCACTGCCGCGCGATCGCCGGGTAGTCATCCACATCATCGGCGAGCACACCGCAAAACCGGGTCTTGAGCTGGGCCTGATAGTCTGGATGGGGCAGCAGATGCTGCCAATACAGCTCAGTCATCACGCCGTACGGCAACAACCCCCGTTGCAGACACCAGTTACGCCACTTGACTAAGGCCTCTGCAATGGCCTGCCACATCTCAGCCTCAGCCATCCCGGCGGGCATTCCATCCTGGAGCATGGTGCCAATCTCTTCAGCCGCCACCCCAGCAGAAGCCGCCAACTGTAAAAAATCTAGCGCGTGGCGCACAAGATCATATTCTCGCCACCCGGCCACTTGAAGTTCGGCATTATCAAGCTGCGATCGCCACAATCGCGTTGCCAACTCTTGCTCATTTTCAGGCCGTAGCTTGAGCGGAAACTGGGCTTTGAGCGGCACCTGTTCCACCAAAAGTGGCCAAAATAGTACGACTTCATCCTGAATCCAGCCCGCTGGGGTGGTGGTAGTTATGGCAACCCGCCCCTCAGTGGCTGCGGCAATCCTTTCTGCCAGGGCAATGCGGTTGTCGCCATTGGCGGCAAACATGAGCCAGGTCTGTCCTGCATCACGTTCAAAAGTGTCCCAATCCATCAACTGCTGAATCAGTTGAGCCGTCTTGCCGCTGAGAAACGTGCCTGTAATCCACTGCGATCGCATAGTTGACCCCACCGTCTCGATTTCGACTCTTGTCTTATCGCGCTGGCCAGATTGCTTAATGCACCGAATATCGCCAGGATGCTGAATCCACAAGCAATCTGGCTCGCGGTAGCGCACAAAGTTTTATGGCTACCGCTATAGCCCTGGCATCAGTGTAGGAAATATAAGGCAAAAAAAATCCCCAGCGATTCGCTGGGGAAGAGTTGTGTGTGTTGCGTTTGCGTTCAGGCAGAGAGGAAGGAGAAGAGGCGGAGTCAAACTAACGGGTGTAGCTGACGCCACGATAGGTGCGATTTACAGGGAACTCCTCAGAAAAAAGTGCGTTTTATGATTTCAACAATGTGTGTCGTTCCTTGTGATTTAATCATCGGCTAAATGCAGGGATAGAGCGGTGACCACGATTTCACCGCGATGTGATTCTCTAGTGCGTTGGGAATGACAAAAGTCGCGATCGCGATTGATGCAGATCACACTTACCCAAAAAATGCTAGCTAGAAAACAGTGCTAGTCACGAGTGGCTGAGTAGTAGTGCACTTGGTAATCACAGCAGCCTTCCTATTGTTGATTGGAAAGGCTACTGTTTTAAGTCAGCGATCGCTTTAGTCCACCAAGATCTCACCACTGATCTGATCCAAGTTGGATTGATCCTTATCCAGGTTCTCGCGGCGTAGTTGGTCTAGCTTGCTGGACTTCTCCAGGTTTTCTTCACGGATTTGATCCAGATTGGACTGGTCTTTGTCTAGATTTTCGCGGCGTAGCTGGTCTAACTTGCTGGACTTCTCCAGGTTTTCTTCACGGATTTGATCTAGGTTGGATTGATCCTTATCCAAGTTTTCGCGGCGTAGCTGGTCTAACTTGCTGGACTTCTCCAGGTTTTCTTCACGGATTTGATCTAGGTTGGATTGATCCTTATCCAAGTTTTCGCGGCGTAGCTGGTCTAACTTGCTAGACTTTTCTAGGTTTTCTGCACGCAGTTGGTCAAAGCTATTCTGGTCTTTCTCTAGATTTTCACGACGCAGTTGGTCAAAGTTAGGTGACGCGTAGGCAATAGGTGCGACGGTTGCAGAGGCTAGAGCAACAGTTAATAGAGAGAGGGCAAAGCGTTTCATCAAATCAGCTCCTTTGAAATCAGGTGAGGAATGAACCTTTTGGTTCTCGTTCATCTTGATTTCTATAGTGCAGCGAGTATCTGAAGCTCTCCTGACCTGTCTGTGAGCATCGGATAAGGGTTCTCTGAGCGTGCCAAATGACTATTCTCATGCAGTTCTCAGATTAATCCTGGAGTCTTTTATCCTGGCGATCACAGCAGGTGTTGTATATAGCCCTAGGCCTTCAAGGGAACCAGCATGGCTGACACTTTGCAAGCCGCGTCAAGGCTCGGTGATATCAAGGCCATCGAAGCTTTGATCAATAAGTCTTTTGAGCCAAAGGGGTTTACCGTTACTGTCAGCCGCCGTGGAAAGCTGTTAAAAATTCTCCTGAAGGGAGACACTGAACCTAGCCATAAGCTGGGTGACATCATTAAAACTGGATTGAACAAAATCAAACCTCACGGGTTTGAGCGTGTCTTTGTCAAATCTAAAGTCCTGGAATCCTCACAAACTGCCTGGACTCAGGAGTGGACATTAGCAGGTCTAGATAGGAAACCTCAGGTTGGCGACGCGTCACCCAGAAAAGTGGTGAAGCCCTCTAAAGTTCAAAAATCAGTAAAAGATAAGCAATCTAAGCAGAAACGTAATCAGCTTTTAGGAATTGGCATAGGACTGGCCACACTAGTTTTATCGGGCAGTGTGCTCCTAGGGCTTGCTGGCAACAATAGATGGGCTGTAATAGAAACGCTTAAGCGCGTTTCTGAAATTAGTCTTGTGCCAACCCAAGACGTTGAGGCAGAGATTCCAGACCGCTCTTATGATGATGCGATCAATCACGCACGGGCTGCTGTTGATGCTTCAAAAACAGCAGTTAGCCATGATGAATGGAACACTGTCGCGAGTCTCTGGCGTGAAGCGATCGTCTTAATGAAGGCTGTGCCAGAGTCCAATGAGAATTACCCAACAGCCCAAGCTAAAGCTGATGAGTATCAGAATAATCTGAAGCATGCACAGGAGCTTAGTCTTGCGCTGACGCCCACTATCAACCTCCATGGGTCAGAGGGAAAAGTGACTTTCAATCAAGCCGAGGTTGGGTTCACTTTTGAAAGTTCTCCCCTAAACGACGGAACACCAAGACTATTGGGGCACTCTCCTGATGGTCTTGCCATGATAGAGCTGTATGGCACTGGCAATAATATAACAGAGGCTACTTTAACAACGTTTATTACTCAAGGAATGTCGGATTCGCAGACAGCTCTACTAGCCGTTTACAAGGTAGCATTCCTGAATGCAATCGCCCCCGGCTATGAATGGGACGCCTGGATTAGCGAAAGTCTTTTAGCGTTGTCTAATGCTGATGGTGGAGAGAAACGCACAAATGCTGGCGATATAGTCGCCTCAATAGCGCTTAAAGATATATCGGGAGTCGCAGTCATTTTTGTATCTGTTGAGCCTAAATAACCTGCGATCGCGACTCGGCTTCTGCAGATTTGACATTAGAAGTGATGCGAAGTGAATCGGTTGAAAGCCTTTCTAAGAAACGACTTATCCTGCTTAGCCTCTAGTCAAATGGCATCAGATTTATGATCTTACAAGAGAAAAAAAGCCCCTGCCGGAAAGGCAGGGGGCGTTTGCTGGGAAACTAGAGAGAGAGAAATAGCAGATGCTTAACGGGTGTAGCTAACGCCGCGATACTTTAGCTGAGTGGAAGATTGGCGGTGAGCAACTTGAGCTTGCTTGATCGGGTAGCGCTTGCCAAGGAAGGTGCCGCTTTGCTCAGTTTCTTGAGCAGGGGCACCGGAAACATCAGAATTGAAAGCAATGCCGCGATAAATAAATTCCATGGTGGGGCTCCTTTGGATTTTGCTGAAGTTTTTGCAGCGGGCTTGTGTGTGCTGCGTTAATTAAAGAAACAGGTCGTCCCGAGCGTTTCCCAGGCTTGATTTGGTGTTCCTCGTCAAGGCATCGGCTGATGGTGATCACCGGAACACTGTGATTCAGATCCGTTTTGTACTCAGCGCTGCTTGGCTAAAAAGCGATCGAGTTGGTTGGCAAACGCTTGGCGATCGCGCTGGTTAAAAGCAGGCGGGCCTCCCGTTTCGATGCCGCTACTGCGTAACTGATCCATAAAATTGCGAAGAGAGAGCCTCTCTCGGATATTGGCTTTGCTGTAAAACTCACCTCGGGGGTTCAACGCATAACCGTCTTTATCGATTACCGCTGCCGCCAGGGGAATATCAGCAGTAATCACCAGATCACCAGACTGGAGGTGTTGCACGATGTAGCCATCGGCAACGTCTAAGCCTGCCCGCACTTGAACTGCGTCGATGTAATCGGAAGCCGGGATTTGCAGTTCTTGATTGGCCACCAGCGTTGTTTTGATTTCAACCCGTTTAGCCGCGCGAAACAAGATTTCCTTAATCGCGTTGGGGCAGGCATCGGCATCAACCCAGATTTGCATCGTCAAAGGTTCCTTTTGATAGTGCTTGAAATGGCCCTCAAGGGTACTTTTGCAATGCACTGGGAGTTGCCATTATAGTTGCATCGCCTTTGATTCCCTATTGATTAGGGTTGCATGACTATGTCTCAAAAAATAGCGATCGCGGTTATTCATGGCATTGGCCAAGCTCAGCCAGACTTTGCAGATCCACAAGATCGCAAATTTCTAAGCGGCATTGCCTCACGACTCCAAAAAGCATTCTCGAACGAGTTGAAAGATCAGATGAGTGATGCTGGCAGTGAGTTGGTCTTTGAACCGATTTACTGGGCTGAAGTGGTCCAAAAACGCCAAGAAAAGCTTTATAGAAATCTTGGTGTTAGTAAACTTAGCCGATTTTTTGGGGCACGAGATTTCATTTTCCATTCGCTGGCTGACAGTATTGCCTATCAACCCACCTCATCCGCTTCAGACAGTGACGTGCACATCTATGAAGATGTGCATCGGGTGTTTGGTGAGACCTTGAGTGAGCTTGCCAACAAAGCAGGGGAAAACGCGCCATTGTGTATTATCGGCCACAGCATGGGGGCCGCGATCGCCAGCAACTACATTTGGGATATGCAACACAACAAATTCCCGGCTAATTCCAACAACAATCCTTTAGAGCAGGGTAAAACGCTTTCGGCGTTGTATACCTTTGGTAGCCAAATTCCGTTTTGGGCAATGCGCTTCGAAGGGTTCGGGGTGCCAATCCAGATACCATCACCAGAATTGACGACTCATCACCCCAATGCCCAGGGGGAATGGATCAACTTCTACGACCGTGATGACTTACTGGGTTATCCCATTCAGAGCATCAATCAGGCTTATAAAGCTGCAGTCACCCACGAGTACGAAGTCAAAGTTGGCAACCTACTGACCGGATGGAACACCTTCTCCCACAACGGCTATTGGACCAGCAAAAACGTGACCCGACCGATTGCCAGTTCCCTCGCTCGGCTTTGGCAGCAAGTTAATTCGCAGTAATGGATCTCACTGATATCTGGGGTAAATTGGGCTCAAAATCTGACTAAGGCGGCGGAGTTCATCAGAGTTTCCCATGCCAATAATCAGATCGCCAGGGCACAGTAGCGTGTTGGCATTAGGCCCCACAATTAGCGAGTTATCGGCTCGGCGAATTGCCAAAATCAAGGCTCCAGACTTTAGTCTTAGCTCGGCCTCCCCAAGGGTTTGTCCAACTTTTGGGCAATATTCTGGCGCGATTAGAAACTCTTCTACATAGACAGTGCGCTCGGCTCCTGTGAGGATGCCGTCTAGGAAGTCCACGACCTGAGGGCGTAAAGCTGCCGCCGCCATGCGTTTACCGCCTGTGATGTAGGGCGACACCACCACATCGGCCCCGCCCCGCTGGAGTTTTTGAACCGCTTCTTCAGTGCTTGCCCTGGCAATGGTGCGAATGGCGGGTGAAAGGGTTTTGGCGGAAAGGACGGTATACAGATTTTCAGCATCGGACGGTAGCGCAGCGACCAAACAGCGGGCGCGTTCCACACCAGCTTGCAGCAAAACCTGATCTTGGGTGGCATCTCCCTGGAGGGCAATGAAGCCGAGTTGTTGAGCCTCCTGAATTGAGGCTTCGTAGGAATCGATGACGATGAAAGGAATGGCTTCGATGGCAAATTCGGTCGCAACTTGTCGACCCGTGCGTCCAAACCCACAGATGATGTGATGATCGTTTAGAGATTGCATAAGCTTACGGCGTTGCCTTAGACGGAGACCCGCTTGAAAATGGCCTTGAATGAGTGCCTCTGTAAAAGAATTCAGGATATAGGCAATCACAAAAACGCCCATCAGAATCAAAATGATCGTGAAAAGTCGCCCCCGAGCACCCAAGGGATGGACTTCGGCAAAACCGACGGTGGCTAGCGTGATAACGGCCATGTAGAGGGCATCTAGCCAAGGCCAACCTTCGACAACTCGGTACCAAAGAACACCCACTACAACCACACAGCCGAGCGCAATCAACCCCCTCTGAAGATTTTGCCGGGTTCGCCGATAGGTATTTTCAATGAATGCATCTGACGGGGACAGGTGACTTGAACGCGCTGGCATAGACTCCTACTCTACTCATCTTCGCCGTACAGCTGTCACGGCACCCTGCAAGCGATCGCTCGATATCAGCTTAGTCATAATTCCTTACTCAGTATCACGGGCTGCCGCTCGTTTTTTCAATGCGCGTGATGTACCCAGATCAATCAGCATCGGCTTGAGGATTGAAACCGCAGCCCGTCTACGCAGTTTTCCGTAAGCTTTATGAAAAACCTTATATCTTCATCAGCACTTTAGCTTATCTGCTCAGCTATGTAGCGTACATCGGGGATCATGGAGGGGTGTATTCCATTGACTGTAGCGTGACAGCTTCATGTAGCAATTAATACGTGTGATATGGCCTGGGTTGAGCCAACCGACCCCTACAAAACGGTCGATGCTCTGTCCCCGATCTGCCTTCACCATGAAAAACCACCTGAATAAATCGAACGACTGGACGCCTCAAGGCCAGAAAAAGCCTTCACCCTTCGGCCCACGTCCTTTTACCAACGAGCAAGCCCAAGATACTCAGCCCTCCCAGACCGAAAACGCGGCAGAGCAACCGCTGTTGGGGCCGGGATGGGATTTGACAACGCAGTTCGCTCAAGGATCTCTCAGCAGTGAACCGCCGCCCATGGCGTTCGAGGGCATTCCAGGCCAACCCTTGCAGGCCAAGCTGACGGTGGGCGCTGCCGATGACAAGTATGAGCGAGAAGCCGATCGCGTTGCGGCGCGGGTGGTGGATCAGATTCACTCGGGTGGGGTGGGGCAACCGTTAGTGCAAAGTGAAGAGCAGCTTAGCCGTAAGCCGGAGATGCGGCAGGTACCCGGTGTGCAGCGAAGTTTGCTAGAGGGTGGTGAAGTATCAGCGGATATCGAGTCTGCGATTAATCGGTCGCGGGGGAGTGGTCAGCCGTTGGATGCGGGCCTGCAAGCGACGATGGGGCAGGCAATGGGGGCTGATTTTAGCCAGGTGCGGGTACATACGGGGGCACAAGCGGATGCGTTGAACCAGTCGATTCAGGCGAAGGCGTTTACGACGGGACAAGATGTGTTTTTTCGGCAGGGAGAGTATCAACCGGGGAGTCGGGGCGGGCAGGAATTGATTGCCCATGAGTTGACGCATGTGGTGCAGCAGGGAGCAAGCGCTATACACCGCAGAACGAATTTACAGCAGTCGGACGTCTTACAACAAAATTGTTTAGGACTTCAGGAGGAATCAACAGCGACAGCGGCAAGCGACAGCAATCACGGCGAAGAAAAGCGAGCGGTGCAGGTAGGTGTCGACTTGGAGACGGGTGCGCCGTTCGTCCAAATGAAGAGAACAAAAGAAAATGTCAAGACAACAGAGGGGATGGATGAGGCAAGTGCAGCCAAAGCAGAAAAGGATTATGACAAAAGCCTGATAAGTGGCGAAAAGCTAAAAACTAAAGGGCTTAATTGGTATCAGAAGAAAAACAACGCCATACCACCTAAAACTAATGAAGAAACCAATGAAGAAATAAGGGGAAAAGGCTATAAGACTTTCTGGCAGATAGATGGCAAAAAAGTTTTAATCGTGACCCAACGTGGGCAAGAAGTGGCGGATCTAAAGGAAGGACAAGTTGATAGTTTAAAAAATACATTCGATGTCGAGGATCTTGGGACTGAAGTGATGTATTACAACGTGTATGACGGCGGTCAAGGGGTGCTACATGCATATGGGAATTGGGGGAATGCAGACGATGCTGTAGCCGAGCGGGATGGACTGACAGCCCGGGTAAAAAACTCAGAAATTTTTTGGTATCAATACCTCACTGCTCGGGAGGTTTACCAAAGTAAAGTAGGAGTCGCAGCGGCATCTTTAAGCTCGATCCGCCGCTCACAAATTAGTAATGACGAAACGTTGAACACAATCAAGTTCTGCGACGACTGGCCAAAAGCGAAAGAAAAAGGCTCAGTTAAGATAATAGATCCGACGAAACAGGATGCTTGGGCACTGCTGGGAACACCAAATGGCAATTCGTCAGTATGGGTTCTGATGCAGCATGGCAGCGAGTTTGAAGGCGTCGATATCCTTAGCGTCACATACGAAACGAACGACAAGGGTAAAGGCCATACCTATCTGACAATTGAATACGTGACTGAATGAGGGTGTTCCTGATTTTCGTGTAAGCAGATTGTGATTCAATCGAGAGTGCTCTGGGAAACGGATAGCAAAGTGTGATGTAGCTGCTTTCCAATTTTTGATGGGACGATTCGATCGCTAGAGCTAACACTCAACTGGAAAGCGCTTAAATGTATCCTTTTCAAAGGATGGACGTAACTGGACTCGAACCAGTGACCCCTACGATGTCAACGTAGTGCTCTAACCAACTGAGCTATACGTCCGAATGGCTCTTTAGAGTATCACAGGGTATCAGGCAGATGCAATCACCGGATTCGCATTTGCACCCACCAGCAGAGTTTAAAGCACTCTAGGATAAAAGAGATTATTTCTGAGGGCACTATGGATTGGCGGGAAGTATCTGGGAACTGGATTTTGGTGCCTGACGATCCAATCGCGATGGTTCATTTTTTGGGGGGGGCGTTTGTGGGGGCAGCGCCCCATGTAGCCTATCGATTGCTGCTGGAAGCTTTGGCAGATCAGGGGTATGCCATTGTGGCTACCCCGTTTATCAATACGTTTGACCACCGTGCGATCGCCCAAGAAGTCTTAATCAGTTTTGAGCAGGGGCTGACCTATCTGCGCAAACGAGGATTGATGCAGGGCTATTTCCCGATCTACGGCCTGGGTCACAGCATGGGGTGTAAGTTGCATCTGCTGATCAACAGCCTCTATAGTGTCGAACGGGCGGGCAATGTGCTGATGGCGTTCAACAATTATTCGGCGCGGCGCTCGATTCCGCTGCTGGAACAGGTCAGTCAGGTGATGGATTTCACACCGCCGCTGTTCGCTAACACGATGAAGATGGAATTCACCCCCAGCCCCGAAGAAACCTTGGCCATTGTGCGCGATCGCTATGACGTCCGTCGCAACTTACTGATCAAATTTCGTAAGGACGACATCGATCAGACTCGCCCGCTGTCTGAGGTGTTAGTCCCGCTATTTCCAGAGTTAACCACAGTCAAAATTTTGCAGGGCACCCACACGACTCCCCTAGCCCAAGAAATTCCTTGGCAGGCGGGGGAGTCATTTAGTCCTTTGGATGCCGTGGGGCAGTTTGTCAAACAGACCGTGAATCGGGATCTCAACCCGCTGCGGGATGCGATTTTGCGCTGGCTCGATCCCCTGGGGGCGTTTTAAGCCATCTCCCCGTCCAGATCCAGCGCTTTCCCTTGTAGTGGCGCACAGCTGTGCGCCCCTGCTGGCTTGGGGTTTCAAATCGGGTGGGGTTTAGAAGTTTTCTAAAATCCGCAGCACAATTTGCATCCCGGTGACAGCCTGCCAGCCAAATAAGCCAACTAATACAACGTTGAGGCTGATGTGGGTCAGTCGGGCTGTCTCGTTTCCTTTTTGCATGAAAGGCACCAGCGAAGCAGAGGTCGCAATCAGGCCAGTCATGCCCAACCCAGCCAGCAAGTGCGGGCCAAAGAATAGTTTGCCGTTATTGAGGTACGTTACAGCCATGCCGCCGATAGATCCCAATACCATAAAGGCCAGTAGAGCAGAGCCAATTTGGTGATGGCGGACGTTGAATTTCCCCTTAACCAACTCTTTTTTGGTGTCTTTGTCGGCAAAGCGCGTGCGCCGAATCTGAATGCCGAGATATAGCGCATAGATCGTGAGGCCAAGCAAGACCCACATGAATAGGGGATGAAAGAAATTTAGGTAAGGTTTGATGGTCTCTAGAGTCATGGGTTTCTGGTGTGCGCGCGTTACAAAAATTAGTATATATCGCCACCCGAACTAGAAAACCGCTCAATGTGGACAGCGATTGGATCATTTCAGGTAAATATCTGGGGGCTCAACACGCCCAAAGAGGCCAACCTTATGATGGGAAAGGGGCTATCCTAGCTTGCTGTTAACGCCACTCATGGGTCGCTTTATGGGTAAACCGTCGTTTCAAAAATTTTTATGGATTGGGCTCAGTAGCGCGATCGCCACTGTTTTACTCAGCCTTTCCCTGGTCTTGCTGCAACAGGCAGGTGGGATGGCTCAGACGCGAGGGCCAGAGAGCAGCTTACCAGAACCATCGCGAGTCGAATTGCCTGCTGTGGTTTCAGGGGCAGCGGTCGACGGTGCCAGGCCTAAATCAGAATCCGAGGCGGTTGCATCTCCAGCAGATATCCTAGATACGGAACCTGTGGATTCTAATGGCGAAATTCAGTTACCCCCTTCATCAACTGAATCGGCTGATCCCGACGACGATAGCGCTGATGCACCTGCCAACGAAGATGGGGATCAAGAGGATCAGACTGGGGTGCCCCAGACAGTAGACAAGGTGATTGATCCCAATGTTATTGAACCGCCCGTTGCGGCTAATCCCTTTGAGCTTTCCCCGACCCAGGAGCTTTTACTCGAAGCTGATCGGCTTTATCTCGTCGGAGATTTTACTGCTGCTGAAGCCCTCTATCGTCAGGCAAAAGATCCAGACTGGGACGGGGAATCGATTGAACCGCTGCCTGAGGCTTACGCTGATCCTGAGCAATTACCCCCCGCAGGGGCGTTTTACTGGCAAGAAGCGATCGCGGGTGCAGCGCAAAACAACGAAAATCGCACCCTGGTTTCCTTACAGTTATTAGTTGATGAGTATCCCGAATTTGTCCCCGGCCATGCCCGGTATGCCGAGGCCTTGATTCAATACGAACGACCGGAAGAGGCGACAGACGTGATGGAAGCAGCTGTGGCCCAATATCCCAGCCACCCCGATGTGCTTAAAGCCCAGGCTGCTACCTATGGTGCCCGGCAGCAGTGGTTAGAGTCGGCGATCGCAGCCCGCCAGTTTAGTGTGCTCCACCCCGAGCATCCCGATCAGCCTGCCATGGCTGATTTAGCTGAGCAGAATATGGATCGCTTTCGGAGTGAACTGCGTGAACGACTCCAGGGCAATGTGGTTGCCAATGTGATTACCGGAGCCGTGGGTTATGCCATTACAGGCGGGTTGTATGCCCCCTTTACTGCCCTCAATTCAAGCCTGTTAATGCTCCAGGGTGAACAGGTCGTAGGCGATCGCGTGGCGACCCAAATCCGTCAGGTTTTACCCATACTCAATGAAGCCGAAGTTAACGATTATGTCCGTGGCATTGGTGAAAAATTAGCCCTAGTTGCTGGCCGAGACGAATTTGACTACCAGTTTTACGTGGTCATGGACGATAGCCTCAACGCCTTTGCGTTGCCGGGGGGCAAAATCTTTATCAACGCGGGTGCCATCCTTAAAACCAACTCTGAAGCAGAACTGGCGGGCTTGCTCGCCCATGAGATCTCCCATGCCGTGTTGTCCCACGGTTTTCAACTGGCAACTAGCGGTAACCTCACCGCCAGCCTGGCCCAATACATTCCTATCCCCCAACTAGCCAACCTGGCCGCTGGTGCCGCGATCACCGGCTATTCTCGCCAGATGGAGCGCCAAGCCGACATCATGGGCACTCAAATTTTAGCCAGCGGTGATTATGCTGCCGATGGACTCCACAATTTAATGATCACGCTGCAATCTGAAAGCGAAGGCCCCCTTGGCCCCAACTGGCTTGCCAGCCACCCCGCTCCGCCAGAACGGGTAGACTACCTGGCTCGCTTAGTCGAAGATGGTGGCTATAACCGTTATCAATTTGAAGGGATCGAGCAACACACGGCGATTCGCGTCAAGGTCTCTATGCTTTTAGCCGCTTTTGAACGCAAGCAGGAGAGTTTGGAAGGGGCACAACGCGAGGGCTGATGAGCTCCTTTGCCATCTTGTTCCTTCTCGATGAAGCAGCATTGTGCAGATAGCGACATTAGCTGCCTAAAACGCCTCGGCGATGACACACCGACATTAGCCCCAGCATCACCAACGCTCCAAAATACCCCCCCAAACAAACTATTCGGTATCCCTCAGGCCCCGCCATCAGCCCCACCACAGAACCTATACTCACAAGGAGAGGTACGCAGACCCAAGCTCCCCAATCCTTCCGAAAAGCGGCAACCAACGCTAGAAAAATCTCAATCATGACAAGAAACCTTGTAGGTAAATGGGGCTGTTATGGCGGTAGTCACAAAGCTTTGTGCGCTACGGCGAGCCAGATTGCTTGTGTGCTGAGCATCCCAGCGATACTCGGTGCATTAAGCAATCTGGCCAGCGATATATACTCCATTGCCATCGACGAGATTTCCCGTAACCCTTAGAAATGTGTTGCAAAACCATCGTCAACAAGATTCTTCGATTGATTTTGCTCTATGCCTGTCTAGGCTAGTAGTCGTGGTGAGGCGATCAAAGCCCCAACTGCCGTATCTAACCGTGCCCGCTGCCGCGTATCTTGTTGCAATTCTTAAAGCAATCAACGGCGTTTTAAGGGTTTCAGGTTGATAGACTAAAACTCATAACTTCAGTGTCGGCTCATTTTATTAGCTCGCCACTCAAACCACATCCGATTTTGAAACTTGAGTAGGCGTAATGCCCCAGCCCTCTACAAGGCAGTCATGGATCTGGATGTGGTCAAGGTTGATAACTGTGGGCGCACAATCATAAGCGGATAAGACAATAACTCATGGTAGATTCCCTAAAACGACCGACTAACTTTGAAGAGATCCGGCCTGGGGTGAAAGCGCCAGCCAAAGACACTATTCTCACGCCTCGGTTCTACACCACAGACTTCGATGAGATGGAGAAGATGGACATCTCTCCCAACGAAGACGAGCTGCTGGCGATTTTGGAAGAATTTAGGGCTGACTACAACCGTCACCATTTTGTTCGGGATGAGGAGTTTAACCAGTCTTGGGATCATATCGACGGCAAAGATCGCAGGCTGTTTGTGGAATTTCTAGAGCGCTCTTGTACGGCTGAGTTTTCTGGATTCTTGCTGTACAAAGAATTGGGGCGTCGCCTCAAGGGCAAAAGCCCGGTGCTGGCCGAGTGCTTTAACCTGATGTCGCGCGATGAAGCTCGCCACGCAGGTTTCCTCAATAAGGCGATGTCAGACTTCAACCTCCAGCTTGACCTCGGCTTTTTAACTAAGAGCAAGAAGTACACCTTCTTTAAGCCCAAATTTATCTTTTATGCCACCTACCTATCTGAAAAGATTGGGTACTGGCGCTACATTACCATCTACCGCCATCTTGAAGCCCATCCCGAAAATCGGGTCTACCCCATTTTTCGATTCTTTGAAAACTGGTGCCAAGATGAAAATCGCCACGGCGACTTCTTCGATGCCATCATGAAGTCCCAGCCCCAGTTCCTCAATGACTGGCAGGCTAAGTTATGGAGTCGATTCTTCTTGTTGTCGGTGTTTGCCACCATGTTTCTCAACGACATTCAGCGGAAGGATTTCTATGCGGTTCTAGGTCTAGACGCGCGCGATTACGACATCCACGTGATCCGCAAGACCAATGAAACGGCAGGGCGCGTGTTCCCGGTGATCTTGAATGTGGATCATCCCGAATTCTTTGAGCGTTTGGATACCTGCACCCGCAATAACGAGAAGCTAGGGGCGATCGCCGCCTCTGACCAACCCGCACCCATCAAGTTCTTGCGTAAGCTGCCGCTCTATTTCTCCAGTGGCCTAGAACTTGCACGGCTCTACTTTATGAAGCCCCTTGATCCAGCGACTCTAGGGCCAGCTATCCGCTAGGATTTGCGAACCGGATCGGCAAGGAAAAATTCAACGAAAAGATAGGTTTGGCTAGATGCCATTATCTTTCCACCCCCTCAGCGGTTCTGCCTTTGCGGAACCGTTTTTCTTTGCAGGTTGCCCAAAAGCATCATCAGTTGGAACCATGTGACAGTTGGACGTGCGGAATGTGAGATTTAAGTGAGGCCGCAGAAAAATGTTAGCCTTAGCCGTCTAGGTTCACAAAGCAGGTATGATTTTCCCGGTAATAGTGGAAGAGACTGTGCAGATAAGCTCGCCAAGCGTTGACCCGTTGGATGCTCAGTCATCATTAGTTCAACCGCAATTAGGCCGTTGTCGTCAGCTGTCATCAAATGCTTGGCGAGGGAGACACCCGATGCCTCTGGGCGTTGGTATGCTGTTGGCGATCGCACTGAGTCAAGGCATCGGGTCGGTACCCGTTTGGGCCCAGGAAGTCTCGTTTGATGGCGGTAAATCCTTATCGTTAGCTCAGGTGAAGGCGATGTTACCCGAGCCAGAGGGAGAGGGATTGGTCGAAGATAACCTGGGTGAAGCGGTTGTTCCCCCGGCACCTCATCTCAATGAAGCCGTAGAAGCGGAATACGGGGCGATCGCCCTCCTTACCCCTCAAGCGTCAGCATCCCCGTCAGAGGCTGGAGAAGCAATTGGGGAACACGCGGCACTTACTACTCCCCTTGTCCATACCGCCTCTCAAGCCTTAAGCGAAACAACCCCGGTAACATCAACTTTGGCCGAAAATGCCGTGGATGAAGTCGATATCGATCCCGCTTTGATCGAGCAAAGTCCTACGTTACAGCGGTGGCTGGAGGGCACCCCCAACGTCCTAGAAGACATTCGTAATGATCCCAGCTTTCGTACACGAATTCGGGTTGGGTATGCCAACTTCCCTTCTAGTGGCTCTGTGGGTGGGTATCAAATCGGGGTAGAAGATGTGTTTATTGGCGCTAGCGGTTTTACCCTCAGCGGCGACTATGGGCAAAGCAACAATGGCGATCGCGAATCCTATGGCGTGGATGCCCGCTACTATGTGTTGCCCCTGGGGGGGTACTTCAATGTCGCGCCATTGCTGGGGTATCGATATATTGAGACCGCTGGCTATGACACAGGCGGGATCAATGTCGGGCTAAGATTACAGGCTGTGCTGTCGCGCACTGGGGCTGCTGATGTGTCGCTAACGCAAAGCTGGGTTTCTCTTTTTAGCGAAGATGAGGTGGGGATCACCAGCTTGGGCGCAGGCTATGCCCTGACTCAAAATCTACGCATTTCAACAGAGATTCAATGGCAAAATTCTCGGCAGCAAAAAGACAGTCGGGTTGGGGTCTTTTTTGAATGGATGTTTTTCTAAAGATTCAATTTTCCCGTCATTAATTTCTCCATAAGTAGCAAGAGGATTATGCTAACCTGTTGTATGCAGCGGGCAAATATGCCCGAAGTTTACTGCTGAAAAAGTTTGGGGCCACGGGAGGGGGAGGTGTTTCGTTTTCCTGACTGGCGGGGTTTTGAAATCTTAATTTAGTGATTTTGCTGTTAATTGTTGCATAGGTACAAAAAGCAAACGTTCCATGACCCAAGTTGTAGTTGGAGAAAACGAAGGCATTGAATCTGCGCTGCGCCGCTTTAAGCGGCAGGTTTCTAAGGCGGGCATCTTCTCTGAGGTAAAGCGGCGGCGTCACTTTGAGACGCCCCAAGAGAAGCGCAAGCGCAAAGCTGTGGCTCGTCGTAAGAAGCGTTACCGCTAAGGCGATTTTCCGTTCCTGGGCAGCTTGAAAGTCACGCTTTTGTCAAGACTTACCTAGGGATCTAATGTGTCCAACTGCGATCGCACTGAGGCTGCAAACAAAGCTGCCTGAGTGCGATCGCGTAAGTTTAAACGACCCAAAATACTGGTGACGTGATTTTTGACGGTGCCTTCAGACAAATAGAGGGTTTTGGCAATTTCTCGATTGCTAGCCCCTGCCCCAATCAACTTGAGGACGTCCCGCTCCCTTGGGGTCAGATCTGCAAATCCGGGGGGGATGTCGGGTTCATTTGGATCTGGGGCGGGGGGGAAATGGGCGATCGCCTTTTGTAAAATACCTGGCCCAAATTGACTGTAACCGCGATATACACTGCGAATCGCGTGGGCTAGCTCTTCTGAGGGGGTGTCTTTGAGCAAATACCCCGAGGCTCCCTTTTGCACTGCCTGGGTGACCAGTTCATCATCATCAAATGTCGTCAGCACCAGCACCGATAGGTCGTCACCATAACGTTGCCGAATGGCTTCGGTGGCCGCTACGCCATCCATAATCGGCATGCGAATATCCATCAACACCACATCAGGTTGGTCTGGGGTATTTTGACGGGCCGCGATCGCGTTGAGTGCCGCCTCGCCATTTTCCGCATCTCCCACGACTCGAATATCAGCTTCCAGCTCCAGCAGCGCCTGGAGTCCCTGGCGAATAATGCTTTGGTCATCCACCAGCAGTATCCGAATTTTGGCAGGTTGTTCCGTCATGGGTCTGCTCCAACTTTTCATAACTGGGCGGTGGGTTACGCATCTGAGCGTTCATTGGCATTCAACGGTACCTCTACCCGAATGTGACAACCACTGCCAAGACTGCTGTCGAGATAGAATCGCCCGCCTGCTGCCTGAGCCCGTTCTCGCATGCCTTGTAAACCAAACCCGCTGGTGGTTTGTCCCGGTTGAAAGCCCCGGCCATTGTCTTCAATGTCGAGGCGAATATGGTTGGATTGGGTCTGCATAGAGATGTGAATCTCACTGGCCTCAGCGTGTTTAGTGATGTTGGTCAGGGCTTCTTGAACAATCCGATAGAGGGTGGTTTTTAGGGCATCGCTCAGGGTACTGGGTAGCAAAATATTAATCTCGGATCGTACACCAATACTGTGCTGAACTTGCTCTGCTAGGGACGCAATCGCTTCCTCCAAGCGTTTTCCAGCAATGGGATTTTGCCGCAAAGTTGCGACAGACTGCCGCACATCTTGCAAAGCTGTAGAGCCTAAGGTTTTGGCCTCGGCTAAAAACTGACGTGCTTTTTCTGGGTCGTTTTTCCAGAGCTTGATTGCCCCTTCAAGCTGAATATTGAGTGCGGTGAGTGAATGACCGACTGAGTCGTGGATATCACGGGCAATGCGGCTGCGCTCCTGGGCCATGGCAAGTTGTTCAATTTGGGCAGCAGACGCGCGTAGTTGTTGATTGGCCCGACGCAGTTTATCTTGACTGGCCCGCTCTGACAATAGCGCGTTGACCAATAGCAACACAAAGGCCAGGGACAGAAAAAACAAAATCAAGAAGTTAATGTGGAAACTCCCCAGTACCCGTCTGATCGGTGGGGGTACTCGTGCCCCAATATCTTGGATTCGGAGTTGAAAACTGCCGAAAGACAGCATGAAGGCTAAACCCGTCACCGCCAGTCGCCCCGGCATGGAAAACAGAAAGCAACTGCGAATCACTAGGATTAAATAGAGGTAGAGAAACGGAAACAGCCGCAGCCCACCAAAGCCAAACCCCGATGCCGCCGTAATCAACACCAGTTGTAGGGTGACATGGCCAATACGTTGAATCAGTGAACCCCTAGGCAAATACAACCCCAATGCCCCATAACCCAAAATGCTCAATGGCCCTAACAATGGAAAGTGCATCCGATGGGGAATTGGCGCAGGCGCGAGTTGATTGAGCACTGCCATTGCCAATAGGGCCCATTCCAAATACAGCAGAAAGGGAAACGGATGATTTTGGTAGGTGATTGGACGAGACATGGCGGGGATGGGGGGCAGTGGCTTGGGGGTGATATCGCTTTAGCTAAATTGCTTAATGCACCGAGTATCGCTGGAATACTTTGTTGTCCATAGGCAATTTGGCTCGCAGTCACGCAAAGCATGGTGGCAACTGCTATACATTCCCTGATCTAGGGTTACCCCAATTGAGTCATTCTGACAGCGTGACTAAAGTCATGGGTTCGACATGACGTTTGCTGCAGGGCATACCAGCAGGGCAATTCATAGGATAGGGGTGTTGAACATAAAACACTCACTCTTCTAGGAGCAATTCCATGAAATTCAATCTTTTGAACCGCAAACGTTTTCTAATGGGCACAGTCGCTGCCGCTGCTTTATTGGTGACCCCTGTCGCCCTCAAAGTTTCAAGCTCAGCCGCTGAAGCCCAGCGCGGTGAAGGTCCCCTTGCTGCCCTCAACCTGAGCGAAGCCCAACAGGCCGAAATTCAAACCATCCGCGAAGACGCCCGCACCCAAGCAGCAAGCATTCTGACCGATGCCCAAAGACAGCAACTTGCTGCCGCTGCTGAAGAAGGACAAGGGGGATTGAGGGATGCCATGCGATCGCTGGAGTTAAGTGATGAGCAGCGTGAACAGCTACGCGCCATCCATGAAGATTCCCGCGAATCTTTCCAGGCTGTTTTAACCCCAGAACAACAGCAACAGCTTGAGGAAACGCGTCAAGAACGCCATGCCAATGGCCGACAAGGTGGCCCTGGAAGAGAAGCCTTTGAACAACTTGACCTTACAGAAGATCAGCAGGCGCAATTGGAGACCATCCGCAGCGATGCCCGCAGCCAAGTCGAAGCCGTCTTAACTGATGACCAACGGCAACAAGTCGAAGCGGCCCTGCAGTCTGATGACGGTAACATCCGCGAAGCGATGCAGGCTGCTAACCTGACCGACGAGCAACGGCAACAAATTCGCACCATCATGGAAAACTCCCGTGCGGAAGCTGCCGAAGTCTTGACCGACGAACAACGGCAGCAGCTTGAGCAAATGCGTCCTGAAGGTGGGCCACGGGGCGATCGCGGTCAGCGTTTGCAGCGGAGTTAGACGAGATAGCGAGACGGGGAGTGGGGGTGAGGGAGTGGGGAAGATGGGGGAGGTAGGGAGGTAGGGAGGAATTCGCCAACGCTCCTAACCCGATCCCCTAATCACTTCTAAACCCATTTCCCGATCTCTCCATCATCTCTACCCTCCGTGAAGCCACTGTCGCGTCTACACCCCGTCACCCCATCTTCCCTATCACCCCATCACCCATCACCCATCACCGCCATGCACCCCACCATCCCATCCCTCACCCCCACCGCCGCCCAACGATTTCTCAATACAATCAGTACCCTAACCCGCTGGTTTGGCCTGAGTGTGCCGCCGATTGTGGATGTTGACTATCTGCGATCGCTGCCGACTGGCAGCTTTGGCCGCGCTTGGGCAGATAACCTTGATGCTCACGGCTTAAAGCCACTCACTGAAGGGCTCCGACGGCAGCAACTCCACGATGGTATCCATGTGTTGACAGGCTATGGTACTGATCCATTGGGAGAAACAGAAGTGCAGGCCTTTTTAATCGGGGCTAAATTTCGCCTAGCCCATGTCTTGTTGACGTTGGGATTATTGCGGGGGGTCCTCCGGCAGTATCGGCAACGTCAAATAGAGCAGCCAGCCAGCCCTGGGTCATGGCGAACTGAATTCTCAAAAACGGTATGGCCCCGGCTTTGGTATGCCTATCTGCGGGGCCGACAAAGCACGTTAGATCCAGATACTTGGCAACCAGAATTGCTCTGGCATTTGGATTTAGAGGCAGTGCGCGATCGCTTCCGCCTCAAATCAGGCAACGATGTTTTCCCTAACCCCACCACCCCGTAAGCTCCAATCAAATTAAGTTCATCCCTAACGCTCGCGCGCCTTACGCTTTACGATAATGGAGTGATCCATTGGTCAAGCCCATGCCTTTCACGACTGGCCACGCTGTACCTCAAACCGTACCGCCTCGCTCCCCGCGCGAGACCCTGCCGACCATGTACGATTTACCCAGCGAGTCCATCGGAGAGTCTGGATTGCCCGACGAATACCATGATTTACAGCCCCAACTGCTGAGTCGTACGCTAGCCCTGGCTGACTATACCCGCGACGAATGGTTTGCCGGGTCAGACCTGAACCTTTACTATGATGTCCACCATCCCCTCTGGTATAAGCGGCCTGACTGGTTTCTATCAGTGGGCGTGCCACGGCTTTATGATGGCCATGACATGCGCCGCAGCTATGTCACCTGGCAGGAAGGGCATAGCCCTGATGTGGTGATTGAATTCTTATCGCCAGGGACAGAGCAGGAAGACCTCGGACGCTTTTATACGGCTGATCCTGCGACAGGAGTGCCAAACGTTAATGGCAATCAGGAAGCGGGAAATGGGGAACTGCCTAATGCTCAATCCTCAGAAGGCCCACCCCCCAAATTTACAGTTTACGAAGCGTACCTACGTGTTCCTCACTATTTGGTTTACAACCGCAAAACCCGTCACTTAAGGTACTTTCAGCTCGTGGGTAGACGCTACGAAGAACAGCCCGTGGCTGCTGATAGTCCCAGTTTATGGCTGGCTGATTTACAGGTTGGTTTAGGGATCTGGGACGGTTATTTTGATGGCGTGCAGAGCCGCTGGCTCCGCTGGTGTGATCAAGATGGACTTTGGTTGCCCACTGATACAGAGCGAGAACAGCAGGCCAAAGAGCAGGAGCGGCAGGCCAAAGAGCAGGAACGACAAGCCAAAGAGCAAGCTCAAGCCCAAGTTATACAGGCAGCTAAGAATCTACTGGCAACTGGGATGACAGTTGAACAAGTCGTCGAGATTTTGGACTTATCTGCTGAACAGCGACAACAGTTGTGATCCATGCCAGCTTATGCAAAGTCGTTTTACGTTACCTGTAATTGCGTTGAGTGTGGCTGGGGCGATCGCGTTTGCTGTGCTCACCGTGCGAGAGCGAAATCAAGTCTATACCCTGACTCTGGCGACAGGTGGTGCTAGTGGTCAGTACTACGCGTTTGGTCAAGCCTTTGCCAAGGTGGTGGCCAACCATGAACCTAAGATTCAGATCAAAGTGCTAGAGACTGATGGGTCTCAGCAAAATATGGATCGGGTCGGCAATGAACTGGTCGATTTAGCCCTAGTGCAAAGTGACACACGGGCATCGTTAGAAGCACGGGCGATCGCGCTGCTGTTTCCCGAAATGTTTCACTTTATGGCGATTGACGGTGGGAATATTAACACCATTGCCGATGTGCGAGGGAAACGGATTGCAATTATGCCAGAGGGGAGCGGTTCCTACGCCTTGTTTTGGCCTTTGATCGAGCATTATGGTCTGAGCGAACAGGACTTTGAGGCAGTGCCGTTGCCCCCCCAAGAAGCGATTGAGGCTCTGCAATCCCGGCAGGTCGATGGACTGTTTCGAGTCATTGCCTTGGGCAACAGCACCGTTGCGGAAACGTTGCAGTCTGGCGATATAAAACTTTTATCGATTGATCAAGTTGATGCACTACAGCTCACCTTGCCTTTTCTAGAATCAACGGTTATTCCCAAAGGAGCCTATGACGGGGGCTTACCAATGCCCGCTGAAGATCTGCCTGTGGTAGCCGTCAATGCGCTGCTGGTGGCCAATGAAAATCTTGATCCCGATGTGGTGCGGACGCTGACTCGCATCTTATTCGAGTTTCGCAACGAACTAGTGACCGAATACACAGGGGCAGCCATCATTCGTTTGCCTGAATCGGCTCAAAATTTGGGTATGCCTGTCCATGAAGGGGCTCAAGCCTACTATCAGCAAGATCAACCAGGCTTTTGGGTGGAATATGCTGAAACCATTGGTCTAGGGCTTTCGGTCAGCATTTTACTGATGTCAGGGCTGTGGCAATTTCGGCTGTGGTTGGTAGGCAAGCAAAAAAACCGCGCCGACATGTACAACTTAGAAATTTTGGCCTTGATTGACCAAGTTCAAGACGCTAAAAGTCTGACGGAACTGATGGAGATTCGTCAGCAACTGTTTAAGATTTTGCGGGAAGTGGTGGCTGATTTAGATATTGATCGGATCTCCCCAGAGTCTTTCCAGTCTTTCACATTCCCCTGGGAAGTGGCGATCACCACCATTCGTCATCGGGAAATGATGTTGACCCGCGAGCGAAGCGTTATGCCTAGACCTCACGACGCCAGAGTTGGATGATAGTATAGACCCTCTGAGTCGATACTCAGTTGCGTGGGATCGAACCTGGAACTACGCAGCTAGGGCTTTTGATCGGATAGTGGACTAGCACGCGATCGCCTAAGGGTGTTCATCAACCCTATCTGGAATTAGCCCTTCTTCATGTAAACTCATTGTGCCAGGGACATTCAATATCAAAAAATAGCTTGGCTTTAAGCACCTAGTATTGCTGAACCGCTTTACTAGACAGGCTGTGTGGCTTGTAACCTCACAAGGTCTTGTGGCCATTGTCAGGTCAAATCGCTGTATTGATCAGTTAGGGAATCTACCAATGTTGATGACAAAGATTCGGGCAGAAGTGGCTGATTACACTGTCCAGAGACATATCATTCACAAAATTCGCCATGATGTTTTTGTGGTTGAACAAAATGTGCCGCAGACCCTAGAAATCGATGGGATTGATCCTCAGGCAATTCATGTCCTTGCCCATTGCCATGATCAAGCTGCTGGCACAGGGCGTTTAGATATCAATGGCAAGATTGGTCGGATTGCTGTATATCCCCAACTTCGTCGCCAGGGTGTGGGTTGGGAAATTATGCAGTGTTTGATGCATGTAGCGCGTCAACGAGGACATCATCAGGTGATGCTGTCGGCTCAATGCCATGCGATCGCGTTTTATCAAAAGCTTGGTTTTCAGGTTGTAGGTGAGGTTTACCAGGAAGTGGGGATTGATCACATCAAGATGAAAAAGTGGCTATTGGCCTGAGAGAATCTGCTTTAATCTGCGACTCCAGTCAGCGTAAATGCTGCCCAGGCTCTGGGGTCTGAGTGGCTTTCCATCGTGGTCAACATCGCTTGTCGCAGGGCTTGGGCCTTGGTTTGGCCCTGGTTGAGCTGTTCATAGAATGCCGTCATCAGTTCAGCCGTGGGGGCATCCGGCACCGCCCAAAGTGAAACGACGACACTGGGCACGCCAGCAGTAATCAATGAACGCGATAGGCCCACGACGCCATCTCCCGTAATTCTGCCCCGTCCCGTATCGCAAGCGCTGAGGATGGCAAGCTGGGCTTGCAAATCCATATCGAGGATTTCACCCGCAGTGAGTAACCCGTCTTCCCCATTGCCAGGGGTAAGGACTACCGCACCCGGAACCTCAAAGGGGGAGTCGCGGTAGCTGAGTAAACCATGGGTTGCTAAGTGAATCAGTGGAGCAGTGGGCATTTGCTGTTTGATTTGGGCTTCGGTCGCTTGGTTGCCCAGCAAGGGGGATAGGTTGAGCAGCTCG
>JBCBZT010000088.1:0-21506 GCA_039815185.1 Cyanobacteria bacterium P01_A01_bin.123 | reverse complement strand
ATCCGGGAAACCCGACATAAAACCCGCCCGATAAGCCTGCTGAATTGCCTCAGTAGCCCAGAAATCGGGGGGCACGTCTCGAAATTGAGTGGCTGGCTTTTGGGCCACGGGGCGAAAGGCGTTAACCAACAGCGTTGCATACTGGGCTCGGGTGATGGGTAAGTTGGCGCGAAAGCTACCGTCTTCGTAACCGCGAATCAGCCCCTGGTTGGCGATCGCCAAAATAAAGTCTTTAGCCCAATGATTATCAATATCGGTGAAAGCTGGCGATGTAGTATCTGGACGGACAATATAGTCTGAGGCGATCGCAGGTGCTTGTCCCTGATCCACCAAACTTTGATAGAGAATCGCCACGACTTCAGCGCGGCTGATGGCAGCGAGCGGATTGAGGGTTAGCGGATCTGGGTAGTTCACCACTAGCCGTCGCTGGGTAGCGGCAGCCACAGCACCAACGGCATAGCTGGGAATCTGGGCGCGATCGCGAAAAATACCCAGTGCCTGTCCGTTGGCCTGACCCATTTTGAGCCCATTGGCGATCGCCACCAGCGCCTGCACCCGAGTTAGCGGCTGGTCTGGGCGAAAGGTACCGTCCGGGTAGCCACTAATAAACCCGCGATCGCGGGCTTGATAAATCACATCCCTGGCCCAAAAAGTCTGAACCACGTCGCTAAACCGATTTGAGTCGGGCGTTACCGCTGCCGCCGAGTTGGGGAAACTGGCTATTACCAACGCTGCAAACTGAGCCCGGGTGACTTGAGTGTTGGGACGAAAGTCGCCGTCTACAAAGCCCTGCACGACGCCCCGGTCGATCATTGCATTGACAAATGGCGCTGCCCAGTGACCCACCAAATCTTGAAATCGGCTGGTTTCTCCGGGTGGCGGCGTTTCTTCAGCGGATGGGCTGCCTCCCTCTGGGCCACTCGGCGGTTCTGGCGTACCAGAGACAGGTGCCGCATCTAATAAAACCGGGGGTACTGCTACTCGATCGGGAATTTGGCTGGCGACAAACGTCACAGTCCCGTCCATTCGATTGGGGTCGACCTGATTACCCACTGAAATCAGGGGGCTAGCGGTCTTATTTTGAATTTCCCCCCGTCCATTGCCCACAAACCAATTGCCGCCCCAGGACTGACCCTGTCCCAAATCAGGCAAGGCGTTGTCTAAGACAACTAAGCCATATTCCTGGTTGTTGGCAGCGCGGTTATCACGCAGCACGGGACGAGCCGTTCGCGACAGCACAATTCCACTGCGGTTATTTTGTAGTTGGTTGGCTTGCAAAAGCGGTGCAGCTTCGTCACTGACAGCGATGCCGTAGCCCGTCTGCTCAAATACATTGCTGCGCACCTCACCTTTGCTGTTTCGCACTAGAGAAATCCCACTGGCGCCGTTCCCTTGAAACCGATTATCCACAATTAGAGGAAGGCTGTTGCCCGTAACAAATACGCCGTCGCGACGACAGCTGCGTAATTGACAGCGTCGCACGATACCCTGCGAGTCTTCCAGCCAAATCCCAGTACCTCGTTCCGTTGGGTTAGTCACCGTCAGGTCTTGCACCTGGGCGTTTTCAATTAACAGCAGCGTGGTGGTTTGATTGCCAAAAGACTCACTGTTGAAGTTGCCCCCACCGGAGATGATCGTAGATCCCCCTTGGCTGGCAGCCCCTTGCAGCGTTACCCCAGCAGGAACCCGCAGCGGAAAAATCTCCCCTGTGGCGGCACTGTAGGTTCCTGGCAAAACCTGCAACACCGTATTCGGTTGAACCTGCTGTAGGGCTTCGGTTAAGGTCTTAAACGGTTGGCTGGCATCTCCTATGGGGCGAGGATCGGAGGTCGGCCCGAGAGGGCCATCGCGGCCACTGCTAACACTCACGTACTGGGTCAAGCGGGTTTGCACCATAACTTAAATGTCGTCTACATCCAGAACCCTTGTTTCCTGTAAGGGCAAGATCCTGCTGAAGTTTTCAAATTGGATGGCGTTTAAAGGCTTTTTGTGGCATTGATACTAGCACTTCAACCGCAACTTTCACTGTTAAGATCAACGAGTCGCCATAGTTTTGAACAAGATACTCATCAAGCTCCCTTTGAAAGCCCGGTAAGGTTCGAAGCAGCCTTGCCATTTGGCATCGAGTTACCCCTTAAAATCCTAATTCAACAGGAATCCTCCGCTTGTGCTGCCTTTGCTTGTATTGTTTGTTGTTGGTCTAAATTTAGTCATTGCATTGGCCTGTTGCTGTACGGCTTGGCGAATCTGGCAACTGCGCCGAAAGCTGGCCAACGTAGCCGATACACTCACCCGTTGGGAGTACAGCACCCACCGCGTGCTCAAGGATGCCCCTGATAACATCTTGAAAGCCCAAACGGGCACGACCCAAGCGCGAGCACAATATCAGACCTTGATGCTTAGACTGCAGCGGTTGCGCCAAATTTTGGTTTTAATTGGAGTAGGGCAACAGCTCTGGTCTCGGCAAGTACGGCGGCAGCGACGACTGCGGCGGTTTCCCCAGATTTGATCACTCGGGCGATAAAAATTTTGGAGAATGGCAGTCATGGCAAACGGCAACAATTCCGGTGCGTTTATTGGCGGTATAGTGATTGGCGCTGCCATTGGCGTGGTGGCTGGAGTGCTTGCCGCCCCGCGCTCGGGTAAAGAGACCCGGCAGTTTTTGCGAAAATCCGCAGATGCCTTACCGGAATTGGCTGAGGATTTATCAACGTCGATTCAACTCCAGGCAGATCGTCTCTCAGAAAAGGCATTGCGCAACTGGGAACAAACGTTGGAGCGATTGGGAGAAGCGATCGCGGCCGGACAAGTTGCCAGTCAACGCGAATTTGAACCCTTGGGACAGCAAGATCCAGCCCTATCGTCTTCCCATGCTCGTGAATAACCTTGAAACTTAGACGGTGTTTGTGCTCAATCCTCTCTTCTGGCTAGTTCTGTCTCTGCTGTTGGTCGCTGTTAGCCTAACGTTAGTGCTGGCGGTTGCCCTGCCTGCTTTCCGAGAGTTATCGAGGGCAGCTCGTAGTGCTGAAAAGCTATTTGACACCCTCAATCGAGAACTGCCACCCACCTTAGAGTCCATTCGCCTCACGGGACTAGAAATTACAGAACTCACCGACGAGGTGAGTGACGGGGTACAAACCGCAGGAGAGGTCGTCAAACAAGTCGATCAAGGCTTGAGTACTGCCCGTCAACAGGCCAAGCGGTTGCGCACCACAGGACGTAGCTTAGCCGTTGGCTTACGCGTTGCCTGGCGAACCTTTCACCGTAAATCACCGGGCCGTTCTCGCCAACGCGATCGACGTCTAACGGCATCTACAAGACCGACGCTATCGCTCAGCGATCGCCCGCATACGCCAGACTCACGCACTGTGCCTCAAGATCTGACCCACCGCCCTGGACAACGGCAGCGAGAGCAAACAGAACTCGCGGAACCTAACTCAGAAACACCAACAGAGCCTAAACTGAAAGCATCAGACGCAGTTTACTCTGCCGAAAGCAAAAAAGCCCTGGAAAATCAAGATTGACGTCTTCCACGGTTCATCCATAAAATGAGATCTAAGTTAAAAACTGTAAACAAAATGTGAGTGTTTACCTTAGGCGGTTTTCCGGGTGGGGTAACTTGTCCAAGAACTGAGATGGGCAAGCAGCACTGATCTCCTCAATAAAAGGTGCCAATGAATACGTGGTTGAACGGCTATTTTCGTCAAAAGGTTTGGGTTTCTCTCGCAGCAATCTGTTTGGCAATAGGAGTTTGGGCGATCGCTCCCCCCGCTTATGCCTACGACAACCCTGACTTACTTCCCGACGAAGACACCGTCGTGATTGATTTGGCCAAATCGCTCACTGATAATCAAGAGAGCTATTTGAACGAGCAACTGAACCGTCTCGAAGCAGAAACAGGCTGGAAGCTGCGGGTCTTGACTCAATATGATCGCACTCCAGGTCGTGCTGTGAAAGCCTTTTGGGGCCTAGATGAAAAGAGCGTCATGTTGGTGGCAGACCCCCGAGGCGGTAATCTGCTTAATTTTAGCGTTGGTGATGCTGTTTACGACTTGCTGCCACGCACCTTTTGGATTGAGCTCCAAACCCGGTATGGCAATCAGTTTTTTGTCCGCGATAATGGTGAAGATAATGCCATTTTGGACGCTTTAGGTTCTTTAGAAACTTGCCTCCGTCAGGGGGGGTGCAATGTTGTGCCAGGCTTACCTCGGGAGCAGTGGATTTTAACCCTAATTACTTCTATCTTAGGCGGTGTGATCTGTGGGTTTGCGGCCCATCCCCGTAAGCAAGGTCAAGCGTTTGCGTGGCAGTGGGTGCTGGTTTTCTCTCCGCTGTGGGGCATTCTTTTCATTGCCTTTGGTCTTGGGCCAGTGGTAACCCGCACAAGTGATTTACTACCTGTGATTCGCAATTTTGCCGGGTTTGCCATTGGTTTGCTAGTAGCCTATCTCACGCCAGCGTTCGGCCCTTCGAATACGTCTGAGACTTAGCATTACTCTGCGCTAATTGCAAATTGGCAAACGCTCTCTCAATTTGCTGAATCTCCCGTTCCAGCTGAATCTCCCGTTCCAACTGACTTGTCTGATCGTCCGCTGCCACGACGCTCTGGGCTGATGAGGTATGCATAGAACTTATTTTATGAATGGCAGCAGATCAAACTCTTGGCGAATATCTAAAAGGGGACGATCAAGCAGCGGCTCAAACTCCAGAAAGGGTAGCAGTTTCGAGCGGTTCCGGGTTTTGAAGAAAACTGGCATTAACTCCAAAATCACCCCAGGCAGTACCCGCAAAATTGCTCTATAAAGCCAGAATGCCCCCTTCTCTTTGATCATGTCTTCATACATCACTTCAACAGCAGGAGAATTTTTCATTTTCAGATACGTCTGAAATGTACATTCACTCGTCCACCAAAATAGGGGCAAGATTTTTAGCTCATCGTACATTCCGGTGTCGCAGCCATAAATCACATGCCCCACATCGTGTGCCCACAATATTTCAGCAAAGTCTGAGGGTTGCGTTGCCGGATCGGTGACGTGCGGATTGAGAATGTAGTACTCTACCAGCCCTTCTCGCAGGGTTTGAGTACTGTGTTTGTCCATGTAATGAGGTTTCTGACTCATACTTCAATTCCGATACGATACAGTATCGTAAATTATAATAGCACTCATGAATGACGGCAAAAAGAAATCACCGGGAAGACCTCGAAGTGCAGCTTCGCATCAAGCTATGCTGCAAGCCACATTGGAATTGCTGTCAGAAGTTGGTTTTGAGACGATGAGTATTGAGGCGATCGCGACTCGTGCTGGCGTGGGAAAGACAACTATCTATCGACGTTACAGCAGTAAGGATGAACTCGTTGCTGATGCCATTGAGAGTATTCGGGAAGAGGTATTAATTCCTGATACTGGAAGTCTTTGGAGTGATATGCATGCACTCATTGAAAACGCTGCACAAATTACCCTCACCCCGCTTGGACGGCAAACCGTTGCCATGATTATCAGCAGTGCATCAAGCAATCCTGGGTTTGCCCAAATCTACTGGGAAAAATATCTAAAGCCCCGGCGACGGGCCTTCGCGATTGTCATCGAACGGGCAAAAGTGAGAAACGAAGTTCAAACAGACTTAGATTCTGGTTTAGTTTTCGACACGATGAGTGGCATCATGCTCTATGCACTGATCTTCTCGCCTACATCAGAATCTTGGACAAACTATGTCCATCGTGCCCTAAGCTTACTTTTCAAATAAACTTCAACTTAAATCAACTTTAGAATGCTCACGGATAGTTTTTAGGAGACTGTCCCCACAGATAAATAGCAGGTAAACATTTGCTTTAAGTCAAGATATACAAGGGGTTTATCTCAAATCGGTCGTCATTTCATCTTCATGACTGCCTTGGTGTACCGTTTTAATCCACTTCAGTTGCTTGGGCCGCACCGAAATTCGAGCTGTCATACTGGCAATCACCAGGAGCCAATGCAGCATGTAGAGCGTACCCCGTAGAGTTTGGAGCACCGTTACCAGGGGTGAAGCTTTTTGTACACGCCTCAAGCCCGCATACATGCAGACCATTGAGAGTGAGACAGTCAATGTCGTCACTGGCGCAAAGACTGGGGTGCGGTGGCGGGCTAACGAGATTGCTAGGTCAGGCACTGCCACAATCGGCAACATATATTGTGTAATCCAAAACATCACCAAGTCCAGGGTTTTTTCTACCCCTAGGCGGTTTTGTACGATCAATCGCCAATAGTCAAGATAGCGTTGATAGCCTCCTTCGGCCCAACGATTGCGCTGGTGCCACAGGGCAACTGCACGGGTGACGCCTTCTTCCATGACCGGCGGGAATCGCAAAAAGTCAATATCCCAACCACTAATGTGAAGTCGCAGCGTTAGATCGAGATCATCGGTGATGGTTTCCTCATTCCAACCCCCACAAGTGACTAAGGCTTCACGACGGACAAACTGACCATTGCCGCGCAGTTCGCCAATACCGCCCAAGGCAATGCGCCGCTCTTGAAAAAAGCTGTCGAGAGCCATTTCAGCCTGCTGTCCTCGGGTCCAAAAGTTAACCCCGGCATTGGCGATCGCTTTGCGTACCTGTACTGCCCCCGTGCGCGATCGCTCAAACAAGGGTACTACACGCCGGAGCAAATCAGACGATACCTGGGCGTCAGCATCAAAAACAGCCACGATATCGCCGTGGGTTTGGGGCCAGACGAGGTTCAATGCCCCGGATTTACCACCGGTCGCTTCTGGGCCACGATGGATGACCTTAAGTTGAGGATATCGGCGAGTCAGCCCATCTAACACTGCCCCCGTGTTGTCTGAACTGTTGTCGTTAATCACCCATAAATCATAGCGATCGCGGGGATAATCTAAAGCGCATAAACGCTTGACTAAACTGCTAATCACAGACTCTTCATTCTTGGCTGAGACCAACAACGAGACATAGGGCCATTCTGATAAAGTCGCTGCAGCAATGCGGTGCGGCGCTTCCCAACCAGGACTAAGCGGTTCAGGAACAGGGGTTGAACGGGCCGCTAAAATCCGTACGGTGTGGATCCCCATGAGTGCCGTTAGCCCCAGCACAATCGTTTGCCCCCAACTCACCAGGTGCAACATCAGTGTGCCAAACCAGAGGAATGTCAGCGTCAGCGCTGCTTTGCGCCGCCGCCCACCATAACCGGTATAGAGGTAATCATCATCGGTTTCTTCGGCATCGATGAAGGCAGGATCAAGAAAATCAGCCATGAATTCAGATTGGGTCAATCAGCAAGGACGGCTCACATAAGGACAAGCTAAGTACTTCAGCGGAGATCAATACTCATCTAGAAGCCGCAGTTTGTCCGTTAAATTTACGCCATCTCTAATATCCAGCATAGAGGACTGATCCAGACTGCACTATGTTAATCAGCATCATTAATTCAGTTGCATGGGCTGCACTAATCACGAGAATGATTAGAATTGGGCCAAAAGCGGGCACTCTAAGGCTGAACCATGGTTTATCCTGATAACCTGAAGTCAATTCAAAACTCACCGCCTATGCTAGCGTCAAAGTTTTGAGTTGATTCACACCCGCGATTGTCTAACCATTTACCACCCAACCCTAGAACGTCGTTCACTGCAAGGAACCCTAAGGAAATCGGCTATGTTCACGCTTGAGCAAATTAAGCCTGCTGTTAAACAAGAAATTGGCGTTTACATGCCCTATTACCAGGGTACAAAGCGTCAAGCACTGCCCTATGCCATTGGCCTCTACAAACAGGGCAACTTAGAAGGCGAGCGACTCATTGAAGGAGGCGACAGTATTCCATTTTTGGCCACGTGGAATATTTCGATGCTGCCTGCCGATTTAACCCAGTGTCGTATCCAGTTTGATGGTGATGCGGAACTCAGTTACGAAGTGACCATGGCCACCTTTGAATTTGTTGATTTCTTAATTGATGTGGTGTACGCCCTGCGTCGCAAACGTCCTGCCGACTTTGCCAAGGGTTTTTACCGCAAGCTGCTGCGTCAAGACGATTAGAAGTAATATCAGATTTATTTGCTATGGAGGTGTCTCTACCTGCCGACCGGCGCTGATGGGATTGTTCACGCACCGTTCTAACCCTGTCTGTCAAAAAAAGTTTGACAAAGCTCCCGCATCTGCGCAGAATAGAGATCGCCTCAAAATGAGGGCCTGTAGTTCAATTGGTTAGAGCACCGCCCTGTCACGGCGGAAGTTGCGGGTTCGAATCCCGTCAGGCCCGTTTAAGATAGCTCAATAGATTCCGCAACTTTCACCTGCTTTGGCGGCGGTTGCACGTTTGGGCACAGCCCAGGTTTCACCATCGAATCCCGTCAGGCCCGTTTAGGATAGATTATGGATTACGCTAAGGCGATCGCAACACTGCGCCAAGCCGATCCGTTACTAGCGGTGCTAATTGATACTTACGAGCCTTATCCCGCTGCTTCCAAACCGCTAGCAGACACACTGCTGTCTGCCTTAGCCAAGGCAATCTTTTATCAAAGTGTTTCGGTGCAGTCAGCGACGGCGGTCTACAGTCGGTTTTTAGACCTCTATTGCGATCGCCATTTTCCTTCAGCCCAGGCAATTCTCGATACGGATGATGAAGTCCTACGGCAGGTAGGGTTATCGCGGGCCAAAGTACGCTATCTCAAAGCCCTCGCTGAACAGGTGCAAGTTGATTTACCCAGCTTAGAAGCCTTGGCGACCTGGGACGACGAGACAATTGTGCAGCGTCTGACCGCGATCAAAGGGATTGGTTGTTGGAGCGTCGAGATGGTGCTGATTTTTCAACTCAAACGACCTGACGTTTTGCCTGCTAATGACATCGGTATTCGTACCGCCATTCGCGATCTCTATAGGTTAGATCAGCTCCCAGACGCCGCAACAGTAAAACACCTTGGGGAAAAATGGCAGCCCTATCGGACTATCGCGTCGTGGTATCTCTGGCAAAGCCGCAATGCTGCGACTCGGGCTTTGCTCAAAGATTGGAGCTAGATAGCCAAGATATTGACCGCTCAAGATGACCGTTTAGGAGGTCTGCTGAAACATCTCCCGAACTGAAGCTTGGGCTAACACGACAAGGGTGAAGATGCCTAAAACAGTGCCTATCGGGGTAAAGAACAGCGACAGACAAGCCATGACCAAACAATAGATGTAATTTCTGTGTCTTCGGAGAAAACGCCCTGCCAAAATCATGCCTAGGGCATAAAGCCAACCCAACACTATCAACCCGACAGCAAAAATCACCATAACCCAACCCATGATGAGACTACCAGGCTCTTCTAGATAACCAGCAACCATGGCCAGCCCGAATAGCAGATGAAATACGGGAAAGAAAGAAAAAGCGATCGCAACACCACCAACAATGTAGTGAAAAATCGATAGTAACTTGAGGTGTTCAGTCTCTTGGCTCATCTCAGGCCCCATGCTGTTGATATCGGCTACGGGTATCTACAAGTCCAGTGCTAGATTCTACGGTGATCGCCAACTATAACAACACAAGTATTGCTTATGTCACAATGTGAAAAATAATATGAATATTCATCGATCCTGACCTTTCCTTAACCTATGCTTCAATAATAAAGTTGTCTTGATCTTGCGACCCATAAAGTATCATTCCCCGCTAACACAACAATCCAAGCCTTGTTTCAATTCAGCAAATTACAAATTTCGGTTTTATTCTTAATCGAAAATTAACCCGAAATGCTTCCATAAGGACACCCTTTGATCCTTTTGATTAGGAGGATTAAATTATGCTTAAAGCTTCTGCTCCGCTAGCTCAAATAGATTTACCACGATATTCCATTGAAATAATTAAAGGTGAAGCTTGCCAACTGGTTCAAAGTCGCACCTTGGGTCGTCAACAGCGGATTTATGCCCTATGTGAGTTCATCCCTTCCCGAGAATGGTCTGCCGTAGAGCTTGAACTAGAACGACATGGATATTTGTTGCGCGATCGGATTGTAGATTTACTCTGCAACGAAGACTGGTGTGATGACTAGTGCTGATCACAGTCACTCAGCGCACCAGCGTTAGCCGGACAAGTGACTCGGTTGAGCGCCAGAATTGAGTGCCTCAGTATCCTTTATCGCCTGTAAAGGAGAAGTATTGTTTAATTTCAGCCAGCTTTCACCCAGCTGATGTAACGCCAGCAAAATCGGCTGAATTTCCCGTCCTTTAGGCGTTAGCGAATATTCAACCCGAGGCGGCATCTCTGGGAAAACCTGTCGCTTCACAATGCCATGGCTTTCTAATGCTCGTAGCCGCGCAGTCAATGTTTTAGTACTAATGCCGGGTAGGGCCTCTAGAAACTGATGAGTACGGCGATCGCCAATAAATAGTTCACGCAAAATTAGGAGTGACCATTTCCCGCCCACAATATTCAGCGTAAATTGAATGGGACAGGGAATATCCAAACAGTTGCTAGGATTCACATCTGGCATGGCTTTTATGAGTCCACAGTACCCAAGGAAAGGTTCGCTTGTCATTGTGAACGATTCTTTTCAAGTTGCCAGTAGTGTTGGCCTCAAAAGGCTAAAAGTTTAAGGTTTTTTGAGTATTTCAAATCGCAGAAAATGGGTCAGCTCAATCGCAAGCACAAAGCAGATAGCACAATTGAAGTCGGGTTTAACTTGAAAACTGCTGATGATAAAACTGAGCATAGCGTCCGCTGTGTTCTAACAGCTTAGAGTGAGAACCGGATTCAATAATTTGACCTTTTTCGAGGAAGATAATGCGATTGGCTTGGCGGACGGTGCTGAGGCGATGAGCAATGACGAAAACAGTGCGATCGCACATTGCTCGCTCTAAGGCTTCCTGAACCAAGGCTTCAGATTCAGAATCTAGGGCAGAGGTGGCTTCATCCAGAATCAAGATCCGGGGACTGAAATAGAGCGCGCGGGCGATCGCAATCCGCTGACGCTGCCCACCGGAAAGATTGACACCCCGCTCACCCACCCAGGTGTGGTAGTTCTGAGAAAACCGGCTGATAAAGTCATGGGCGTTGGCAATTTTAGCGGCTTGCTCAACTGACGCCATGTCAGGCTGAATTTCGCCATAGGCAATGTTTTGAGCGATATTACCCGAAAACAGCGTGATGTCTTGGGGGACAATGCCAATTTGATGACGCAGACTATCGATCGTGACGTCACGAATGTCAACGCCATCAATTAGGATTTGCCCCGATTGTGGATCGTAAAATCGCAGCAGCAGGTTAATCAGTGTCGTTTTACCTGCACCGGAGGAACCCACCAGGGCAACTACCTCACCGGGATGCACCAGCAAGCTTAACTCGCGTAGCACGGGCTCATCAGTTTTATAGGCAAAGGAAACATCGCTATATTGAACTTTGCCCGTTATCGGCGGCAGGGGTTGAGCATCAGGCCTTTCCATCAGGGCCGGTTGGACGGCCATCAACGTAAAAATCCGCTCGACGGAAGCTTCAGTTTGCTTAAATTCGTTGTAATGCTGGGTGACGAGATCAATCGGATGCAGCAACAAGGCGATCGCCGTCAAATAGCTCACAAAGGCTTGGGGCATCAAATTCCCTTGGGAAATCTGCCACCCCCCTAACAAAAATAGCAGCATGATGCTAATCGCCTCTAAAAAGCCCACAACTGGATACTGTAAAGACTTCAGCCGTTCAGTGTGATAAAGCGCTCGGCGATTATGTTCTGCTTCTTTATTGAAGCGTTGGACTTCGTAGGCCTGGGCAGCAAAGGCCTGAACCACTCGGATGCTACCAAGCACTTCTGTCAACAGGGCCGAGAGGTTAGAAATTTGGGCTTGACTGCGACGCGAAAGGATCAACATCTGGTTGCCAAATCGAGCAATCAGCCAGGCAACAACTGGGGCCAGGATAAAACTCACCAGGGTCAGCTGCCAGTTGAGGTACAACATGTACAACGGAATCGCAATGAGCTGTAAAACACAGGCCACAAACTGCTGAGACATTTTGTAGATCACTTCGCCAGTGCGATCGATGTCTTCCGTTAGACGATAGGTCAAGTCGCCAGTTTTAGCCTGTTCGAAATATTCCAAACCCAGTCGATGTAAATGGGCATAGACACTCTTCCTCAAATCCAGCGCTACTTCTAGTGCGGCCTCAACGATAAAGATTCTTTCGGCGTACTGAAAGACGCTACGCACTAGAAAAACGATGGTAGCTAACCCAATCCAGAAGGCAATCTGTCGAATTTTCCCCTGACCAATGTAAAGCGCAATCTGACCCGCCATATAAGGCAGTACGAGTGATGTGAGCACGTAGGCCAGAATAAAGCAAAAGCCAAGGATAAATCGTCGGGTATGGGGACGTAAAAAGGGCAACAGTTGCCAGTAGCTTGAGCGTTGCTGGATCAAAGCGGGCGGCCTCCCTAAAGGCTAATGGGTGATTTTCCGGGGGTGGTTATCTGCTCGTTATTGAGGTGCTGCAAAATTAGCTGAGCCATTCGATAAGAGGCACCTGGAGGTCCCCAGCGGGTACGGCCATTTTCAAGACAAGCGGCCAGATATGCCTGATCTTTGAGGGTGATGGCGATGCGCTGAGCAGCAACTTTGAGGGTTTCTGCCGTGGCCGGGCCAAGACCAATTGTCTGAGCAGAAATACCCAGCAGTCGTTCCTGGGCTTCGGCAAAGGGGTAGTTAAACTGGGGGCCTTCGCCGGGGATTTGAATCACAGGCTTGCCTAAGGCAACGGCTTGCTCAACAGCGAGTCCTGCCATACCGAGGATCAAGTCAGTTTGAATGACAATATCGCTAAAGGCATCGTCGTAGCAACGGACAGTCAGAGATCGATCGGGCGGGCTGAGACACCCTGCTTCATAGTGCCACCCTAGGGTTGCAGCCAGGGTAGGGACAGCAGCCATGACGCCAGGGACAAGCGCTGCCCGAAACTGCACCTGACCGTTGAGGACTTTAGTGATTTCCACTGTCAGGTGCAGCAACAATTCCAGGTTTCGCACGCCTTCGGGCAAGCGTGAACCCGGCAGAATGGCTAACATCGGCACCCCAGTCTGTAGTTCCAAATCTTTACCCGTTGGCAGTAGTCTGTCCATATGGGGAATGCCACCAGTTATAACATTCGGAAAGCCCTGGCGGGTAAGATCGGTAGCCGTCGCAGGATCTTTAGTGACGATGGCACGACAGCGTTGCGATCGCAAAACCCGACGCAGTACTACATCTACCTGCAAGTGCCCCTCGTACAGACTTGAGAGGCAGGAAATAAACGAAATAAAGGGTAGACCGCTCCAAAACGCACAGCTTTGGCCAACCCCATCCCCTGTGGCATGAACCAGATCAAAGTGAGGCGCCTGCTGTCGAATAGCACGTAGCTGCCGTACGCTCAGACCCAACAGCCCAGCCCGAATATCCTTCAGCAAGAGCCATCGATTGACATAGGTAAATCCCCCGGAGGGCAATACCTTAGTTGGGCCGACAATCGGCACATCAATCCGACGATAGGCATGGCCTGCACCCACGATTGGAATGGCTGCTACCTCAACCTCTGGAGCCAACTCTCGCAGAGAGCGAATGATGTGGGAAGAGTGATTATCCTCTCCGTGGCCGTTGCTGATAAAGAGAACACGTTTGTGCATAACCCTAAGTCAAAAAGAGCTTTCAACTCGTCTGTTGCTGCTATGCCCTTCTATAGCAAGTCTCTTCACTCTGTCAAGGCACTCAGTGTCTAACGTTAGATACTGAGTGCCTTGATCCCTATCGAGCCAAGCCTAATGGATCGATATTAAGAAGGCTGAATAGCTTCTACTCGACGAAGTTTTGATCAGCTTTTAGACGGGCTCCTGCAAGATGAGCAAGTCCTCTAGGAAGCACCTAAACAAAACTTTGGGCTAAAGCCTTAAGGTGAAATGTTAGCAATGTCGGTATCGGGTTTGGAGCGATTAGGGAGGGTAACGACAGTCAGTTTGTAGTGTCCGTGCCCTAAGTCACTGAAGGCGTTAGCCACGATGCGATATTGGCCGTCGGCGGGCAAAGTGAGGGTAACCGATGAATTTTTGTCGGCTTCGCTAATATCGTCGTTTTGAGCAATGCGATCGCCGCTGGCGTCATACACCATCAAGTAAGTGTCAAAATCGTCACTGGTCAAGGTAATGGTGACCATTTGTCCAGCCTGACCCGTGAACCAATGTTTATCAAACAGGCTATTGTCGCTGAGGGTGGCATCACCGTTTTCTAAAAGCCCCCAACTTTGCAGGATCGGTTGGCCGATAGAAGCTGTTGCGGTGATTTGGGCGGTAGCCGGAGATGCGATCGCCCCTATACCCAACAAACTCCCCCCCGCTACGCCAATCGCTAACCGGCCTAAAAAATTCTGCATCAGGTTTCCTTTACTCAAACACTGCCATCGGGACACACGCCAGGTTGTGGCATCTAGACCGGATTACAATCCAGACATCTAAAGCTTTTCCAAACAAGACTCTCTGGAGCCAGACGGACTTTGCCGAATCATCAATAACCCAATGAATAAGTCCTAGCCCAAACGTTAAGATACGGTACCCATAGCCTGAGTAAAGGTATCGCAGACTGCATTATTTCAGCCGATTTGCCTGGTTTTGATGGTTTGTCCTTTAATCCAGTCAGTGAGGTCTGACATCACTTGATCGGCATCAAGATCGTTGTGGGGCTCGTGGTGACTGCCAGGATAAATATTGAAGGTTTTGTCGGCGGCAGGGATGGCATCAAAAAACGTTTGCGCTCCAGCTATGGCGCTAATCGTGTCGCAGTCGCCATGCATCATCAGTACTGGATGGCTAATTTTGTTGGGGTTAGCTTTAATTCGGGCGATCGCGTCGAGCATTTCTGCTCCCCAGCGCAAGGTAGCCACATTGTGGATCAACGCGTCTTGGCGATCGCGCTCTAGCAGCATGCGATCGCGGGAAAGTGCTGCGGGTTGCACGCCAGTTTTCAGCGAAAGGCGAGGAAATATCGGTGACAGCAATCGCACCACCAAAACCTTGATTGGGCTTTGCACGCTTGTGGGTACTAGCGGTGTGCCACTGATAATCAGCCCCTGCAAAGGAAACCAGTCTTGCATAGCAAAATCCAGGGCAATCATCGCTCCCAGACTGTGTCCCATTAAAAATAGCGGCGCACTCGGAAACTGGGTCGCCATCACAGTCACAAACTGCTGCAAACTTTGGCGGTAATCTTGCCAATGATTGATATGTCCCCGTTGCCCTGCGGAACGCCCATGCCCTGGCAAATCAAATCCCGCGACAGTAATACCAGCTTGGTTGAGCGCGGTGGCAACGCTGTCATAGCGACCCAAATGTTCACCTAAGCCATGCACCAACACCAGCACGCCAAGCGTGGGTTGACGAGATATCCAAACTCGGCAGTGCAGGTCTAGCCCCCTAGCCGTTGTTAATCGGGTTAGCAGTTCTGGGTTGACCATGCCGTTGTCTACTCAAGCTTTTCTTAAGAAAAATATCCGGTCTAAAATTGGACGGTGTAGTTTAACGCGATCGCCGACCCGCTTTCATTCTCTTGATGCCCTTTTGATGTCTACCCTACCTGACCAACCGATTCATCCCTGGCCCACGGGACACTTATTTTTGAGTCCGGGGGCACACTTGACCTATCGCGTGATTGGCCCCTGCTGTCGCTTGTTTGATCGAGAACAGTTGCCCTGGCCCTGTTGCCGTCTTCAGTGGCACGGCAAAGAACCCAGTTGGCGTCGCATTGGCAAGCGGTTTGTACCCGATTTGGCAACGAAGCGCTTCCCCTCTTACAGTGTCGAAATTGTCGGTCCAGGCTATCGCAGCGAATCTTTTGTCACCACACTGTTTACCACCAGACTCTCCGTTGAACTCCAAACCTGGTGGCACACCAAACGAGTCTCTGAAGCCATGGCAATAGATCCACAAGGCGATCGCCCTAAATCTACCGCGATTGCTCAGTCCTAAGCGGGTATTGCCCATGAACGTCTGGCCCAACCCCATGCCCCATGAAGCTGAACGACTAATCTTGAACCGAACACATCTCTCGCGGTTCTGACTCAAGCGGAAGGGTTGCGGTTACCGCTGTCACCCGATTCCCAGAGAAAACGGGAGCTTGATTTTTGAGTTCCCAAACCTTCAGCAAAATTAAATACTCGTAGAAGGTTTGCAGTAAACACCAGGAAAACCCTGCTCTCCCATCTAAACAACCCCTTAGAAAGACGTACATGTATATAAATCGTAGCAGGGGTCTAAAGGGCAACCGCAAAGAGAGATTCTTCAGCGCCCGGCGACGTTTGACCTCAGAGTTACCAAACACTAAATCGCCCCAGCTAACCTGTCCCTGATTGAGTTGACGCAGCGTTTCAACGGCTTCATCGCTAGAGTAACGATTGTGTTTGTCAATCCAACGGCTAAAGCCTTTGCTACAGGTGTAGTGGGGATAGGTTTCCTTCAGAAACCCGGTAGTTCCATCACATTCTTCTCGTTCAGTGTGACCGTAGTCGCTGAACCAAACCCGATCTTTGCGAAACAGCCGTAATTGATAGCGGGGATATTGAGTACTGTGGCGAATCCACCGCCCCATAAACATGACCTGCTCGGCCACGTAATACCCAATATCCTGACCGGATTGAATGGTTTCCAGACACTCTTGAAACAGCGCCGGCGTCATCCGCTCGTCAGCTTCTAGAATGTAGACCCACTCATACTTAGTCGGGATCGTTTGTAGCATCCAGGTGCGCTGTTTGCCATGGCTTTCAAACACGTTTTGAAAGATCCGTACGGGATAATCCTGGGCAATTTCAACGGTGCGATCGCAGCTAAAGGAATCCACGACAATCACATCGTCAGAAAGGCTCGCAGATTCAATGCAGGCCGCAATATCGATCGCTTCGTTGTGAGTCAGGATATAAATTGAAAACATGTCAGCATTAAGCACAGCTTAGGGTTGAGTTAGAGCCGAAACCACTGTAAATCAGCAACAGTTCAAAATTTACTGCCCCCCCAGCGTTCCCGAAATCGCACCAAAGATAGCAATATCTCGCCATCTCCCCAGCCTGGATTTTGGATTTTGGATCTTCACAGGTTCACCCCTATTCCTTCTCTCCCCATCTCCCTCAGCAGATTCTCAAGCCAATGCCCATGCTCATCGCTTAGGATGGGATCTATTCTTCGTCCACGAGGCAGAACAGCGTGAAACTGGGTCAGTGGATTGGGTTAATCTCTCTTGCGGCGGCGCTTTACATTCTGTGGCAGATTCGTCAAATTCTGCTGTTGATCTTTATGGCGATCGTGATTGCGATCGCGCTCAATAAATTAGCCCGCCTGTTGCAAAGACTCAATCTGCCCCGCCAAGTCGCTATTCCTATGGTGCTAGGGGGGACGATGTTTTTTGGCACGTTATTTGTCGTCGGCATCGTACCACCCTTCGTAGAACAATTTACCCTACTCCTTGAACTGCTGGTTTCAGGCATAGGCCAGCTGCCCATCGCTTGGGAAAGGCTGCAAGACCAGCTGCCTATTGAACTGCCCTCATTTCCCGATATCACTTACTGGATTACCGATGTAGAATCTACGTCGGCTTTTGGCATCTTTCGCAACTTTTTCTCAGTATTCAACAATACATTACAGGTAGTGCTGCAAGGTCTGCTAGTGGTGGCCTTATCCCTCATGCTGTTGGTTAATCCCCAAGCTTATCGCCAGGGTACGCTAAAGCTGTTTCCCGCCTTTTATCGGCAGCGCGCCGACGATATTTTGTGTGCCTGTGAACGCGCCCTGTGTAACTGGTTGGGCGGAATTTCGATTAACTCCCTGTTCATTTTTGCCTTCAGCTTTGTCGGGTTATCGCTATTGGGGGTTCGTCTTGTGCTTGCCCACGCCCTAATCGCAGGAATGTTGAATGTGATTCCTAATATTGGCCCCACCCTGAGTGTGATCTTTCCGGTGACGGTAGCCCTGCTGTCCCCCACACCTTGGAAAGCGATCGCAGTCCTAACGCTTTACATTGTCATTCAAAACATTGAAAGCTACTGGCTGACCCCTACGGTGATGGAGCGTAAGGTCTCCCTGCTGCCAGCGATTACACTCATGGCTCAGATTGTCTTTTTCACCATGTTTGGCTTTTTAGGGTTGGTGCTAGCCCTACCCCTAGCGGTGGTGGCTAAGGTGTGGATTCAAGAATTGTTAATCAAAGACGTATTAGATCAGTGGCATCCCCCCCTACGGCAAAGGATGAACGCTGTCATCCCTGCACCTGTCGCGAGGCTGGCGCAAGAACAAGGGCCGATGGAGGATGATGAGACCAATGCCGAACCACAAAAATGGCGGTAACCCTCATCCACTAAAATTGCAGATCTGGGAACGAACTTGCGTTTTAGGTAATCTATGGGGGTAGGCGGCAAGCTAACGCGATCGCATTAGGCAGTTCAGTCGTCTTTAGAAAAGTGCGTTAGTCTCTTTATTCTCATTCTCCGATCATTATGACAAGATGCTCCCTGCAGTGGTTAGCCACGCTGGGCCTGGTTCCATTCATGGCAATGGCCTTTCCTGGATATGCCCAAGATCCGCCAGCAAATCTGCTGCAAGACATTGAGTTAGCCCCTGGATTTCGACCTGACCCGTTGAACTTAGAGGGTATCAGTGGTGGACGTGAACCCACCGAGACCGTCGCTGGCACTTCATCAACGGCCACCGGGCCTTGTGTCGGTTTCGTGGATGAACAACCCGACCATGAGTTAACGCTGCTCTCCAACTTTGATTTCTTGGCGTTGGAGGTCGAAAGTCAACAAGACACGGTTTTGCTGCTGAAAGGCCCTGGTGGTGTTTGGTGCAATGATGATAGTGTAGGCCACAATCCACGCATCGCCGGGGAGTGGTTAGCTGGGAGCTATAGCGTTTGGATTGGCTCTTATGGTCAAGGGCGCTATTATCCTTACACGCTCTATATCTACCAGGATGAAAACTATTAGCCATCCAACCTTTAGCAACCAAGATTAAGGTTGAACGGGCTGACCTTTAGTAAACGGATCAGAATGGTTAGCGATCGCAATTTTCAAATCACCGTGATTAATGGCAATACCTGTGTTCCCATGACTCACAGTATTGATCAGGCAGCCCAGCAGGTGCGATCGCCCCAGACCCAGATTGTCACCGTGCAACCCAAAGCTGGCCCAGAATCCATCGAGTGTTATTACGACGAGTATCTAGCCATTCCCGGCATTTTAGAGCAAATTGTGCTCGATCAAACGGCAGCAGGATTCATCTTGGCCTGTTGGGGTGATCCAGGGATTGAAGCGGCTCGAGAAATCACTGACCGTCCGGTGATCGGCATCGCTGAAGCTAGCATGTACATCGCCAACATGCTGGCCGCCAAGTGGAGCGTTGTCACCACGACCCACCGAGTCAGGCACATGGTAGAAAAAACGGTTGAGAAAACTGGCATCGGCGATCGCTGTGCCTCAGTTCGCACCACTAACCTAGCCGTAGTTGACACCGAACATAACCGGGCAGCAACTTTGGCCGCACTGGTTGACGTGGGTCAGATGGCCATTGAGCAAGACGGCGCTGAGGCCCTATGTCTGGGCTGTGCCGGGATGAATGGCCTAGACATTGCCCTCGAAGAAAAACTACAGGTGCCTGTGATTGATTCGGTAACAGCAGCCGTCAAGCTTGCCGAATCAATCATTAGCTTGGGTAAATGCACCAGTAAGCGCTTGACCTACCGCCGCCCAGAACTAAAATCCATGCAAAACTATCCGGACTACATGCAGCCCCAAAGTCTAATCTCCTGAAGGGTTCAAACCATTCCTTAACTTGCACAGGAGGGAATGATAGCAACGCTTTAGATTAATTTTCGATCACGCTCGGCAAAACCCAGCCTTTACCCAGCAGGGGGCTCTAACCAACCTGCACTGAGAACCACCGTCAACCCCATAAACATCACTGTTAATATCCAAGTGACACGATTAAGGGTAGTTTCGGCACTCTTGGTGCTGGTGAACAACTGCGCCTGCCCCCCTAGGGCTCCCAAGCCATCTCCTTTAGGACTGTGGAGTAATACGAGAATAGTCAACCCCAAGGCTGACAATGCCCAAATGATTTGCAGGAGCGAGGTAATGAGCATGAGAATTCAGTAGGTTAGCGATAGCAGCGTTCAGATACAAAGGGCACAATTGAGCCCAAGAAGCCTAGGTCAGGACATATCTGCAAAGACATATCTTTGATACCCCTTATCCTAACTGATCTTGGTGTGCAATCAATTTATCGCTATCGCTGCATCGGCACTCGTACGGGCGTTCGGTTAGGCCGGATACTAACATCGGCAGGCAAAAACATCGATCTTCCGGTCATTTCTATCGGCTGTGGCAGTTTCAGAATTTCTAGAATAGTGGGGGCAATGTCGGATAAACGTCCGTCCGTCCGGAGGCTCACCTCTGTACCGTAGCCCGGAATTTTTAACCCCTCTCCTTCTATTAGGATAAAAGGCACGGGATTAGTCGTATGGGCTGTCCAGGGCTTTTTGTCTTCATCCCACATGTATTCTGCATTGCCGTGATCCGCAATGATAATTGCGGTGCCGCCTGCTTTACTGATACTCCCTAGTAAGCGTCCTAATTCTTGATCTACGGTTTGGATGGCTGTTACAGTTGCGTCGAGGTTACCTGTATGGCCCACCATGTCTGGGTTAGCATAGTTGAGCACGACCAAAGAATAAACACGCTTTTCAATGGCAGCGATCGCGACATCAGTCACCGCCTTGGCCGACATTTCTGGCTGCTTGTCATAAGTCGTCACCATCGGGCTAGGCACCAGTTCTCGGTCTTCTCCCTCAAGGGGATCTTCTAAACCACCGTTAAAGAAATAGGTAACGTGGGCGTACTTTTCAGTTTCTGCCGCTCTCAACTGCTTTAGGCCATGGTTAGCCACCACTTCACCCAAAATATTACTCAGGTTTTGGGGTTCAAAAGCCACTTTCACCGGTAGATGAGCATCGTACTGAGTCATCGTGACAAAGCTGAGGGAAGGCAGCAATGTCCGCTCAAATCCATCAAAGGCCGGGTCAACAAACGCCTGAGTTAATTGCCGGGCCCGATCAGGCCGGAAGTTAAAGAAAATGACACCGTCTCCTGATTCAACCGCACCAGTGGCAATGCGTATCGGTTTGATAAATTCATCCGTCACGTCTTGACTGTAAGCGGCCTGTATCGTTTCTACCGCCGACTGCCCGCTGCCGGCATCGGTGCCAGTCATCGCCTGATAAACCGGCTCAACCCGATCCCAACGGTGATCGCGATCCATTGCATAGTAGCGCCCGCTCACGGTAACAATTTGCCCCAAGCCAATGGCGTCAATATGATCTTGTAGCTTCTGAACCGAGTTGATCGCGTCCGTCGGCTTGGTGTCTCGACCGTCAGTAATAACGTGGACACAAACCTCAGATAAATCCTGCGCCTTGGCCATATCCAATAACCCCAACAAGTGGCTGAGGTGGGAATGAACCCCGCCTTCTGAACACAGGCCAATTAGATGCAGTTTACCGTTGCGGT
>JBCBZT010000119.1:0-6154 GCA_039815185.1 Cyanobacteria bacterium P01_A01_bin.123 | reverse complement strand
GCAGTGGTCTGACTGAGCTGGGTTTTCCGGCTTTTTGGTGGAGCACTGAGGTCAAAACCGCAATTAACGGCGCACCGGAAGACTTTATAAACGTTGAAGGTGCAATCCCCACTAACTTCGTAGAAAAGCATCCTTTTTATGATGATTTCTGGCAGGAGAAAGCGGCGAAACTTGAGGAAATTACGGTACCGATGCTGGTTTGTGGTTCTTTCTCAGACCATGGATTACATACCATGGGTAGCTTTCGCGCATTTATGAAAGTGCGATCGCAACATAAATGGCTCTACACCCACCGCACTGGCAAATGGGACGCTTACTACTCCCCCGAGGTGCAGGAGCTAACTCGAAACTTTATGGACTGTTTCCTAAAAGGAGATACTTCAAGCGGTTTTCTCGATACGCCCTCTGTACGCCTTGAAGTGAGAGCCAGTCTCAAGGAAATCCACGAGGTTCGTCATGAGAATGAATGGCCGCTCGCCCGCACCGACTATAAGAAGCTCTATTTAAATGATCAACAATTGCTATCTTTGGAAAGGCTACCAGCCCCAAAAGAGCTGACCTATTCTGCAATCAAAGGAAGAGTCCCATTCCTCCACGAATTTACTGAAGATACTGAACTGACGGGCTACATGAAGCTGCGGCTGTGGGTGGAGGCGCGGTCTGGAAACGCTGATAAAGATACACCAGATGACATTGGCTTATATGTCGCTGTGAACAAACTGGATCGAGATAAAAAGTCTGTGCACTTTTACGGTTCTGTCGGAAACTCAAAAGATATGGTTACAAGAGGATGGGGGAGAGCCTCACTGCGTGAACTTGACCCAGTAGAGTCCACTGAATGGAACCCGGTACTATCGGCAGACAGGGAGCTAAAACTGAAACCTGGCGAAATTGTACCGCTTGACATAGCACTGTATCCCAGCGGCACCTTCTTCGCGGCTGGTGAAGCCTTGCAACTAATTGTGAGCCCCCGCGAAATCATTCCTTCTCCGCCTTATTTTAAGGATGTTTCCTTTAACCATGGACTATATGTGATTCACGTTGGCGGAGACTTTGATTCGCATCTACTTGTCCCCAAGGTATAGATACGACATTGACTTTAACTATCATGAGAACAATTCATGCAAGCATATTTTCCAAGGAGCACACATGAGTAATTCAAGGCTTGCTTTGGCAAGCATCTGTCTTATATTCTTCATGCTTTGGGCACCACTCGGGCAATATGACTTTCTTGTAGAGAACTGGATGAAGCTTGGTATCTACGTTACTCCGTTTCTCCTTTTTATGTTCTTTGCATCCAGAACACAAAAAACTGAGTCAATTCTCTCCGATGTGAAATTGATGTCTGTCTTAATGCTGGCAGCCTATATTGTTCATCAATATGAGGAGCACTGGGTTGATCTTTTAGGTAATCAGTATGCGTTTTACGGATATATCAACGAATTGATGTTGGCCGTGCTCAATGTCCAAAATACAAGTGTGATGCCATTGAGCCCTGAGTCAATTTTTGTCATCAATACGTCTCTAGTTTGGCTGGTTGGTGTCATTGCGATCTGGCGCAGTCCAAAACATTTGTTTCCGGCACTGGCATTGGCTGGGATCACCCTTATTAATGCAGGGAGTCATATTATGGCCGGAATAGTCAAACAATCGTATAACCCTGGCTTGCTGACGGCAATCGTAATTTTTGTTCCTTTAGCAATTGCCTTTTATCGAAGCGTACTTGTGGCTACTCCCACCGCCAGCCTACAAGTGAAAGTCAGTCTTATTTGGGCTGTTCTTGCGCACATTATTATGGTGGGCGGACTGCTGGCAGCTAACTGGTTTAATCTTTTCCCCGAGTATGGTTACTTTGCCATGTTGGTCGCATGGTCTGTCGTTCCAACATTTTTATTCAATTCATCTGATCAGACAGTTCAACCAATGGAATTAGCAAATTAGGAGGCCTGTTCATCAGCCTTCTCCTGCAGAAAGCTTAGAAAAGCCTGCACCTTAGCTGTTTGGTGCAAATCAGCATGGGTAATTAACCAAAATGGGACGTCCCATTCATCTTGATGTGGCGAGATTTCAATTAAATCAGTGTGCTGTTTTGCTTTTTCAGCAGGAAAGAAACCAATCCCGATCCCTGATAAAACTGCATGCTCTATCACAAACACATCGGTACCTCGAAGAACAACATTCTTTTCAGGAATATTTTCTCGCATCCAAATATTGAGATTAAACGGTGGTCCAGAATTTAGGTTATCTAGCCCTATAAAGCAGTGATTAGCAAAATCCTCAGACGTTTGTGGGATACCATTGCGGGAGATGTAATCGGCACTGGCGTATAGTCCTACCCTTGTATGAATAAAGGGCTGGACAATATGCTCTGGCAGACTAGGTTTAGGGCCAGCCCGCACAGCCACATGGGCTTCCCCATAGTCCAGCCGAAAAAGTCGTTCGCCAGTTAGATATCGGACAATGACTTTCGGATGGCTAGTTTGAAAGGACTTCAGTATCGGGATCACCAGCGGTGCAAGGATATACAGCGATGTCAAGATAAATTCACCTGACAATTCTGCTGTATCTGTCGTTGCCCGTTCCACTAATTGGCTAAATTGTTCATCGGTGGCCCTTGCCACGCGCATCAAATCAAATCCCAAATCTGTTGGTGTATATCCCTTTGCATGGCGCAGAAAAATCTTTTCCCCCAACACAGCTTCTAGTGTATCGATATGACGAATAACGGTTGAACGATGCACATTCAGAGCTTCTGCAGCAGCGCTGACGGTTCCTAAACGTGCAACCTGATAGGCTGTTCTGATCTCATTCCAATTATCCATCCAGCTGCCTTAGCAAAAACAAGCATCTCATAACATATTACTGGAATTTATAATCATTTCATAGCGTACCAACGATGCTTGCCGTGCCTTTTACTTTAAGAATGTAAGTCAATTTAATCTCTGTCGAAACTCTGCGGGAGTCAGTCTGGCTCAGCGGTTAAATACTCTCCGAAAAGTGTGCTTATCTGGGTAACTCAAAAATTCAGAAATGGCTCGGCACCTTGCCACTTTTTTTGTAACTTAGAAAACAAAAAGATGGGTTCAGTAAGCTTTTCACTCAAATGTTTTGCCATACAGCACCTGCTTACGTAGCTGGACGAGTTGTTGATGCAAAAACGCACATCAGATGTGCATATAAGTGAAATTGTGTATATCTTGTCAGCGTGTTAGACCTATAAAAGCTTTACCAGTTGGTCCTTTCAAGGCGGAGCAGATAGTCATCAATCGATAACGAGAAAAGGATGATGTTTCTCTAGAAGTTCGTTGTTCTCCAAGACATCACACAATGAATATTAATGATTCGAGTTCTTCTTCTACGCCATCAACTTCCCAGGTATCGGCAAATTTAGAAAATCTCAGTTCGGGGACCCATCAATCTAACAGCCAGGAGTCGGGAGAAGAACAGCCTCAGGAGAGTCCAACTAGCTCGCCTAAATTGTTATTGGGCTTCCAACCTAAGGCCATCTGGCCAATTGTAATTTTAGTCATGATGGCAGCCTTAGGTACCGTAGGCTGGAAGGCTTATCAAAGCGTGCGTCCAGAATCAGTCGTTGATCAAGAAGAGAGTTCTCCGACTCGGCTCCCGGTTCGAGTCACTGAGGCTACGGTCGGCTTAGCGCAGCAGTGGGTGTTTGACGAGGGTGTGGTGACGGCGGTGCGGCGACGGGTGCTGAAGTTTGAAACCAATGGGACTATTGAGTTCATTGCGAAGGTAGATGGCCGCGATTTGCGAGCAGGAGACACCGTATCTCAAGGAGAACTTCTCGCGACGATCGATGATCGCACGGAGATCGTTTCAATTGAGACGGCTGAAGCTGACTTGGAAGTATCGATTCGGCAACAGGACCAGGCGCAGGCTTCTCTGTTGCAGGCTAAGGCAGATTTTGACAAGGCCCAGTCAGATCTAAATTTTGCTAAAGCTGAGCTGGTGCGATATCAGCAGCTATTTGAGCAAGGGGCGGTCTCGCAAAGCGATCGCGATGTCTATGCCAACAGTGAGGAGCAGGCAGCCGCTGAGCTGAGGGTGGCCGAACAGGGAATTCGTTCCGCTGAAGATGATGTACGCTCGGCAGAAGCCACCATTGAAGCATCTCAAGCCCGACTGAGAGAAGCCAAGGTTGAATTAGAAGATACCCAGCTGGTTTCCCCCATTGATGGCATTGTTGCCTACATCAACATTCGCGAAGGGGAATATTGGGATGCTCAGCGTATCAGCACCGGCACCGATCTCGACACCCTGGCGGAAACGGCTCCAATTGTGGTGATTGAACCGCAGTTTTTGGAAGTAGAGCTGGAGCTGCAGGCCGATGAGGCTCAAGCGATCCGTTCTGGCCAGCCGGCCCAGGTGGTGCTAGCTCAAGATGTCAGCGCTGCTGAGGCGGCGGGAGCCACAAACGATACCCTGCTCGACATGGCGACTCAGCAGGGGAGTTCAGGAAAGGTGTTTGGAGTGAGCCCCACCCAAACACCAGGGGGACGGGGGGTGGAAGTCAGCATTCGTAATTTCTCACTGGTGCGAAATCTCCAGGTGGGTGGTCGCGTCTATGCCTGGATTGAAGCGGCAGCTAATCCCACCGCGTTGATGTTACCCCTGGGATCGCTACTGGCCATAGACCAAAAGTTCTATGCCTTTGTGGTGGATGAATCGAGCGGCACAGTGGAGCGCCGGGAAGTTCAGCGGGGGATTGAAGGTCTAACCGGGATTGAAATTCTCAGCGGCATTGCCCCCGGTGAGCTGGTGGTTACCGAAGGCATCAACCGCTTGGTGGACGGCACCCTCGTCGAAATTGTCTCAGAGACGGCAGCACTATGAAGACAGACGAGCGTCCCCCATTAATAGAGGCGTCAGCATCTTTGCCTCTCGACTCCGTTCAGGAAGTCTCTCCCCTGATGCAGTTCTTTTTTACCCGCCAGATTTTTGGCACACTCCTGTGTTTTCTGCTGCTAATGGGGGGATTTATGGGGTATTTGTCCATGGTGAAAGAGGGCGACCCCGATATTAATATTGCCCGAGCCATGATTACCACTGGCTGGCCAGGCACCGACGCAGAGACTCTCGAAACTCAGGTCACCGAAAAATTAGAAGAGGAAATTAAAAGTCTCCAGGGTCTCGATGATTTCACCAGTGCGACGTTTAACTCATTCTCGATTATCAATATTGCCTTCAAAGCAGACGCCCCAGTCGATGCGTCCATTCAGGAACTGCGGGCCAAAGTCGATGACGCTGACTCAGAACTCCCGGCAGAATCCACCGGACGCGAAGTTCCAGACTTTGAGCAACTCTCCCAGCAGGATGCGCCGGTATTAACCCTGGCCATCACGGGAGAGGGGTTGGATGTGGCCGCCCTGAGTCAGGCGGCTGAAGATTTGCAAGAGCGTCTGGAATCGGTCAAAAATGTGCGCGAAGTGGATCTGCTGGGCTGGCGGGAGGAGGTGATTCATGTGCAAATGGTGCCGAGTCGCCTGACTAGCCTGGGCATTTCGGCTACCCAGGTGGCCGACGCGATTCAGGGCAATAATCTCGATCAGTCTTGGGATCTGTTGCGAGATGAAGATATTGGAGCCCAGGTACGCCTATACGGTCGGCCTCGCACCCTGGAGGATCTAAAACGAGTCCCTGTCGCGCGGCTAGACGACAATCGAGTCGTGCGACTGGATGAAGTGGCCGATGTGTATCAGGGGCTAGAGCGGGAAGAGTCTCAGGCATTTGTGAGTTTGCAGGGCGAAGCCTTTGAGCCAACGGTCACCCTAGAGGTGGTCAAGGTCGCTGGTAGTGACACGATTCAGGTGGTCAAAGATGCGCTGACCGCTATGGAAATAGCGACCCAAGACCCTTACATCTGGCCCTTTGGTATGGAGTACGAAGTGCTCACTGACGATTCCATTACCATCATGGATGATTTGCTCAGTTTGGTCAGCAACGTTCTGCAAGCCTCCCTTTGTGTCTTTGCAATTCTCTTGTTTGCCCTCACCTGGCGCGAAGCCTTGATTGCCGGATTGGCAATTCCCGTCACCTTTGCCGGGGCTATTTTTGTGCTCTGGCTGGGTGGCTACACCCTGAACTCTATGGTGATGATCGGCATGATTCTGGCGTTGGGACTGCTGGTGGATGT
>JBCBZT010000007.1:0-213402 GCA_039815185.1 Cyanobacteria bacterium P01_A01_bin.123 | reverse complement strand
GCCCCCGAGTGCCATGAAGGCGCAGGGAAACAACAGTAGACCAGACCAGCCGATGAAGACGAATCGGTCACGCTTGAGCCAGTCGTCGACGGCGTCGAACCATCCACGATTGGCTTGCGCACGTCCCATTGCTATGGTCATAGCGCGGTTCTCCAAATGAGTTAACTATATTTAGATAATGACGGAAGCTAAACAGCTACCCAACCCATCGGTCCGAAAGGATCAATAAGTAAGACACTGTGTTTACTTTTCTTTACCGTATTTCTTATTATAGGGATACTTTCTGAGAAGTCATCTTTGACTCAAGGCAGCTCAGCCCAGACAAATCAATGTAAGTCAGCATTGGCAGAGGTTTCTGAAGCTGTTAAAAAGTTAAGAAGATTTTTAGAATGTTATAGTCCAAGGGATCTGTGAGATTGCTGAAAACCATGTTTACTATTGACGTTACGCTACAGAACACGCCATTGACCCTCTCGGTGCAAAAGAAAGAAGCCTCAGCAGCGCAAGCCCTCTATAAGTCTCTGCTAGAAGCGATGAGAACGAAAAGCCCAGAGATGTTGGAGTTGGCGTGCGATCAGCAAAATGAGAAGAAGATTGCGCTGCTTTCAAACCAGATTGCCGCAGTCCAGATTTATGAGAAATCGGGCACATCGGCAGCCTCGGGTAAACCCCCGGGCTTCTTCAGCATGGTTAACGAATAATCATTAGGTTCAAAGGTTATGGCTGGAGGCGCAGCGCCCGCGATCGCGATTGAGGATCTTAGCTTTAAGTGGCCTTCTGAGGAGACCGTCCTATCTCGATGTTCGTTGACAGTGCAGCCCGGAGAGTTCTGCATGCTGCTAGGCACCAATGGCAGCGGCAAATCTACCTTACTGCGCCTCCTGGCTCGATTGCTCAAACCCCAAACGGGCACAATTCAGATGCAGGGTTCAGTGGGCTTTGTGTTTCAAAATCCCGATCATCAGTTGGTGATGCCTACCGTTGGGGCAGATGTGGCCTTTGGCTTAGTATCAGAACGGCTCACCTATACTCAGGTACGACAGCGCGTTGGGGAGGCTCTATCAGCGGTCAATTTAGAGAAGTTGCAGCGGCGTCCTATTTACGCCCTAAGTGGAGGCCAAAAGCAACGAGTAGCGATTGCCGGGGCAATCGCGCGGCATTGCAACATTCTGCTATTGGATGAACCCACTGCCCTGTTAGATCCAGACAGCCAGTTAGACTTGGTAGCACAAGTGCAGCGATTGGTTAAGGACTGGGGGCTGACAGCCCTATGGGTAACCCATCGGCTGATCGAACTTGACTACTGCGATCGCGCTTTTTTACTTGATCAAGGTCGCGTGATTGATCAGGGCGATCCACAACGCCTCAAACATCAGCTTTTTAATTCCAAGCAGTAACCACTCCAGCAGCAAGCCAGTCGCCATGCCTTCATCACCTTCATCTGAAGCCCTGCTGCTCGTCGATGGATACAACATGATTGGGGCCTGGCCAAACTTGGCACAGTCCCAGGCTAAGGGTGGACTCGATCAAGCCCGTTCAGATTTGGTAGAAACTTTAGTCAACTACAGCGCTTTTAAGGGCTTTGAGACTCATCTTGTCTTTGATGCCTATTCTCAACAGACCCCCAGCAATCAAACTGTGATTACCCAAAATCTGCGAGTACACTACACTGCTTTTGGTCAAACTGCCGATACCTACATTGAAAAAGTCTGTGCGCAGTTTCGCAACAATGCGCGCAAATTTACCCATCGACTCATTGTTGCCACCTCTGATCGTGCCCAACAGTTAACAGTAGTGGGCTATGGCGCAGAGTGGATGTCAGCCAAGCAACTCGCTATGGATGTTCAGGTTTCTGTTCAAGGCGTGAAGCAACGACAACGAACCCAGAAGCAATCAACGAAACGACTCTTAGCAAATACGCTAGACCCCAAAGTCCAGGAACAGCTCGACAGATTGCGGATGGGGCTCGATCCTTAAATTCTCAACGCATAGACTGAGAAAGCTGACAATCAAAAAACGTTGAAAATAAGTAGCTATGCTTTTCAAACACAAAAGCTGCTCGAAGGACTTGCCAAAGCGTTAAGCTTATAGCTAATATGGGATCCGCATTCCTCAGTAGCTCAGTGGTAGAGCGGTCGGCTGTTAACCGATTGGTCGTAGGTTCGAATCCTACCTGGGGAGTTTAATACACCCGATATTTAGGGCAACAAGCCTGCGAAAGGTTCTAGTTGTTCTGCCCAATTCTCATTGTCATAAGAATTGGGCAGGTACAGTCCTAGCTAGAAATCGCCTTAATTTTTGGTGAAGGCAGCAGACATAAACAATGTCCAGCAGAGTCCAGGGACGTTTCAGGATAATCTAAAGAAAAAATTAAAGTCGAGTCGTGTAACAACCCTGACTAAAGACAAAGCAGGAGTGTCCCTTATAATGTGTTTAGGAAAATTTTAATTCCTAAACAGGATTTCATGTTAGGTGCAGCAGTGGTCTCCCGATGAGATCCAAATTTTTATAGATTCCCATAGTTAATCCCGTTTAAAGCAATGCCTCGAATACTTGTTATTGACGACGATCCTTCCATTTCCGACCTGGTAGCGGTCAACCTTGAAATGGCTGGCTATGATGTCAGTCAAGCCCCAGACGGCATTAAGGGGCAGGCTTTAGCAGTCCAGCTACTGCCTGATTTAATCATGTTGGATTTGATGCTACCTCGGGTTGATGGGCTTACCGTTTGCCAGAGAGTCCGGCGCGACAGTCGTACGGCTGAAATTCCTGTGCTGATGCTCACGGCTCTGGGGCAAACCCAAGATAAGGTAGATGGCTTCAATGCCGGTGCCGATGACTATCTCACCAAACCTTTCGAGCTAGAAGAAATGCTTGCTCGGGTTAGAGCACTCTTGAGACGCACCGACCGCATTCCCCAAGCTGCAAAGCATAGTGAAATTCTTAACTATGGGCCACTGACACTGATTCCAGAACGGTTTGAAGCAATCTGGTTTGATGAGACGGTTAAGCTGACCCATTTAGAATTCGAACTACTGCACTGCTTATTGCAACGCCATGGGCAAACCGTCTCTCCCCCTGAAATTCTGAAGGAAGTTTGGGGTTACGAACCGACAGACGATATTGAAACTATTCGCGTCCACGTCAGACACTTACGAACTAAGTTAGAACCCGACCCTCGTCATCCGAAGTATATTAAGACGGTCTACGGCGCAGGCTACTGTTTAGAGTTACCCACTCGGGAACAGCTCCAGTCAACCCCGGCAGAAGTTGCTTCCTAGGTAGCCAAGGAAAAACCCTTACTAAAAATCAAAACCGCCCATGGAGTTCAATCCTGGGCGGTTTATTGCGCTATGAACAGGCAGGCAGACTTAGGGGGCTAGGGCATTCCCCCTAATCAAGCTTCCTAGGGTTTTAGCGGTAATTTTAAGCTGTACCAGCGGGTTAGCGGGAACTACGGTTTTGTAGAGATAGCTATCGAAGGTCAGTTTTTGCACGTCCATATCGGCGCACATTTCAACAAACGCTTCTCGGGTCGCATCAGACCGATAGAAGACGGTTTGCAACAGGTCTAGCACTTTGTAGGTGATTCCGTATTGCTTATCCCAACGCTTGAGATAAACTTTGAGGTCTGCCTCGGTGGGGACACGCTGCCCCTGTTCGGAAAACTCAACAATGGCTTCAGCGCACATGCGGGCAGATTTAGCCGCAAAGTAAATCCCTTCTCCAGAGGATTTCGTCACCGTGCCCGCAGCATCGCCGACGAGTGCGACACGACCTACAACCCGTCTGGGTCGGGGATGTTCCGGGATAGGGTGAGCTTCTACCTTGATGATTTCGCCGCCTTCTAGGCGCTTAGCGGCTCTGGCTCGAATGCCAGCTTGAAGCTGTTTAATCTTGGCTTGATTCACCCGCATAGTCCCAGTGCCAACCGCAACGTGGTCATATTTGGGGAAAACCCAGGCATAAAAGTCGGGGGAAACATCATCGCCCACATACATTTCAGCCAGATCTTCGTAATAGGCCATCTTGTCTTCGGGCAAACGAATACGCTCTTGGAATGCGATCGCGTAATTGTAGTCACCCGCATCAATCGCCCGAGCCACACGGGAGTTAGCCCCATCTGCACCAATGACCAGATCGACTTGTAGCGTCTTCGCCTCACCCTGTAAGCTACCGTTGCTGTGGTCAGCGTAGTGCAGGGTGTAGGGATCTTTGTTGTTGCTTGGAATTTCAAGCTTATGAACCGTGCCGTTGATCAGCTGAGCACCCAATTTAGCGGCGCGATCGCGCAGAAAGCCATCCAAGACCTCACGGCGGCACATACCAATGTACTCACCCTCTTTGAGCGTGCTGCCGATATTAACCTCGATATTGGAGGGCGAGATCATCTTCATCTTGCGCACTTGGCGATCAATGATCTCTGGCGGCAGATCAAATTCATCTACCATGCACAGTGGAATCGCACCACCGCAAGGTTTAGCGTTATCTAACTTACGCTCAAATAAATAGGTTTCGATACCTGCTTTTGCTAACGTCTCAGCAGCTGAGGAGCCTGCTGGACCGGATCCAACCACCGCAACCCGAAGTGACAAGGGCTTCTCTCCGTCTTGATACTAAGCTACGAAGTGCATCGTATCACGGTGGTTTCAGTGGATTTTAGTGTGGCTTGAATATGTAACCGAAATGCAACACTCATTCACATAACCATACCTCGCGACGTTAAGTTCAATTGCGCGGAAAGACTTTTCTAAATGATTTCTGTGGAGGATCTTTGACAATAAATCAGTACACTTGAATTGCCTTTTCTTAGTACACTTGAATTATCTTTTCAACCATACTTGGCTTGACTCAAGTACTGTTCCTTTGATTGGTTTGCGTTGCCATGCCGCTAAAGCCCTTTGAAATTCGTCAACAACTGGAGGCCAAGGTTGACCAGTTCAAAACCTTTAACCAGGAAGCGCGATATCTGTTGCAGCAATATCGCAATGCGTTAAAAGATCTGGTTCAGCGATCGCCTAAAGAACTAAAAACGCGTTTGCAGCGTCTCCCTCACGATTGCGGTGCAATGCCGTTGGAGGCGCTTGAGCAAAGTCAAAACGGAATTGTGCCTTTTGGTTTGGCTTGGCACAGTCGAGACGCAAGCCATCGCTGGGTGCGAGATCAGCTCGGCGGGGTGACGACCTTTGCTGTCGATGGGTCGCAGATTTTTCCCAGTAAAGATCTCTCGTTGCTGGTGGCCCTGGTGCAGGTGGGCTGGTATGAAAATCATCATACTGAAGCGGGCACCTATGCCAAAGATATCGAGATGGAACTGATGACCCCTGCCGATTGGGCCGATGACCGCGATGGTCGCGATTTGCTCGATCGACGGGTCAACATGAAGCGGTTTGAAATGGAAACGGCTCGACTGGTGCGGTATATCGAAGACCATGCCGGGTGCGATCGCACCCTGGTGTTTTTTGATGGTTCCCTGATCGCGACCTTTGCCGAAGCTTTTGATGCTGAGAGTCAGCGGTTTTATGTGGACTGCCTACAGCGATTGATCACCGCCAGCGATCGCCACCGGGTGCCACTGGTCGGATATGTGGATACATCTCGGGCGCGAGATTTGGTGAGTTTTTTACAAGCGATCGCAGGTTTGCCAGAAGCACCCGGTCTACACGACGCTCAGGTTATGAACAGCTTGATGAAACAGGGCTGGGGCGACCGTACCCCGCTCTATCGCTGCTGCCGATCTGGCATCTTGCAGCACTATGGCGATTACAAAGATCAAATTACCTTTACTTACCTCAAAACCAACCAAGATCATCCCCCTGCCAGGCTGGAACTTCCCCTATGGATTTATGAAACGGGTCGATTAGAGCAAATTCTCAACTGGGTACGGGCAGAAGTGATCATCGGCAGTGGCTATCCCTATGTGATTGAAACCGCCGATCAAACCGCTGTGCTCCAAACCCAAGATCGACAGCTTTTCCTCCGTATCTTGCAAGATTGGGCCGATAACAGCGACTTAAATCTGAGATTTTCTCGCAAGTTGATTAGCAAGATTCGGCGGCGGTAGCGCTGCGCTTACCGACTCACCTGCCCCATATAATTCCCCCACAGTTGAGCCGCCTGAGCACTGCTGCCGTTGGTGGGGGTATTATCATCATTGCCCAACCAGATGCCAGTTAACAACTGATTACGCGGCACAAAGCCAATGAACCAAAGGTCTTTATTGTCGTTGGTGGTGCCTGTTTTGCCGCCTTCTCCCAGGCCGAGGTAGGCGTTGCGCCCAGTACCGCCCTGAATGACGCCCTGCAGTAATCCCACCAGCGTGTTGGCTACTCCGGGTGAAATGGCGGTCTGTTGGGCATCCCCAGCTTGACCAAATTCATAAATGACATGGCAGGTTTCTGTCTGATTGACATCTTCACAGGCGCTACTGTCGAGTACCCGCAAAATGCCGTGGGGACGATTCCACACACCGTCGTTAACTACGGCAGCATAGGCGCCGGTAATTTCTAACGGGGTGACTTCGCTTTGCCCCAGCACCAGCCCGGGTACAGGATCAAGCTCCGACTCAATGCCCAAACGCTGGGCTGTTTGCACGATATTGTTTAATCCTGCATCTTGGGCAATGCGGAGCGCCACAACATTTTCAGACCGGGCCATCCCGGCATACATATCCAGGCTACCGCCACCGGAGCGGCAGCCTCGAAACCGTTGTCCTTGCCAGGTCAAGGTATCGCAACTGTAGGTTTGTCCGGGTGAAATGCCCTGCTCTAAAGCACTGGCATAGGCAAAGAGCTTAAACGTCGATCCAGGCTGGCGTATGGCTTGGCTGACGCGATTAAATTGACTTTCTTGATAGTCGGCACCGCCCACTAGGGCTTGAATAGACCCATCGGTGACATCTAGGGTCACTAAAGCCCCTTGGGAAAAGCCTGCCGAGCCCCCAGCGCTACCGATGTAGCCTTGTAGTGAAGTTTCAGCGGTGGTTTGGAGATCTAAATCAAGGCTGGTTTGGACGATAAAGTTGCCTTCGCGGGCGAGCTCTGTGCCCAAGACCTGATCAAGTTCTTGAAACACATAGCTATAAAAGTAGGGGGCGCGGGTACTGCGCAGTTGTTCACGGGCCGTGGGGCTAATTTCAATCCGCGATCGCCGGGCTCGCCGGGCCTCTTCTTTGCTAACCATTCCCAACGCGGCCATGCGCTCAAGAATACGGTTGCGATATCTAACCGCGGCGTCGTAGTTTTGCACCGGATTGAACGCATTCGGGGCTGGTAAAATCCCCACTAGCGTAGCGGCTTCTGACAGCGTCAAATCCTGGGCTGATTTGTCGAAATAAAACAGGGCTGCATCTTCAAAACCGTACAAGTTGCTCCCCATGTAGACCCGGTTGAGATAGGTCAGCAGTAGAAAATCTTTGCTGTAAAAGGTTTCTAGCTTGAGGGCAACGATTGCTTCTCGAATCTTGCGGCTGGCTGAATCTTCGGTGCCAACATATTCGCGGTGGATGCTGCGGGCCAACTGCTGAGTGACCGTACTACCCCCTTGGCGAATTTCCCCCCCGCGAATGTTGGTGATCAAGGCCCTTAAAATGCCTAACGGGTCAACGCCTAAATGCCAGTGAAAGCGGGTATCTTCTGAGGCAATCACTGCATTGGGAAGATAGGGTGAAAATTCAGACAAGCTCGCCTTCTCTAGGTGGGCCTGGGTTTCTTCAGGCCTGAGGGAAACGGGGTTGCCGTTTTCTTCTGCATAAATGATGACTGGGCCTTGCACCGACTCAGGGAGGGGGCGCACCCGGACTTTGGGCCACTCTATGCCGACAATCCAAAGGGCAATTAGGGCCGTGGCCCCCGTGAACCCGTAGAGACCATAGCGTGCTGATTTCACATACCACGGCGGTGGATCGACATAGCGAACCGTGACCACGTCGCTAAGTTCGGCAGGCCCCAGAGTGATGACATCGCCATGCTGGCAAACCCAATGGGAGACCTTGCGCTTACCCACATAAACACCGTTAGTGGAATTTTTGTCTTTGAGCACAAAAGGCTTGCCGGGGCGATTTGGATCGCGAGTCATCGCAGCATGCACCTGGCTGACCAGGGGATTGCGAATCACAATATCGCTGGATTGAGAACTGCGGCCAATTAGGTAGTGTTCGCCTACCAGGGGAAAAACCTCCCGCTGTCCACCCGTTTCAACTTGGAATTCGGCCACGCGGGCACCCTTCTTTAGCGCCAGTTTGGAGAAATCCACTCTGGCTTGCACATTTTGGAATGCCTGGGTAATGGTGCCCAGAAAAGTCCGTTGGGGTTTGGGGGGTTTAGGTGAGGTCATAGTGACCTATTTTAGTGACAATGTGGGGTTGGGGGAGACGCGATTAATCGCCTCTGTACTGGAGTGAGCGGCGGCGGCCAGCTGAGCCTGATTTTGGCGGAGGCGATCGCGGCTGATATCTAATTGCACCCCGTCTAATTGACGGTTTTGATCAGCTCGGAGTAACCCAGCCATGACGATGTAATACAAGTCAGGATCGTAAGACAGTAGGAGCAAATCGACGCCGCCATTGAGGGCTTTAAGGGCGGCCCCAGTCACGCCGTCCGCACTGTCATAAACCGCTCCCATACTAAAGTCATCGGTGATGAAGACGCCAGTATGCTGCCAACCCTGACGCAATAACTGTTGAACCACAGCGGGCGAAAATGATGCCGGATGGTCGGGATCAATCTGGGTGAGGGTGGCATGGCCCAACATTGTAAATGCCCCCATAGCCATCCGGTCTGGGCGAAAAGGCAACCAATCTGCTTGATTGAGCACATCGATGGGGGTGGTGAGTTCAGCTGCGCTCAAGTGGGTGTCATTCACGACTCGACCCAACCCTGGAAAATGTTTGAGGGTGCAGCGAACACCATAGTCGGCCAGGGTTTGGCAGTAGGTTTGGGCAACAGCCGCCACGGTGTTACCGTCTGAGGCGATCGCCCGTCGGAAAATTTGCGATAGCCGATCGTCTGGGTTGAGTTGTCCTTTATTGAGATCGACCACGGGGGCAAAGTTGAGGTTGACCCCCAAATCAGCCAGCTCCTGCCCGTGCACTGTCGCATACGCCTGCACAGCTGTTTGACGTTCTGTCTCATCCTTATCAGCAATGGTTTCAGATAGCGGCGGTAGCAGGGTTAAAGGTGGCGATAACCGAGACACAATCCCGCCTTCTTGGTCAGCAGCAACCCACAAGGGGGTAAGACCACTGGCTTGACGCAGGGTTTGTAGATGGGCAATGGACTGCTGAATTCCACTGTAGGATTTACCCCGCAGATTACGAGCGGTTAGAAAAACTCCAGCGATCGCCCGTTTCTCAATTAATCGATCGATTTCATGCTGCCGTCGATAGCCCACAACCAAATGAGCCCCCAAACGCTCTAGCGTTTCAGGCGATTGACTTAGCACAAAGTATTTTGTCGCCAGAAACTGTCCCTGCTGCACCGTGAAAATCGTTAGCCCTGCCGCACACAGCACCAACATCAGCCAAGACAGGCCAAAGTGAGCGGCGGCGGCCATTGGACGCGATCGCTGAGAGAACATATCTGCCGCTGCGATCGTTAAGAACATAACGGGAATCACCCAGACCAGGACTGAACGGACACTGGCCAGTGGCGGCGTTCTAAACTGTATGGCGAGATAGAGGCAGGCTGCGATCGTCATGACTTGCAACAGCCGTACACTCCACCCCAAAATTCTTTGCTTATCCATAGACTGGCCCATGAATGCTTGGCACGCCATTTACCACAGCTACACCGGCTTTTGATAATTTCCGCAAAGGCCACTGGCTCATTATCCCGTCTTGATCGTCTTATCTCTTCAGATGGCCAGATTGCCGTCACGCAGGGCTGACGTCATATCCTCATCTGCAAATTCACATAATTACCCCCATCTTTGATCATTTGATATGAAAGGGATCATGATTTTCGCGAAGACGCTGGATAATATCCGTAAAGCGCAAGTCTGATGTTCTTCGAAACCTTGATTTACGCTATAAAACTTATTTTTAGGCTCAAAATCTCTATTTTGGGTTGTAAATCTTGTTTTTCCCTGTATGTGTTTAACTTCCTAGCAAATTCTTCATTTTTCTGTCAAATTCTTGTCTTTGAAATATCCAAGGAAACTAAAGTCAACGATGTTTGATTCTCGATTGGTACGTCACATAACGACTAGCACTGCCCTATCTCTCACAATTGGAATGTGGGCAGGCACCGCTACCCCTAGCCTGAGTCAGTCCTCGATATCCGAATCCCAAGGCTCGCCAGTGGAAGTTGCCCAAGCTGTTGCCTTTTCAGACATTGGCGGCAACCTCTATGAGGCAGAAATCATCAAAGCTGCCCAATTGGGCTTTATTGCTGGCCCTGGTGATGGCACCTTCCGGCCCAACAACACAGTCACCCGTGAACAAGCCGTTTCGATTATTCTGTCCTACCTGGACGTCACCGATGCTGACTTAGCCGGTGTTTCTAATCCCTTCCGCGATGTGCCCAGAGATCGCTGGAGCGAAGCCAAAATTGCCTTTGCGGCTGAAAATGGCATTGTGGCGGGTCGGGGCAGTGGTCGCTTTGACCCCGCCGCCACGGTAACCCGAGCTGAACTGATGGCCATGCTCTCTAACGCTCACGTTTGGCGCGGAGGCGAAGGTAGTAGTGGTGCCCCTAACTTTGACTTTTCTGATATATCTGGGCACTGGGCGGAAGGAACAGTGCTAGGGATGTCAAGCATGTGCGGGGGGGTTGCCCGTCCGCTGAATGAACGCGGTAACTCCTTTGCCCCTAATACGGGCGCAACCCGAGCTTACACCGCAGCTGCGATTGTTCGGTTGGCTGACTGTCAGGCATACGAGAGTGGTACGGCATCTGCTGATACAGGTGCTGGCGCTGCAAACCCATCGGGTACCTCTGGAACTATTCCTCCAGAGAACGTTGCCACAACCCAAGGTTTGGGTGCCTTGAACCAGAGCCAAGTGAATGAACTGCTAGCCGCTCACAACCGCTACCGTTCAGAAGTCGGCGTGTCGTCATTAACTTGGTCAGCTGATTTGTCACTCAGCGCTCAGCAGTGGGCAGATCAACTTGCCTCTACCGGTAGCTTTGAGCACAGCACAGGCAATGGCTACGGTGAAAATCTAGCCTTGAATTCAAATCCCTCGCTGACTGTTCTCGTTGATCAATGGGGAGCTGAGAAAGCTGACTATATTCCTGGTGTTCCCTTCTCCCAAGCCTCAACTGGTGGCGTGATTGGCCACTATACCCAAATAGTTTGGCGTGATACGACTGAAGTTGGCTGTGGTGTTGCTATTGGTTCTTACCAAGGCTTTGATGCTACGTTCCTGGTCTGCCAGTACAACCCGCCCGGAAACTATAGCAATCAAGTTCCCTACTAAGGAGCTGTTGAAATCAGCATCTCTCTGAGAAATCAGGAGATGCACAAATAAGCCTGGAGATATATCGACCTCCATCCCTTGAGGAATATTTGCCCCGTACCCAATTGATGAGCGATCGACTTTGTCTCCAGCTATCGTTCATGGTTAATCCGCTTGGGCTTGGGCGGCGGTCCACCACTGGGCGAGCCGTTGTCCGAGTAAAAAAAAGCCGAGATCAATAAGCAGACAATGCCGATGTTGATGAAAACATCGGCCAGATTAAAGATTGGGAAATTAATCAAGCGAAAGTCTAAAAAATCGACGACTTGTCCAGCCAACATACGGTCAATCCCATTACCCAGTGCACCGCCTAGAACACAGCCATAGCCCACCTGTTCCCAACGATTCGGCAGGCGCAGCACCAGGCCCATCACCACCAGTCCGATACTGACCAACAGTGACAGCCACTTCAGCCAATCCCCATTTTCGCTAAACAGGCTGAAGGCTGCCCCAGTATTGATCACATAGGTGAAGTGAAATACCCCAGGCCAAAGGGCGATGGATTCTGGCGGACTGGTAAGTTCAAAACTGTTAACCACCCAAAATTTCGTCAGCTGATCGAGCACTAGGCCGATCAACGCAGCCAGCCAAAATAGGCGATTTTTGAAGTTCATAGGTTGCTAATAAAACATCACCTGCCGCATTACACAGGCAATCACAGACACTGCGCAGGCAACGACCAGTTGCCCCGGAATGACAAACACAGAGTACACCAGCACTGCTTGCCAAAAGCTAATTCCAAACCCGCTAGCCCAACCCAGGATATACGCCAAAATTAAGTAAGCTAAGCCACAAGCGTGAATCCATCCTAGTCCAGCTAGACAACCTGATGCCAAGGTTTCCAAAGTGGGTTTTGAACGAAAAGCTAATACCCCGCAATACCAAGCCCCTGGGACAAACCCAATCAAATAGCCAAAGGTGGGTTCTCGCAAATACCCCAGCCCTCCACCTTGGGTAAAGACTTGAAACCCGAAGGTTTTAAACCAGATTAAGCCCAAGGCTAAGTAGGCAATTTGCGACAGTGCCGCCGAATTTTTACCGGCCAAACAGCCCGTGAGCAATACAGCCCCGACCTGGAAACTCACGCCTAAGGAAACCGCATGCAGCCCAACTTCTCCCCAAACCCAAGGTGGATTGGGCAAAAATACTTCTAACCAGGTTCCTGTAATGGTCAAAACCAGACCAATCACGGCCCACATTAACTCAGTCGGCACAGACGCCCTCGACGATTTTTCAGGGACAGATGGCATATTTTACATCCCTTGAACAGTTTATAGCAGGGGAGGGAGGAGCCAGGGACAAGGGGGAAGCCTTAGTCAGCTGCAGGAGAGATTTTGCAATGAGGAATTTACTGAGCACCTTACTGGGGAGATGAGTCCGAATCTGATGGGGGTGGAGCACTGGCTTCTGACGGAGATGAATCCGAGGTTTGTGTATTGAGGCTTTGCAGCTGGTTCAGGGAAGCGCCACAGCGGCGACAAAACTGGGCATCACCCTGATGAACAGCTAAGCCACAATTGGGACAGTCGTTACGAATTGACTGATTGACTAGGCTGGCCTGTTGAATCAAGTTACCAATCTGAGTCGGAATCAAGGCAATTCCAGTGAGAATCATCAGGACAGTCAACCAGCGCCCCGTTTCTGACACAGGGGTAACATCCCCAAACCCCACTGTCGTCATGGTAACGACCGCAAAATAAATTGCATCCAGAAATGTCCGAAATCCTTCGGGATTCGCTGCGTGTTCAATCTGGAAGATCAGACCAGAATAGATAAAAATGATGGCAATCAGGGTAAATATGATGCGGGCAAAGATCAGACTATCAGCAGCCGTTAATGCCCCCAGTAGCGCCCGATTTTCTACAAACCTGAGCAAGCGCAAAATCCGCAGCCAGCGGAGTAGCCGGATAAAGCGAATATCTAGAAATCCGAGTAAAAAGGGCAGGATGGCAATTAAGTCGGCGATCGCGTAAAAGCTCAATCCATAGCGTAGCGGATGTTTGGCACACCACAGCCGCAGCCCATATTCCACAGTAAATAGACTCAGAATGCCCCAATCGGCAATGCGTAAGATTTGCTGCACATCAGGGGACAAGGAATAGGTTTCGACCACAAACAATGCTGCTGAAGTCAGGATCAAGAAGGCGATCGCACCGTTAACCCCCTTCCCAATCGCAGTGGACGTATCGTCTAAATAAAATGCAACTCGCTGGCGAAACCCCATGCCTGGCCTTTCATGTCTGATGCATAGCACTTGGCAAATCTCTAAGCCGCATCAATCCTACCCCACTCTATTGCTGTCTTCATCCCATGGTTTTGGTATGTGTTCAATGGGGCATGATTACCCCCATGCCCATCCCCCGCATATCCCTACTCAAAAGGGTGGGCTAAGATAGCGAAGCACTTGTGAACGGCTTCGACCAGGGAAAGTCCGGTGAAATGCCGGCGCTGTGCCGCAACTGTAACGGAGGCACGAGGTTACCCCGAGTCTTACCGAAGTCAGAACACCTGGCGGAGTCTTTTTCACTCTCAAGCCTGCGTTGCACAGGATAGGAGTTTGACAGACGATGACCACAACATTGCCCACACCACAGGACAACTTTGAGGCTGCCTTTGAGCCTTTACTGACCCATCTCACTCAGATTGAAAGCCAGCTCACCCCAACGCTACTGCCACTGCCGATGCAGCGACCGCTACTGCTGGTGGGCCACGGCAGCCGAGATGCAGATGGACGACAGCGTTTACTCGATTTTGCAGCAAGTTATCAAGCCTTAGATACCTCTCGCCCAGTCATTCCCTGTTTTTTGGAACTGACTGAACCGACGATTCAAGATGGCGTGGCTGACTGTGTGGCCCAGGGATTTACCGATATTTCGGTGTTGCCGATTTTGCTGTTTGCAGCGCGGCACAACAAATTTGATGTAACCAATGAACTCGATCGCGCTCGGCAACGCTACCCTCAAGTGACATTTCACTATGGTCGCCATTTTGGCATTACCCCAGAGATTCTAGAGCTGTGGCGCGATCGCTTGGCCATACTCGATCAGCCTGCCTATAACCCCGACGCGATCGCCCGTGAGGAAACCATTTTACTCTTTGTCGGGCGAGGCGCTAGTGATCCCGATGCTAACGGTGATGTCTACAAATTGGCCCGTATGGTGTGGGAGGGTAGCGGCTATCAAACAGTCGAAACCTGCTTCATCGGCATCACCCACCCTCGACTCGAAGAAGGATTTCGCCGCGCTCGCCTCTATCACCCCAAACGCATCGTTGTTTTGCCCTACTTTTTATTCACGGGGGTTTTGGTCAAAAAAATCTTCGACATCACCGCCCAACAACAAACAGCTTTCCCTGATATTTCGATCGGTTGTCTACCTGAAATGGGAATTCATCCTCACCTACTAGGTGTTTTACGTCGTCGCGAGATTGAAACCCAGCAGGGCCAAGTTGCGATGAACTGTGAAATGTGTAAATTCCGCCTTGCAGCCCTTGATGACGGCGAGCCCCATAGCCATGAGCATGATCATCATGGCCACGGGCACCACCACGACCATGGTCATGGGCACGATCATGCCGCTGTTGATCCTTACGCAACCCCGGCCCAGTATCACGATCGGATTTGGCAAATCCCCTAGCATTGGGGTCACAGAATTGAGATCACCGTCATCGTCAACCTATGGCTCTGCCCACTGTCGTAGTAGATTGGCAACGCTTTTAGACAATAAATCAAACGCATCGGTTTTACCCTGCTGGGCGAATAAGGTGCGTTTGACGGTTTCCAGGTCAAATAAAATCTCGCGCTTGTCAGCATCGCGCACTAAACTTTGTGCCCAGCCTACGGCTACCAATCGTTCACCACTAACCACTGGATCGACTCGGTGGAGGGTGGTTGATGGATAAACGATGGCGCTACCTGCAGCTAGTTTGTAGGGCGTTTCGCTATCGGCAGCTTCAATAATCAGATCGCCACCCTGATAAGCTTCAGGATCACTCAAAAACACTGTAAAAGAAACATCTGATCGGAGAAAATTGGGGCTCCCCATCAAGGCATTGTCAACGTGGCGTCCGTAGGACATACCTGCCTGATAGCGGCTGAATAAAATTGAGTGAATGACTTTGGGTCTAACCAGAATCTGAAACAGCTGATTTCGATTGAGCGCTTTATGGATGACCGCTTTGAAGGCATCGGTACTGCCGTTCTTGGGTAACTGTTGATTTTGTTTGACGCGCTTGGCATGCCATCCAGCTGTTAACTTACCATCTACAAATTCGGCATTAGTCAAGCATTGATTGAGATGACTGAGTTCTTCAGCGGCTAAAAGCTTGGGGATGCACACAATCATGGCGTGATGTCTGGAGATGGATTTAATAGACTGCTTGCACGACTATGCAAGCAATCTAATGCGCCAAAAACCCGATTTTCATGGCAGTTGAGGATAGATCCTATGAAAACTACATCTGAAGCAGCCTATCCCTGTTGATATATGATGTCAATAGTTTAGTCATTGTTAGACCTGGATATTGATCATTGTAATTGGCATGATACAAAAATCAGCTCAGCATACAGCAGCCATCCAGGCGGTCGAAACACTCCTATTTTAGGAGTCTTGTAGACTAAGCGCGTCAGCAATGCTCGGTGTATTCGGCAATCTGGCCAGAGCAATAACAGAAGCACCCAAGTAGCCTTATGTTCGTTCTATTGACAATGAGTTTTAAGTAATCTGTCATAGACGAACGATGGGTTATCCCTGTGTCGTTTTAGTTCGGGATTTTGTCGAATGTTGCAAGTTCTTTGACCCTTAAAGTGGGTTGTAACGCCCACGATTAAAAAATTTTTCCCAAAGAAAAATATTTAGTGATAAATCTGACATTGCATTTGGTCAATCTCAGGTTTAATTTGAATTGAAACATTACGTAACAAAGTTTGGCCATGGCTGATCCTCAGTTTGATGCGCAGATTTATGTGAGGCAGATGGCTCAGTTGATGAGCCTGTCTCTAAGCGAGGAAACCGAACCGGGTGTGATTGAAAATCTAGTGAGTATTCAGGCGATCGCTCAAAAAGTTTTAGACTTTCCATTGCCAGATAGCCTGGAAGCTGGCCCCACGTTTGAGCCATGACCCAGCCTCCTGATGCAATGAGTCTGGCTACCGCAGTCCAGCAGGGTGACATGAAAGCTGAGGTGATCATTGAGTCCACCTTGGCTCAAATCCAAGACCATAACGCACGACTCAACTGTTTTACGGCGATCACTGCCGACCGGGCGATCGCAGCCGCCAAAGCCATCGACACTGCTGTTCATCATGGGGAAGATCCTGGGCCGTTAGCAGGTGTTCCGTTTGCGGTGAAAAATCTGTTTGACATTGCCGCATTGACAACGCTAGCAGGGGCAAAAATCAATCAAGCCAACCCGCCAGCGACCCGAGATGCTACCGCGATCGCCCGGCTAACCCAAGCAGGCGCGGTGCTAGTAGGGGCGCTGAATATGGATGAATACGCCTACGGGTTTGTCACCCTCAACAGTCACTATGGAGCGACACCGAATCCCCATGACTCCAGCCGCATGTCGGGGGGATCGTCGGGGGGATCAGCAGCAGCGGTGGCAGCAGGGTTAGTGCCGTTGACCCTAGGATCAGATACGAATGGTTCTATTCGTGTACCCGCATCCCTCTGCGGAATCTATGGGCTCAAGCCTACCTATGGCAGACTGTCACGGGCGGGCGCTTATCTGTTTGCGGCCAGTTTTGATCATATTGGCCCCTTTGCCCGCTCAGTCCGCGATCTTGCCGCTACTTTTGATGTGTTACAAGGGCCAGATCCACACGATCCAGTCTGCACCACGCGACCTGCGGAGGAAACGCAACTTGAACTATCAAAGGGAGTTGAGGGGTTAAAAATCGCGATCGCGGCGGATCATTTTGCTCGGGGGATGGCACCAGAGGTAGCTGAAGTGCTGCACGGCGTTGCTAAAGCCCTGGGGGCTAATGAAACAATCACGATTCCAGAAGCTGCTCGAGCTCGGGCAGCAGCTTATGTGATTACGGCCAGCGAAGGCAGCAACCTCCACCTCAAACGACTACAACAGCGCCCCATGGATTTTGACCCAGCCACCCGCGATCGCTTCTTGGCGGGTACGATGATTCCTGCGGCTTGGTATATTCAAGCCCAACGGTTCCGGCGTTGGTATCGCGATCGCGTCCGGGAACTGTTTCAAACGGTAGATATTATTTTGGCCCCGACGGTTCCCTGTGTTGCCCCCACCCTTGAGCAAACCGTATTGACAATCGACGGCGAAGCCTTACCCCTACGGCCCAACCTGGGCCTCTACACCCAACCCCTATCCTTTATTGGCCTACCGATTATTTCGGTGCCGGTTCACCGCCCACGCCAGCTCCCTGTGGGCATTCAAATCATCGCCGCGCCCTACCAAGAAGCCAAAGCACTGCGGGTTGCCGCTCACCTCGAAGCTCAGGGTGTTACCCAAGCTCCAGTAGCAAACCCCCCAGCATAGGCTGCGATCGCCTGACGACAGCCCATCAACGCACTAAGATCACAGCGTAGACCGTTAGCAACATCAATTATGGGTAACCCAGAGTCTCGTTTTAAGCAGGGGCGCGATCGACAAAGCTCGTCCCCAGGGAGCTATAACAGCGAGATTCCTCCCTTCCCGTTTCCGACCTTTGCAACCCTTCCCGCCCCAGATGGAGCAGTTGAAGATGACGATGATTATTTCGACTATCACTATGATCAGCAGGGCAGCACCCCCGGCACGCTGACCATTGAAGACGATGCCCCGGTACCCGAACTGGTGCTGATCGACTACGGTGCCGACACGGCGGTTCGAGTCGAATTGGCCTTGCCCCAGGATTGTGTCTCCTACCTCGATACCGAGTCTGTATCTTGGTTGGATGTGCAGGGGTTGGGCAGTGAACCTGTAATGCGCAGCTTGGGGGATATTTTTAAGCTCCATCCGCTGGTGTTAGAAGATGTGGTCAATGTGCCCCAGCGTCCCAAGGTCGAACAATTTCAGGATCATTTGCTGATCATCATGCGGATGGTGATGCTCAAATCCAAGGGGCGGGGATTTTTTAATGAACAGGTCAGCTTTATCTTGGGGCCACACTATTCGGACTCAAGGAGCAGATTATTTAGCCTATGCCCTGATTGATTCAGTGATTGACGGCTTTTTCCCAGTGTTAGAAGAATATGGTGAATATATCGAAGCCCTAGAAGATGAAGTGGTGGCAAATCCCACCCGTAAAACCATCGAAAAGATTCACGATCTACGGCGAGAATTAATGGCCATGCGTCGCGCCATTTGGCCCCAGCGGAGTGCCATTAATAGCTTGATCCGCGACACCAGCAACTGCGTCAGTCCAGAAGTTCGGATCTATTTTCAAGACTGCTATGACCACGTGATTCAGATTCTCGACATTTTAGAAACTTACCGAGAACTGGCCTCTAGTTTGATGGATGTGTATTTGTCCTCCGTCAGCAACCGGATGAATGAGGTCATGAAGCTGTTGACTGTGATTTCGACCATTTTCATTCCGCTAACGTTTATTGCTGGCCTTTACGGCATGAATTTTAATCCCCAAAGTTCTCCCTGGAATATGCCAGAACTGAACTGGTATTGGGGCTATCCCCTCTGTTGGGCATTGATGATTGCGATCACGGGCGGACTAATTGTTTACTTTTGGCGCAAAGGCTGGTTTGAGAATTTTTCTACCACAAGGCGATAGTGGTTAGAGGAGCTGAGTTTTGGATTTTAGACTTCGGCGTGAGGCTTCGACGGTGAGCTCAGCCGAACCGCTCAGTCGTTGGCTTAGCCGCCCCAGAGGGGCTACGATTTTAGGTTTTGGATTGCCAGCAGCTGCGCGAAACGCTTTAGCGCCAAAGTGCATAGTCGTTCAGAGAATGCAGCCTTGCAGACCTAATGAGGTGTGATTTTGATCCCATGTGTAAGTCTCCAACCCCTATCAAAAATATGTTGTACGCTCGGGCAAGGCTGGGTGAGGGGCCAATTTGGGATCACCAACAGCAGCGGCTTTTTTGGGTTGATATTTATAATCACCGACTGCACAAGTTTGATCTGGCTACTCAACAAGATACCTTTTGGGAATTTGAGGATTTAGTCACGGGGTTAGCCCTAATTGATGCCGAAAACCTAGTGCTAGCGCAACGGGATGGCCTGTCTCGTTTACATTTGCCGACTCAACGCTTAACTTTCCTCATCGATCTGGAATCTGATCAGCCAGATAACCGTTTGAATGACCTCAAATGCGATCGCCGTGGGCGACTTTGGATCGGGTCAATGAACAACAATGAGGAGCCGAAAGCGAAACTTTATCGCTACGACCCAGATGGATCTTTGCGGGTGATGGAAACGGGGCTCTCGATTTCAAATGGGTTGGGTTGGAGTCCAGACGACACGACATTTTATTTGACCGATAGCCCTGCCCAAAAAATCTACGCCTACGATTTTGATCTCGATAGCGGCCAAATTCGCGATCGCCGCGTGTTAATTGATCTCACCTCAGAGTCTTTTTTTCCTGACGGTTTAACCATTGATGCTGAAGGCTGCATCTGGTCTGCGATGTGGGATGGCTGGTGTGTAATTCGCTTTAATCCCCAAGGTCAAGAACTGATGCGGATACCGATTCCAGCTCAGCGTCCTACCTCTTGCACGTTTGGTGGGCCAGATTTGACGGATTTGTGGATCACAACGGCTGCTGTTGGATTAAGCCAATCCGAGATTCAAAAAGGCTTTTATGCGGGCGATTTGTTTTGCTTACAGACGGATATTGTGGGGTCGCCTAATCATGCTTTCAATCTATCAGATTGAACTTTTTTTCTTGCTACTAAATTACGAATGCTATCGCGCTTAGTAATATTAGTAATGATCACATAATCTGGTAAACGTTATTGATAAGGCTTCTTTGTCAAGATAGTTAACGCCGCTTACCTTTACTGGTATACTACTTGACTTCCCTTAAGGCAGCAGTTTTCAAGCTGCTTGTTCAGGCTCGGTTAATGTTTGTTCATGAAGTTTCTGGCAAGAGTAAAATTATCGATTGGCGAGGCATTGATAAATTATGCAGCAGCGAACTTGGCAATCACCTGAACTGCTTCAAATTAGTGGCCAATATGTAACCCTCAAACCCCTTATTCCAAACAGGGATGTGGCAGCTCTGTACGCCGCATCACACGGAAGTCATGAAAAGGAAGCTGTTTGGAGTTACTTATTTTATGGTCCATTTAATAATCTTTCCGCAATGAAAGATTGGATGGAAAAGGAGATGATTGGTAAATCTGATCCGTTGACTTGGACAGTTTTCGAGAACTCAACAAATACTCAGGTTGGAGTTGTGGCATTACTGGCGATCGCGCCGAATCACGGACGTGCGGAAATTGGTCATGTCTGGTTTACTCCCAATGTTCATAAAAGCAAAGTCAATACCGAATCTCAGTTTTTGCTGCTCCAGTATCTGTTCGAACAACAGGCTTATCGTTGAGTTGAGTGGAAATGTGATGCTCTAAACCACGCGAGTCGAACCACAGCTACCAGAATGGGGTTTATTTATGAGGGTCGATTTCGCCAGCATATGCTTGTGCGTGGCAAAAGTCGAGATACAGATTGGTTCGCAATGACAGATAAAGAATGGAAGCGCTGTAAAGTAAATTTTGAGAAGTGGCTTTACTCTGGGGAGAAACTTTCCTTGATGGAACTGAACCACAGCTAATTTTTAATTATGGTTTGGTTAGAAACAAAACATTTAATTCTGAGAGACTTTCAGCAGCAAAATGTCCATCAACTTGCACCAATTCTTGTAAATCTAAAAGTCATGGAATTCTCTCCTGCTGGAATTCTATCGACTTCACAAACACAAGTGAAGATAGACGATTTTATTGCTTTACACAAAAAATCTGGATTTGGAAAGTGGGCTGTTATTTTCAAGGAAACCAACGAATTGATTGGCTATTGTGGAATCGCAGTAGAGCAAGTTTATGACGTAGATGAGCGACAGCTTGGCTATCGATTAGATCCCAAGTTTTGGAATCTGGAACTAGCTACTGAAGCGGCGTCAGCAACAATTCAATATGGATTTAATAAACTTAGGTTTCTATATATCCTTGGAATTGTGGAGCGAGCAAACATAGCATTCGTCAGGGTACTTTAAAGGGTAGGCATGAGATACGAAATAGCAACAATATTCTATGGCGTTGAGATGGATATCTATCGATTAGATGCCACAGCATAAAACAGTATTAGCGCGACAAACAGAGTCTTTGCGATTCGTTTCAGCATTACTTGTTGTCGCTTAACTCTGCCGTTATGCCTCTTTTTGATTCTCATTAAGCCATCAACCAATATAGGGATAAAGAGCCTCTTTTGATTGTAGAAGTAGATCCCAATAATAGATTGCATACTTCTCACACTTAGCTAATTTTCTCTGATTATGGCCTAAACCTATTTGAAACGAGTAATAAGCTAGCTTAGCCTTAGCCAAAACTGATAATTGATCATGTTGCTTAAGGATATAGCCTATGGCTGCAAAGATTTTCTTGTGTCTAGAAAGCATCCACCATTGAACTTGATACGCTGCTATCTCAATAGGCAAATTTAGTAGTTTCACTACTTCCTCTAATTGAATCTGAACCTCAGCATAGTGCTTTAATTCCTTTTGTGGATCATCGGCAAATCTTGCGATCTGAGCATCATCAGATATTCGATAAGCCTCAGAGATAAAGCTACCCACTTGATCGCTTAATGATTCAGGATGCCCTAAAAGCTGGTAGATTTTGCTTGCAGTACTGGCTAACTCATCAAACTTTTCTGCATCATGTAGCCAATAGATTCTGGCTTGTAATCTTCCCAAAGTATCAGATAGCTGGGTACTCATCATAGAAACCTAATCCTAATAAAGCTTGATCATTGGATCTCGCAGAGCAGACACCATCCACCACCAATATAGGGCCTTAGGCTGGGCAACACACTGACCTTATGTAAGACAATACCCATCAATATTTTTAATTGACTGCTGCCATGCCTTTGTAGATCTAACCCTGTGCTGCATCGGACGGCTTAGTAAGCGACGCATGTAAACAAATATCTCCATCAATCAAGGATATGCGTGTGGATTAAACATCCCTAGAACTTCTCGATTTTGCGATACCCTACTTGCTCAGAGTGTGCAGCTAATCGATGGATGTCGTTAAGGAAAAAGAGATGTTCTAGATCTATGAAAAACTGTCAAATCGCGATCGCAGGTGAAAAGGAAATGGGTACAAACGACGTGGCACGGTGCGGCGCGGCGCCTAGCTTTATCAGAACGGTAGGATCGCTCTACAAAGGGCAGTAGGAATGGTACAGACAGTGGCTCAAGTTCTACACATCCGGCTCTTGGGAGGATTTTCCCTCACCTATGGTGATCGCCCCCTGACGGATTTGACTCAGGGGCGAGCTCAGCTTTTGCTTGCCTATCTTGCCCTCCATCATGCTACGCCCCAACCCCGCCAGCGCGTTGCCTTTCACCTCTGGCCTGAGTCTACTGACGCCCAGGCGCGAACCAACCTGAGGAAAGCCTTAAGCCATTTGCGGCGATCGCTGCCGAATGTGGAAACGCTGTTGAAAACCGGCACGAAATCGCTGCATTGGTTGTCAAGTGAGGACTGTCAGTCAGATGTCGCAGCGTTCGAAGCAGCCATCAATACCGCCGAGCAATCAACGGATAATGTGGTTCGTCAAACCCACTGGGAACAAGCAATTCAGCTTTATCAGGGCGATCTCTTACCGGATTGTGAGGACGAATGGCTGACCCCAGAGCGGGAACGATTACGGCAGCTTTATCAGCGATCGCTGGAGCAGCTAATACAGCTCCTAGAAAACCAACAGGATTACTCCACTGCTAACACCTATGCTCAACAGTTAGTCCGCCTGGATAATCTCAATGAGGCGGTCTATTGCACCCTCATGCGACTGCAGCATGGGGTGGGCGATCGCGCAGGTGCCCTCCAGACCTATCACCAGTGCATGACCATCCTGCAAGATGAGTTAGGCGTGGATCCAGGGGCAGCGACACGACAGCTCTATGAGCAATTGCTGCACGAAGACGAAGCCCTGCTCACACCGACTCAACCCCCATCTACGCCTCAACCCGTAGCGCTACCGGTTGTTACGCTTAATCCTTCGATGGCGAGTACACCTCTGGTGGGCCGGGAAGCAGAGTGGGACACCATCCAACAGTGGGGAGAGCCACTCCTGACAGGTACCCAGCAGTCTGCAAAACCTTCTCAGGGCAAGACCAGAGCTACACCCATGCTGTTACTGCAAGGGGAACCCGGAATTGGGAAAACCCGGCTACTGGAAGAGTTATACACTAAGTTGCAAACAGCTGACGTGCGGTTGCTTTGGGGCTGCGGATTTGCTGCGGAGATGATGCGTCCCTACGGTATGTGGATCGATGCACTGCGGTCTAGCGACATTGTATCTATCCCAAATTTACCGACTGAATTAGGGTTTCTAATGCCGGAATTGGGGCATCCATCCCAAACCTTACCCGACCCCAGTCATCTATTTGATGCGGTGGTGCGATCACTATTACAATGGGCCGACCAATCTCCGCTGTTGCTGCTCTTCGACGACATTCAGTGGATGGATGATGCGTCGGCAGCACTGCTCCACTACGTGATTCGGGTGTTGCACCACCACCCAATGCAGATTGCCTGTACAGCTCGGTCGGGCGAATTGGAGGCTAATGCCGCCATCACCGATGTCTTGAAAGCCCTGCGGCGAGAACAGCGATTACATTGCCTTGAACTATCCCCACTAGATCGGGAGCAAACACGTCATTTATTACGGAGTACGGGAAGTTTAGTGCCCTCCGAACTGTCTCTTTCGCTAATTAATCAAGTGTTTGTGGATAGTGGCGGCAATCCCCTATTCGCATTGGAATTGGCGCGATCGCGGGGATATCAATCTGGAGATGCTAGCACCCTGGAATCGCTGATTGGCGATCGCCTACAGCAGTTGGACGACAGCACTCGCGGGATTTTGCCCTGGGCCGCGGCGATGGGGCGGAATTTTTCCCCGGCGATGATAGCCCAGATTGCTGACATGCCTATCGCTCAGCTGTTGAGCGCAATTGAACAACTGGAGCAGCAAAGCATTATCTGCCCCAACGCCGCCAGACAGCTAGGCGGCTGTTACGACTTTACCCACGGCATCGTGCGTCAGGTTGTGTACAAACAGCTTTCAGCGCCCCGGCGGCGACTGATTCACCAGCAGATTGCCTACCACTTATACCAACAAGTCAACCAGGATGAAGCGATTGCCAGTGACGTTGCCCACCATGCTTTTTTAGGGGAAGACTTTGATCTGGCTGCTGAAATGGCAATCTTGGCGGTAGAGCAATCCCTCAAACTGTTTGCCTATACCGCCGCTGTGGAGCACGCTCGTCAAGGCTTTCGAGCGGCTGAGCAACTCGGCCACCGGATACGCATCACCCGGCAGGCTAAGTTGCTGAACCTCTGTGCGCTTGCCGGGGTTCAGGGGGAAACCGCCGCGCAATTGACGACCCAAGCCCAGCAGTTGGTGGAAGATGCCCAGGCCCAGCAGCTTCCCGAGGCGGAGACCAACGCCCTGGAAGCCCTAATTATCGTGCAGTTTAACCAAAGTGACTTTGACGGTGTGCATCGCTATTCACTCCAGGCAGCGGCAGCGAGTCGCGTAGCAAACCCAGCGGTGGTAGCTCGAACCCTGGCCTACAGCGGAGGCTGTCTGGCTGAAATTGGGCGCGATATCCCCCGAGCAGAGGCACTGTTACTCGAAGCCCAGTCTTTAGCAGAGCGGGTCGATCTGGAAAATTTTGATATCTTCGCCGGATTGGGGGCTATCCATCGGCACTATGGTCGTTATGACGAAGCGCGATCGCTGATTAGCCAAGCCCTGCACCTGACCCATGTCCACCAAGAACACTGGCGGGAGTGTCACTACTTGAGCTATCTCGCCATGATTGAGCTAGAGACCGAAAACCCAGCCGCCGTCTTTCCCCACATGGCAGCCATGCTAGAGGCCGCAGCAAAAATTCAGGGGGAAGGGAGCGAGGCAGCCATTGCCCAAGCGCTGACTGCCCTAGCGCAATATCAGCTTCGAGAACCTGCCGCTGCCGAAACCTTACCTGCTGCGATCGCCGCCTTACAGCGAGCCGACGCCAAACGGGTGCTAGCCTCCATCCTGATGCGTGCCGCTGCAATCGATTTGGCAGACGCGAACCTACCGCTAGCCTATGAACGCGCCACGGCCGCGCTAAACAATGCGCGTGCGATCAACCATCCCAGCCAAATTGCCTTGAGTTGGGCTGTTCTCGTTCAAAGCTTGCTCAAGCTAGGCGACCCTGAGCAAGCGCTGGCCGAATTTCAGCAGCTACAAGAAACGGCAGATTTCCACAATGTTAGTGCCACTGCCCAAACTGCGATCGCCGAAGCTCAGCAAATACTATCAATTCCAGCTCATCCAGTTCCCTAAACCAGCTCCCAATCGTCCAAAACTCGAGATTCCTATGCCCTTTGTTGTAGTTGAAACCCAATCGGATACGCCCCTTTATCCGGAAATCCCAAATGAGGTCGTTCTCCGAACCGAGGAGTGCCTCGCCGAACGCAACTGCCAATGGCTCTATACCCTGCTCTCAAGCGAGCGTCACCGGATGATTTGTACCTTCGAAGCGCCCGACACCGAGTCTGTTCGTGAATCCTTTCGTCGGGGCGGCACCGCCTTTAGCCGCATGTGGTCGGGTGAGATTGTCATGCCTGAAGCCCCCCCATCAACTCCCAATGAAAAGGGTTTGAAAGTGTTTGAGCACACCTATCCTCAAGGATTTACCTGGAAACAGTGGGATGAAACGAACCGCCGAGTGCTGCCCTGTCATGCTGAGCGGGGGGTGGAGTGGGTACAGTCTTATGTGTCTAGTGATCGCACCCGTGTCATCTGTGAAATCAATGCCCCTGATGCCGAAGTCATTCGCGAAACCTATCGGCGGTTAAACGTTCCTTTTGACCGGGGTTGGTCGGCGATGGTGATTAAGCCATGAGTGGGTTCGGCTACATATGCAGAAAGTTTCTTTCGATCAATCCTGAGAGGAATAATATGCAGAAAGTTTCTTGCACTCTTCACCGTCGGGATAGATGTGCCGATCCTCTCTGTATATCCTTACCAGCATGGTAGATATACAGAAACTGTCTGTCTAATAGGATTGTTATGCCGCTTAGTTCTTGGTTGAGGCGCAGCCATGAGTTCATCTGTCAGTGGTCAAGAGGTGTGCTGTACAAGGGTCAACAGGTCCTGGCTGTAGGCTCCTTCCTGGTGAAGCTATAATTCTCTTGAGGTTAGAGAGGTATGAGCGGCCATGTCCAACCTTGAGCAAATCGAATCAGCAATTCTTTCCTTACCAATCAATGAATTTGAGAAACTAAGGTCGTGGTTCCTTGATTTAGACTACGAACGCTGGGATAAGCAGATAGAGCAAGATATTGACGAGGGTAAATTAGAGGCGTTTGCTCAAGAGGCGATCGCCGAGTTTGAAGCGGGTCAGTGCCAAGAAATCTGATGCACTATACAACCCAGAGATTTTGGCAATGCTACAACACTCTGCCCAAAGATATTCAACGAACAGCTGATGAGTGCTACGAATTACTCAAGGTTGACCCGTCCCACCCATCGTTACATTTCAAGAAGTTGGGCAAACGGTACTGGTCAGTTCGCGCAGGTTTGAGGTACCGGGCCCTAGGTGTAGAGGTCAAAAATGGAATCTCTTGGTTTTGGATTGGAACACATGCAGAGTATGACAAGTTGATTGGCAAGCTATAGTGCGGCATAACAACCCAAATACAGCGGGCAATTGCAACGCCTCCTGTTTCGTTTCAATTTCTCTGCTACTGCTGATTTGGAACGTTAGCTGGGTGGCAACATGATTGGCGGAACGCTGGGGGAACGATCGCGGAACATCCGGCTAATTACCTTGAGTGCAGTTGAACAAAGCTCACTGCATCGGAGGTAACCATGCTGCATTCCCAACTGATCACAAGCGACACCGGTGGAGGAATCTTGACGTCACCGTTAAGCCCACCTGAACTTAACCGATCCTTGGCTGCATCCAGAGTTGCCAGCGTCACAGAACATAAATATGTGATTCCATCTCTGGTACTAGCCTTTAGCAACGACCCAGCCGTGCGATGGCTATTTCCGGATCCTCACCAGTACCTGACCTATTTCCCACAGTTTGTGATCGCATTCGCTGGTAAAGCCTTTGAGCAAGGTACTGCCTATGTGAGTGGAGACAATACCGGAGGGGCACTCTGGTTTTCCCCCGGTATTGAACCCGACTCCGAGGTCGTCGAAGAACTGCTGCAAGGGTGTTTGTTCGAAGCCGATCAACCCGATGCGTTTGCGGTTTTTGAACAGATGGATCACTACCATCCTCACTATCCCCACTGGTACTTACCATTGCTGGGGGTAGATCCCAGACATCAAAGCCAGGGACTGGGTTCGGTGCTGTTGCATGCAGTGCTGGATAAGTGCGATCGCGATCGCCTCCCCGCCTATCTGGAATCGTCTAATCCCGAGAATATCCCGTTTTACCAACATCACGGCTTCGAAGTTATCGGCACAATTCAAGCCGGGAAATCACCTCAGATTTTCCCCATGCTGCGTCAGCCAAATTACTCCATTTAGGCTCAGCAAAAGCAGTTTTCATTTCTGGTTTCTAGAGGAGAAATTGAGGCACTTCCGGCTGAGTGACCTCTGAAACCTTGCGAACACTGCTGAAAACGCTTTTCCGTTAAACGAATTCACCCAAATGTTGGGCCCCATGCAAGCCGGTCAATCGTAGGCTCAGCTGCTTGCAATAGTTCCATCAACTTACCTGCACACCTTTACTTATCTTTAGGAGGCCATTCATGGTTGCGACTCCACTAAAGCCTGATACCTTATCCATACCTGATGACGTGTTGCAACGTTGCGCAGATCGCGTTTCTGTCTATGATCGCGAAAATCGGTTTTGCCAAGAAGACTTTGACGAGCTAAAAGCAGCAGGCTATCTCCTGCTCACCGTTCCTCCAGAGTTTGGCGGAAAAGGGTTGACCCTGGCAGACATGTCAAAGGAAACTCGGCGGTTGGCATACCATGCACCGGCAACGGCGCTCTGTCTGAACATGCATCATTACTGGGTAGGGGTAGCTGCTGACCTGTATCGTTCTGGAGACCACTCCACTGACTGGATTTTGGAACAGGCAGGGCAAGGAAAAGTCTTTGCCGCAGGTCATGGTGAAACAGGCAATGACTTACCGCTACTGTATTCAACAACCAAAGCCGAACGAGTCGATGGCGGCTATCGATTTCATGGACGCAAGTCCTTCGGGAGTCTTACGCCAGTTTGGGATTGGTTAGGAATTCACGGCATGGATAACAGCGTTCCCAATCAACCGAAAGTGGTTCATGCCTTTATGCCCCGATCGACGATGGGCTACACCATCAAAGAAACCTGGGATGTCTTGGGGATGCGGGCAACGCGCAGTGACGACACCCTTCTCGATGGTGTTTTCGTACCCGATGAATTCGTATCCAGAGTTGTTCCAACAGGCTTTGGAGGCGCTGATTTCTTTATTTTGTGCATTTTCGCCTGGGCACTGATGGGGTTTGCCCATGTTTATTGGGCAGTTGCCCAACGCGCCATTGATCTCACCCTCGAGGCGGTTCCCCAAAAAACCTCTCTGATCATGGCGAAATCCATGTCTCATCATGCTGAGATTCAACATGGCATTGCCGATATGATTTTGGAGTTTGACACCATCGGACCCCACATTGAAAAGATTGCCGCAGACTGGTCAAACGGTGTTGACTATGGTGGTGAATGGCCTGCAAAGCTGGTTTCAGCCAAATATCATGCGGTCGAAAGTGCCTGGAAAATTGTTGATCGCGCCCTCGATCTTTCAGGTGGGTTTGGCATGTTCAAGAAAAGTGAGTTAGAGCGGCTCTTCCGAGATGCCCGCGCCGGCCGCTTCCATCCTGCCAATTCTGCCTTAACCCATGAAATCATTGCCAAGGTTGCATTGGGCCTCAATTTGGATGAACAACCTCGGTGGGGATGAAACAGTGCTAGTCATGGCCCAAGCTTTTCCGAACTCTGAATTTATCAGCTTGGATTTCCACGACGTCTCGATCCTCCATTAACCGTTTCCGAAGAGAGCCTTTTACAGGATCTGTCTGGGGACTAAGTGTGTTCCCTCCCAATTTTGTCAACGCCTAAAGAAGTTGAGTCCGTCCGCTGCTCCAACAGCAGCGGACACAGTCAAAGCATTGAGTTAATCCCTAAAAGATTCGAAATTCAAAATAGAGGAACGATCATGGTTAAAAAATTAATCCCTATTGTTGTCTTAAGTTTTCTCCCACTGGCCGCCCCAGCCGAAGCAGCCATATTGCAAAACACGCAACCCGCTGACTTCGAGTCGGGTGAATTCATTCCAGACTCAACCGCGAGCTTGACCCGATTCTCCGATGCTATTGAAACTACTTTCCAGACCCGTGAATTACCGTCAGGCGCTTATACGCTCTGGTGGATCTTGTTTGATCAACCCGATCTCTGCATCGATGGCTGTGGTATCGACGATCTGGATAACGAAGCAGTCGGCGTTTCAGGGTTCTGGGCAAGCGGGGCACTCGTTGGAGAGGACGGCATTGGCAATTTTGAAGCTCGCCTAGAAGTTGGTCAGCTTCCTCAGGAAGACGATCAAATACTCTTCGGCGATGGCCTGAAAGACCCCTTCGCGACTGAGGTTCATACCATTGCCCGCTGGCATGGGCCTGCCAGCGAGGATCCCAATTTGTTGGAAAAGCAACTCACGACCTTTAACGGGGGATGTGCTACGTCCGAAAATCCCGATGGGTTCCCGTGCGCGGATCTGCAATTTGCGGTTTTTCCAGCAGCCTCTGAGGTTGAAGCTGTTCCCGAACCTTCTTTGATATTCAGTTTACTGACGCTGGCTACGGTGGGCACTGGTTCAGTCCTGAAGCGTCGCCTCAGGCGGCTGACTTGAAGATGGCTAGAGAAACGCGTTGATTTAGATGAACAGCCTCGGTGGGGCTGATTCAAAAAACTTCAGCGAGGACTATCGTTCTGGAAAGATAGTCCCTCGCTGCCTGACAATCCCGTCACTTTTGAGAAAAGCCACCATGAAACGTCTAGTTTGGTCCGATACTCCTAACCAAAAGGTGAACCATCCCTTTGGATACCAATACATTCAGCTAATTTGCAATCGCTGGCTTGAGATTCTGATTCTAGCTTGGAAAGCGGGAATCGGTTCCAGGCCACACAATCATCATCTTTCGATCAACTTGACCCGTGTTTTATCAGGGCAACTGCTAGAGCGAAAATACTGCCTTTCTTCAGGGCAGCTAACGGTCGTCTCTGAGAAAGTCATTCGTCAGGGACAGTGGACTTGGACATCGCCCAACGAGATTCACGAGCTGGTGGGCCTTGATGATACCGCCCGGACTCTACATTTCTATTTTCCCGGGCGTTTGAACCCGATAAAACATTAGTCCAGCAGCTTAGCTCTCGAGTTTTTCCCGATTTAGTTCTCGGTTTCTTCTCACTTGCTGCTTAAGGTTGGGGTACAAAGATGAAATTTCAAATCGCACACCCAGTGTGAAGCTTCATCAACCAGCAACTTTCCTTTCTTAATTGTCTTTACTGAGGTGGCCTCCATGGGCAAGCTTTACAACAATATCCTTGAAACAATTGGCCGTACTCCAGTTATCAAACTCAATAAGTTGGCTCCAGAAGGTATTAACTTGTATATCAAAGCTGAAGCATTTAATCCTATGGGATCCGTTAAAGATCGCTTAGCACTGGGCGTTATAGAAGCCGCGGAACGAGACGGAAGTTTATCCCCCGGACAAACCGTTATTGAAGCGACTAGCGGTAATACAGGCATTGGTTTAGCAATGGTCTGTGCACAGAAAGGCTACCCCCTGGTTGTGGTTATGGCAGAAAACTGCAGCATCGAACGCCGTAAAATCATGCGTTTCTTGGGGGCTAAAGTTGTTCTAACACCCGCTTCTCAAAAAGCGATGGGCATGCTTAACAAAGCCATTGAGCTGGCTGAAACCCACGGTTGGTTTCTTTGTCGCCAGTTTGAGAATGAGGCCAATGCCGATATCCATTCCCGCACAACCGCCCCTGAAATTTTGGATGATTTTCGGGATCAACCGCTCGATTACTGGGTAACAGGTTTTGGCACAGGGGGCACACTCAAAGGGACTGCCAGGGTTCTTAAAGCAGAGCGACCGGAAACCCAGGTTGTTGTTTGCGAACCAGACAATTCACAATTAATGGCAAGTGGTCTGCCTCAGAAGCGCAGTGAAAATGGCAGCATCCACGAAAGTCATCCCAATTTCCGCCCCCACCTGATGCAAGGTTGGACACCCGACTTTATTCCTCAATTGGCGGAAGATGTCATGAGGGCCCACCATATTGACCAGTTCATGCCCATCAATGGGGCAGATGCGCTGCGTCTTTCCCAAGAATTGGCCCAAAAGGAGGGAATTTTTACAGGCATCTCCGGTGGTGCAACATTAGCCGGTGCCTTGCAAGTTTGTGCACAAGCACCCCAAGGTTCGACGGTGCTTTGCATGCTCCCTGACACGGGTGAACGTTATCTCACCACACCACTTTTTGCAGAAATCCCAGAAGAGATGACCGCAGCAGAACTTGCTATCTCGAAGTCAACACCCAGTTGTCGCTTTGATGCGCCACCCCCTGCAAAATCGGCTCCAACGGCAGTTGAGCCACCTGTTGTAATTCCTGAGGCTGAAGCGTTTGTGCAGGCTGTAATCAATGAGCCAGAACAGCCTGTTATCATGTTTGCCTTGCAATGGTGTGAGTTTTGTTGGTCGATTCGCAAGCTGTTTGCCAAATGTGGCATTGAGTATCGCTCAGTTAATTTGGATTCTGTGGAGTATCAAGCCGATGGTTGGGGTGGCAAAATCAGGGCTGCATTGAACGCCAAAACGGGTTGCAAAACTATTCCCCAAATTTTTGTAGGTGGGAAGTTCATTGGGGGTTGTACGGAAACTTTTGATGCCTTTAAGAGTGGAGAATTACAGACGCTATTAGAGGAGCATCACGTTGCCTTCAACAGTCAAGTTCGTCTCGATCCCTACGGTTTGCTTCCAGGCTGGCTCCAACCTCGTTAATTCTGCGCTTGCTCAGCTAACCTGTATGATTCTGGCGATCGCACTTATAAATTAACGTCAAAGTGCGATCGCGGCTGATGGATACGGGCTGGGTCGCAAAGGACGTCTCAATGGATCACCACACACCCCTGGAGCAAAAGATGTACGACAGGGGCTACACAGAAGTATTGGGCTGCTCCGGCACCGGCCGGTGCCGTTTTGAGTTTGACTACTTTGATGCAGATGCGCTGCCAAGCGATGAAGCACTGGTGGTGATCACATCCTTTGCAGACTCAGACAGCTACTTTGAAGGCGAACCGCTGCTTTCGTCCGCTAGCATTGACCTGTCTTCGGCCCCTTAAGCGCAATTCCATTGCCGCTAGAAGGTATTAGCTTAGAAGAGGTATTAGCTATATTGGCGGTTCGCGAGCAGGAGGGTTGATATTGGCAGAGGTCATATTATTCCACCACGCGCAAGGCCTGACCCCTGGCATCGCTACGTTTGCTGAAAGGCTTCGTTGCAGCGGGCACCTCGTCCACATGCCCGATCTCTTCGATGGTCGCACCTTCGATGACCTGGAGACGGGTATGAGATTCGTTGAGGAACTTGGCTTTGGCGAGGTGATTGAGCGCGGAGAGCAAGCCGTGGCCGGGTTGCCCGCTGAGTTGGTCTACGCTGGTTTTTCTCTAGGCGTAGTTCCGTCACAGAAACTGGCCCAGACCCGCGTCGGCGCGCGGGGCGCGCTTCTCTTCTATGCCTGCGTGCCAGTCTCGGAGTTTAGCTCGGCCTGGCCGAAAGGGGTGCCTGTACAGGTGCATGCTAAGGATGCCGATCCATTCTTTGTTGGTGAAGGGGACATTGATGCCGCTCGGTCGCTGGTTGAAGAAGCGGAAGACGCAGAAATGTTCCTCTACCCCGGCGAACAGCACATCTTTGCAGACAGCTCACTGCCGTCGTACGATGCAAATGCATCCGCTCTATTGATGCAGCGGGTACTAGAATTCCTCGCCGCACGATGAGGACTCGAAACTTCAGCAATTGGATTCATGTGGCATACAGGCGTGACCGAAGCACCTTCTAACTGCCTCAGTGCTTCGCTCACTTCGTAGATTGGATATAGCCCAAAGGTATGCAAGAAAGGCGATAGTATAATCCAACGAAAACATTAGCACGCTAATTATATTCTTATCTTTGTAGCGCAATCGCACTTATAAATTAACGTCAAATTGCAACCACTTGTTAAGGATTAAAGGTGGGATTTCCTACTACGGTTGCTAGTAAATGAGATAAGGAAAAAGGTGCGATCGCCCGATATTATAGAATGCGTCACAACGCATCATTACACTCAGAGAGTCGAGAAGAAATGATGGCAGATCTACAGCGAGCCTTAGAAATAGCCGTTGAGGCACATAAAGGGCAACGCCAAAAAAACGGTTTGCCCTATGTACTTCATCCGTTAACGCTGATGCTATCAGTGACATCAGATGAAGCAAGAATGTCGGCAGTGCTTCATGATGTTGTAGAGGATACACAATGGACACTAGAAGATTTAGAAGCAGAAGGGTTTCCACCTGCAGTGATTGAAGCACTAGATTGTCTAACACATCGTGATAGAGAGACTTACGAAGCCTATATTGAACGAATCCAAAACAATAGAATCGCAAGTGAAGTTAAGTTAGCGGATTTAAAGGACAACATGAATATCCGTAGAATTCCGGAGTTGAAAGAAAAAGATTTAGAACGCCTTGAAAGATATCACAAAGCCTGGCGTAAACTTAGTAGTGATGAATGATACGCTTGCTAGAGACAAAATAGCTAGTCTTGCAAAAAGTAATCCCAAGAAAGCTCTTGAAGGGGCTCGCAAAATTAGTGATCCATGGTTCAGAGCGCAAGCCTTAGCCTGGATCCTCAGGTTCACAGATGCCGATCTGGATTTGATTGCTTCACTTATTGAGAAATCTGCAAACGCATGTAATGATGCATACAAATGCTGTGCCGTTAGGGCCTGGGAAATTGCGGCGTTATCTGAACGTAATATCCTCTCAAAGGCAAAAAAGATATTGAATACTGCTACAAGACAGGCTCAAAATGTCACGCCACTTTCTTCTCGCAGTGAGGCACTGTTCTTACTATTCCAGGCTGCTGTCAGGATAGGAGAAGCAGAAGCCCTTCTGGTTCATAAAGAGTTGAATTCATCATGTGCAACTGATGGACACTGGCGTTGTCAACGTGCAATTCGAGATGCAGCCAAAATATTAGCAGGGACTTTAGAATCTCGAAAATTCTTCTGGTAGTGAGATACTAGGCGTCTAAAAATTCATGCTTTTCTACAAATCTCTAAAATAAAACCGAACTTCCCTACGTCCGAATAAATCCAGACAAACGTGGCGAGCGTATCCCAATCGATGAACTTGAGGCAAATCTTGAAGTCAGGTCTGAAAATTTGGCGGAGGATCTCCCTAAATCATTGGGTATAACCAGCCATAGGATTTATGTCAGATCATTAGAAACCAATGAAATCATCGCAGAGACTAGCTTTGTGAGTATACTCAATGAGTTAAAGCTATGCGCACCCACAAATACTGATTCATACTCAGTTAATGCTTTTGTCTTGCGGGCGCTTAACTCAGACAAAAAATCATAAGGAAGATCGCTGTTTCTAAAATTCACGTGGGAGGACAACATGAGCAAAAAACGAATCAACCCAGAGGAACTGTACGATGGTGCTGCATTTGGCATGTCTCAGGCTACTGTTGAGACGGACTTGGGGCTAGTTTTTGTATCTGGTCAGGTCGATTGGAATCATCAATATGAGACCACAGAAAACTCGGTCGAAGGACAAATGAGAAAGGCACTTGAAAATCTTAAAATTGCCCTAACAGCAGCTGGTTCATCAGTTGAACAGCTATTGCAAGTTCGTGTCTATATCCGAGGTGAACTCGGAGAATACATGGAAGCTGTTGCCCCTATTCTCTCTAACTTTTTAGGCGAATCTCGTCCATCTGTAACAGGTATCGGCGTAGCTTCCCTCGCATCACCCTCAATACTTGTTGAGGTTGAGGCAGTGGCTAGCGTTAGATAGGTGAATAATACATGTAGATAGAGAGCGATCGCACTTGGAGAATTAAATTGATCAAAACAATAAAAATGCACCTGATATCTATCCATTAATCAGGTGTGATGCACTCACCATGGTGGATATAAAATTCTGCGCCATCAGCAAAAACGAGTGCTGGTTCATGATCAGCATGGAGTTTTCCCTCTGCATCCAAGGAAATTTTTGTCGGTCGTTCGATGACAAGACAAAGCGTCTCAAACGGAATGACTAATGCGCTACAGGCCCGAAAGATAGAACGGATGGTGGCCAGATGTTTCTGGTCAGAATCAGAAAAGTCCAGAATGGATGAGTAGAAATCGAGATAGCTGTATTGCATAGCTGCAACCATATTGAAGACCCCAGCAAGGGTCGCTGCAGTTGATAAAGCCTGACCCGTAACCTGTAGTCTTTCCTGCCATTGGGTTATAGGCTGCATGAAAGGTTGACTTGCTGAGACTTGTTGTATCGTTGCGTTTACTGTCTGGAAAACTGCCTCTGTCATTTGTTGAACAGTGTCACTCATTGTCAGCAAGAATTCCCCACCCAACTGATTCCTGAGATCATCTCGGCCCCTAGCACCAGCAGTTTCAAACCCTTCTCGAACCGCTTGGGCAGCTAGGTCAGCAAAAGGATGGGTAGCCAACGAATAAATTGAAGATTGCAGTTGAAGATTGTCTAACAGTTGAGTTTCGATGTGTTGTTTTAAGGCATCATCAAGCCTACTGCGGATGCGCTTGACCACTTGAGTGTCAAGTAGAGATACGGGTGCACCAAACTGACGGATAAACGCTAAAGCCGATTGCTGTTCTCGCAACTGCTTAAGCTCGTTAGGCCCATTGAGGAAGCGAAACTCGGGTTCAGGTTTTTCCGCCAGCAGATAGGCGGCTCTCAAGCTTCCTTCTACGCGGGATCGATTTAGACGCTCAGTAGACGTGATCAGCGATCGCCACTTGCTGCAATAGATTGGAATGAGTGCTTCCTGTTCAGGGGTTAGAGACTTAATAGTGACCATAGTGTCAAACTGGTTGCCAAAGAACAGCGGGTCAATTTTTAATTGATTGAAATCCCTTCAGCGATCGCGCCTACAATCATTACGTCCAACGCCGAAAGAAGCTGTTTTCTTGCCAAACGGCAGCGGTTCGCTGTTCAACCGACGCCATCAGATCAGCAGGCATCGGTTGCCACGCTTGCGCCACCGCCACGTTCTCTTCGAGCTGGGCGATGTTTTCTGCGGCAATGATGCAAGTACTAACGCCCGGCTGAGAAAGCGCATATCCCATCGCTTCTGACATCCCTGAAAGCACTCCGGGCTGAAACAATCGCCCATAGGCCGGGACCTTCATAGCAATCACAGCCACGTTTTGCTGATGGGCCATGGGAAGTAAATGGGTAATGAAGGGGCGTGGGGTATGCTTGTCTGCGGCATTGACAGGCACCAAGGCAGCAACAAACGGGTACCGTTTCAGAGCCGTTGCAATCACGTCTGGACTGTGATGGCCCGTGACCCCGACATGGCGTACCAAGCCCTGAGTTTGTGCTTCTTCAGCAGCTTTAATTGCGCCCGTTTGCGGGTGCAATAGCGTCTCAACGTCTCGATCAACAGCCAGACCGTGGAACTGCCATAGATCAAGCCTGTCGGTATTGAGCCGTTGTAACGATTGTTCGAGATCTCGCCAAGCCCCGTCATAGTTAAACCGTCTCGTCTTAGTGGCAATGACTACTTCAGATCGGTAAGCCGGTAAGACCTTGCCCAAAAAAGTTTCACTGGGGCCGTAGCTAGCAGCGGTATCAAAGTAGCGAATCCCGAGGTCTAGAGCCTTTTGAATAATCGCGATCGCTTCGGCTTCCTCATTCGCGCGCGAAAGAGGGGAGGCCGATCCTCCCAGTCCCAAGACAGGCAAGGTGAGCCCCGTACCGCCAAAAGGCCGTTCGGGCATGACCGTGATCTGATCCAAGCCGTCATCTGCCATGGCAACAGCAGTCTCTTGGGTAGCGGCAACAGACCCGCTTGACTGAGCCTGTTGAAATTGGGTAACGGCCTGTTGACAAGCGGAAACTCCGAAGGCTCCGCCTGTGGCACTGAGGGCTGTCAGTAAGAAATTGCGGCGAGTCTGGTAATACTTAACCATGAGTTAGGCGTGAGTATCACGAATGAGCACCACCTTCATCCTAGCAAGGAGAACTCAAGTCGATCCTTACAGCCATTTGCCGCGAGTGACCCAGCGCCGCACCACTAAGCCTAAGCCGACAGACCCCAACGCGATCGCCCAAAAGGTGCCCAACGACGTGTTTTCAAACCCGCTGGCGACATTCATGCCAAACAGACAAGAGATGGCTGTCAGCGGGAAAAAGATCGCCGCCAAAATATTTAACCGATGCCCTGCTTCCACCGAAGCCAGACTCAATTGGGCTTGTTCTTCCGCCCGCTGAGCAACTTTATAATCCAGGGCATTTTTGGCGTTGTCTTGCAGCAGACTGAGGGTGCGTTCTATGTCGTAGGCCCAATCGCGGAGGTCGATAATGTCGCGATCGCTGGGAACGGCTTCCCGTGCTGTTTGTAGTGTACTTTGCAGATTTTGGGTGGCAAGCCGTAGGGGGGCGATCGCTTCTAGCAGCCTAAAGTAGTCTTCCGCGCTGCTGGACTGATCGTAAGCCTGGACTAAATTTTCCTCGGCTTCACCATATTGTTTGAGGTGTCTGACTAACGGTTGAATCCCGTACTTATCCCCACTGTGTAACCAACTGCCATCGGGTTTACGCCAAAAAAAGACGGCGTCGCGATTTAGATCATGGGTCTGAGGAACCCGATGCAGCACTAATAGCAAGTGACCATCCGCCAACATCGCCCGCTGTTTTCCCGCTCCCTTTTGGCCAAAGCGGTTTTGAATCGTCTCGGGTAAGCGCCAATCAGCAGGGAGTCTCATTGGGGGCTTTCTAACGCGTTATAAAACTCACCGATCCAGGGCAGTTTCAGCAAATCTTCAAAATTAGTGTGGCGCTGTTTTTCCAAGTCTTCGATACGGCGTTTCTCAGCATAGACCTGCTTCTGATAATAGGTATGCTGGTCGGGCGAGGCGGTACAGTCAGTTTCACGCCACAGATTGAGAAAATGGCGGTAGCGCTTTTCACACAGGTGTTTTTCCATGCAGGCGATCGCAGCCCGAATCACCAACGGGGCTCGCAGAATGTCCCGCTGCACTTTTTCATCCAGATAAAGCAGGTGGGCGGCTTGGGTGAGTTGGGCGCTGTCTTCGGCACAGCGATCGCGGAGGTGATCGATGAGGGGAGTTGGGGTGGAGGAAGCAGAGGGAGCGGGGGAGGGAGGGAGAGCGGGGGGCTGTTGTCTTATGGCTTGGGTTTGTCGCCAAAGGGCACGGTGATGGGAGAAGCTGAATTGCAGGTCACTGGCTTCGAGGGCTTGCAAGACGGCATCGCGATCGCGTTCGGAGTGGATGTAGATTCGCAGCAGCGCGGCTTCGGCTTGTTCAAGGGCGTTATTTTTCCAGACCTGAGTCGGGAGGCTCGTCTTGGGCGATTGGCCAGGGGAACGACGCTGGCGGCGAACTTGGACTAACAGATTTTCGGCAATTAGGGGGACTAACCGACCATCTCCCTGGCTAAAGATTTCGGCACAGTGACGAATGTAGTGGGTGCGGGTATTGGCGTTAGCAATGTCGCTGAGCAAGTCGACAACGGTTTGAGTCGCCTGTTGAAACTGATCAGACTGCTTGAGATCGCAGTCTTTGAGCAGTTGCTGGATCTGCCAGTCGATCCACAGGGGGGCAGCATCGGCGAGGGCTTCGTATTCTTCAGCGGCATGGTATTTGAGATAATCATCCGGGTCTTTGCCGTCAGGGATGGTCAATACCCGCAGTTGGACGTTGCCTTGATAAGCCATTTCGGCGGCTTCGCCAATGGCGCGTTCAGCGGCTTTGATCCCAGCGGCATCGGCATCGAAGTTGAGGACGACTTGCTTAGATTCGGTGTAGCGCAGCAGTTGGCGCACCTGAGCTGCATTTAAAGCCGTGCCTAAGGAGGCCACCACATTCTGAATGCCAACAGCGTGGAGGGCAATCACGTCGAAATAGCCTTCCACCACAATGGCCCGGTCTTGCTTGGCGATCGCCGCCCGAGCTTTATCGAGGCCAAATAGCGTTTTGCCTTTGTCAAACAGTTCGGTATCAGGGGAGTTGAGATACTTGGGTTTGTCATCGCCAAAGGCCCGCCCACCAAAGCCAATGATGCGGCTTTGATTATCGTGGATGGGAATCATCAAGCGATCGCGAAAGCGGTCATAATAGCCGCTGCCCTTTTGTCGCGGCACAATCAATCCGGCTTTTTCGACCAGGTCTACTGGATAGCGTTTATGCTCAACCAGATAGCCATAGAGAGTTTGCCATCCGCCAGGGGCATAGCCGAGTTGAAACTGTTGAATGGTTTCTTCGCTTAACCCCCGCTGCTCGAACAGGTAAGCTAAAGCTTGCTGACCGTCCACCTGACGCAGGGCATGTTCATAAAATTTAGCCGCCACCGCCACGATTTCAAACAGTTGCTCTCGCAAAGACAGGCTGCGTTGGAGTTCCTGACGTTTCTCCGGTTCTAGGGTTTTGACGGGCACCTGATAGCGGCGAGCCAAATCTAGGACCACATCGGCGAAGGAGCGCTTATTGAGCTCCATCATAAACTTAAAGGCATTGCCCCCGGCCCCACAGCTAAAGCAGTAGTAAAACTGCTTGCTAGGGCTGACGCTAAAGCTAGGCGACTTATCGTCATGGAAAGGGCACAAGCCGACAAAATCTTTGCCCTGCTTTTTCAGCACCACCTGATCCGAGACGATATCGACAATATCGACGCGATCACGAACGGCATCAATCGTTTCAGGATGGAGGCGGGGCGTACTCATGGGCAAATCAGCAGAATCGCGGAGGCTGCGATGGCACTAGTTCAAATATACGATGATCACCAAAAACTAATACTTTTGTATTAATTTTCAAACATTGGGTTCCACCGTGTAAAAAGCATTGTTCGCGATCCTGTGGGAGCGCATATCAACACTTCACATTTCATTGAAAGGTCAGACTAACCACTACATCTAGTGAAAATAGTATCTCAAAAAGCGCTACCTGTAGTAAATTTTGAGTTATTAGTCTAAATTCCGATGCCATGCCCCTGAGCGCAATCACGTCCTTCCTATTACCTGTAGGAAGGTTACGCCAACGGTACCCTTAGAGCACAACCCTATCTTCCCTATCCCCCTATGTGGTGTATTCAGCATTAATCCGCACATAGTCATAGCTCAAGTCACACCCCCAAGCAATCCCCTGCCCTGGGCCTGAGCCAACACTAATTGCGATCGCCACCGTGTCTGTCTTTAGGTAGTCTCCTTCAGCAGCAGTTGTGAGGTAGGTGCTGGCAGCGGAACGATCAAAGGGGAGCGGTTGCCCTTTATCCATCAGTACGATTTCGCCGAGCTGCACGCGTAGTTCATCTTGCTCAAAGGGTACACCGGCACGACCGGCTGCTCCGGCAATCCGTCCCCAATTGGGATCACGGCCAAACACAGCCGATTTGACCAAAGACGATCCAGCAACGGTACGAGCAATTTGACAGGCAGCTGCGTCGTTGACGGTGCCGCTCACGGAAATCTCTAATAAGCAGGTGGCCCCTTCCCCGTCTCGGGCGATCGCTTTGGCCAGATAAATACACACCTCCGTCAACATTGCTTCTAATTTTTCCACTGCTGGCCCCATCTCAGTGATAGCCGGGGTTCGGGATTCACCGTTAGCCAGCGCAATTAGAGAATCATTGGTGCTGGTGTCCCCATCGACCGTGATTTGGTTAAAGCTTCTATCGGCAGCTCGCTGCAACATGTCTTGCCACAAATGGGGAGAGACGCTGGCATCGCAGGTAACAAACGCCAGCATAGTCGCCATGTTGGGGTGAATCATCCCCGATCCTTTAGAAATGCCGCCCACCCTTACTGGGCGATCGCCAAGGGTCATTTCTAACGCGTAGGATTTAGGCACTAGGTCGGTGGTGACAATCGCTTGAGCCGCCGCGTCATTGCCCGAGTCCGATAGGGCAGTAATCAAATTAGGAATCCCAGCTTTGAGTGCATCAATTTTGATCCGCTGGCCAATGACCCCTGTGGAAGCCAGCAGCACCTTATCGGCAGATATATTCAAAGCTGCAGCCAGCGTATTAGCACTATCTACAGCGTCTTCCCAACCTTGAGTACCGGTACAGGCGTTGGCTTGCCCAGCGTTGCACAAAATAGCGCGGGCGGTAGTTTTGGCCTCTAGGCGATCGCGGCAGTAGTCAACACAGGCTGCACGCACTTGACTTGTGGTGAATACCCCCGCCGCGATCGCATCTGCATCAGACAAAATTAATGCCAAATCCGGCGCCCCCGAGGGCTTCAATCCCGCCGTAATTCCCGCAGCCCTGAAGCCTTTAGGCGCAGTCACGCCCCCCTCAACCTCGCGCCAATCCGTCATCTTTTCTACAGCTCGCTTAGTGCTCAACAGAGCGCGATTATATCAAGGGCAACTCACCGCTGGGCATCAATGTCACGAATGGATAAGACCTATCCGTCTCTTGACTATTCGTGGCGATCATGTGCGCGACGTCTGTAATACTGGTTCGGAGGGCTTGCCGAACCTCAACCATTGCCCTAGCATTATCACCAATTTGTTGTTGGGTGCGTTCAGCCATAACTTCGATCCCGTTTAACCGTTCGTTGCTAGCCGCCATGGTTGTTGCATTTGCTGCGACCAGTTGCCTAAGTTCGTCGTCTGTCATGGATGCGCTCGCTGAACCCAGTACAGGTATTCTACGTCACGGCAACATTAGGGAAAACTATGGATTGAAATGGGGGATCAATGCTATTCGGGCAATGAAGCCATGGGGTGGGACAAGCAGAGGAAGCAGGGGAGCGGGCATAGAGAGCCAAAAGGCTGGTTTGCAGAGTATTGGGATGGGAAATCTCGATGGCAACAGCGTTTAAACAAAAAAAAGGAGAGCCGCAAGCAGCTCTCCCTACCATCAGGGTGCATCTACATAACAGAGTATGCCACAAATGTGATGAGGGGTGAAACCCCCTATTCGATATTTTTTAAGGCTTCATGACTTTTTTACAATCACATTACCTCAACCAGATTGGTTGAGCTTCTTAGCCAGCAATTGATTCGCTAATTTTGGGTCAGCCCGTCCGCTGGTTTGCTTCATAATTTGGCCGACAAAAAAGCCCTGGAGTTTTTTCTTGCCGCCTCGATACTTGGTCACTTCATCAGGGTGAGCCGCCATGATGTCGTCGATGATAACCGCTAAAGCTGCCGGATCAGAAATTTGACTCAATCCTTTTTGTGCCACGATGGCTTTGGGAGAACCGCCTTGGGTCAACAATTCAGGCAGCAGGTCTTTGGCAATCTTGGTGCTGATGGTGCCTTGGTCAGTCATTTGAACCATCTCTGCCAGCATCTCAGGCTTCAGGGCAGTGTCATTGATGCTGAGTTTCTCGTTATTGAGGTAGGCAGCGATATCTTGAGTAATCAAGTTAGTCACAGCTTTGGGATTAGCACCGGCCGCAACCGCAGCTTCAAAGAAATCGGCGATCACCCGTTCATCGGTGAGGACGCGGGCATCATAGGCAGAGAGATCAAGCGCTGTTTCATAACGCGATCGCCGCTGGGCAGGTAATTCCGGCAGCTCAGTTTTCCAAGCTTCTCGCTGCTCTAGGGAGACTTCAATGGGCGGTAGGTCAGGCTCTGGGAAGTAGCGATAGTCGCTGGAACCTTCTTTCAATCGCATACTGATGGTGCGCTGACTGCCTTCTTCCCATAAGCGCGTCTCTTGAAAAATGGGCTCTCCACTTTCCACCGCTTCAATTTGCCGTTCGATTTCATAATCGATCGCTTTTTGAATGGCACTAAAGGAGTTCATGTTTTTGATTTCGACCTTAGTGCCAAATTTTGCCTGCCCGACAGGCCGCACAGAAATATTCACATCGCAACGGAGGGATCCTTCTTGCATATTGCCATCGCTTACCCCGAGATAACGCATGATCCGCCGCAGTTCTTGAGCATATTCGGCAGCTTCTTGGCCTGAGCGCATATCAGGTTCAGAGACAATTTCAATCAGAGCAACCCCAGCTCGGTTGTAGTCTACAAGGGAGTAAGCGGAGCCAGCCAGGCGATCGCTACCCGCATGCACTAACTTCCCAGCATCTTCTTCCATGTGCAGGCGGGTAATGCCGATGCGCTTACGGATGGGTTCACCCTTACCCTCCACCAATTCAATTTCTAACCAGCCGTGTTCTGCAATGGGCAAGTCGTACTGGGAGATTTGATAGTTTTTAGGCAGGTCGGGGTAAAAATACTGCTTGCGATCGAATTTGCTGTAGGGTGCAATCTCACAGTTGAGGGCAAGACCCGCTTTAACGGCATACTCCAGCACTTTTTGGTTGAGGACAGGCAACACCCCAGGTAACCCCATACAAATGGGATCAATGTAGGTATTCGGATCAGCCCCAAACTGGGTCGAACTCGGCGAGAAGATTTTGGTTTCAGTGCTGAGTTGACAGTGGGTTTCTAAACCAATAATGGCTTCATACTGAGTTTTTGCTGGCGCGGCAGTCGTCATGGGCGAGCATCCAACCTCGAACGGGATCATTCTAGCTTGGCATAGGCTGCTTACTCACACATTTCGCCATCAATATGAGACACGGATTTGAACACAATGTCATCTTGGAAACCAAATTATGCCTGTTGGCAAGTGGGACAAAAATAAACCCGCCGCCCCCCAGTATTATCTTTGACGATCGCCGTCCCGCAGCGAAAACAGGGCTGCCCTTGACGACCAAAGACCCAGTGACGATATTGCCGCCGAGCGTAACCTTGGCTTTTCAACAGGGTTGCCAACTCTAAATCGTTAGTGATGCCGCTGTGGGCGTAGGATTGGCGTGGCAGTGCGATCGCAGCTTCAGCCAGGTGATCAAGCTGCTCAGGCTGACAGTCCACAGGGCGGCAAGTCGGATGGATGCCACCTACAAACAAAATTTCGCTGCGCAGATAGTTACCGATCCCACACAAAAAGCCCTGGTCGAGCAACAGTCCGGTTAAGCGACGACGGCGAAAGGTCGGGCTCAGGGCGCGATCTCGGATCTCAGCCGCGATCACGCTCATATCCAACACGTCTAAGCCCAACTTCCGAATAAATGGGTGATGACCAATCTCAGCTTGGGGCCAAATCTCAATATCTGAAGCACTGTAGAGTAGAGCTGATTTTTTGGCCGTGTGGATGGCGAGACGCAGCTGGCGGTTGGTATTGGGATAGTGATGAGCCTGGCGGATCATCCACTTGCCGTAAAGCTGGTTGTGGCTATAAATGCACAGATCATTATCGAAACAGGTGACCAAAGCCTTGCCAAAGGTTTGGATCTGGCTTACTGCAGTGCCCGTTAGTTTGGCCTCATAGGGTTTGAGATGCTCAAAAGCAAAGAAAATTGCGTCTACAGGTTGGCCCGCGATCGCCCGTTCTAATGCATCCGCCGCCTGCCGAATTTCTGGCCCTTCTGGCATAACCTACTTAAACCACTGCCAAATTTTAATGGTCTTATCGGCACTGGCGCTAGCAATTAGTTTGCCGCTGCGGTGAATCGCGACCGAATTGACGGCAGCGGTATGGTCTGAAAGGGTATGCAGCAGCTTGCCGCTGACAGTTTCCCACACGCAGACATTGCTGTCACGGCCACCACTAACGATTATTTTGCTGTCAGGCGCGATCGCAACGCCGTTCACATCTTGGGTATGACCACTCAGGGTTTGAATCAATGACCCTGTCCCCAGGCTCCAAAGTCGCACCGTGCGATCTTTACTGGCGCTCACGATTAACTTGCCATCTCGACTCAGGGCGACCTGATTGATCGAATTCAAATGGCCCGATAACGCCCGTACCATCTCTCCCTTGCGGACATCCCAGATCCGAACTTTATTGTCCATACCGCCGCTCACCAAAATTTGCTCATTGGGATGGAATACCAACGTTTTAATGATTCCGGCTGAGCCCCTGAGGGTTTTGAGTAGACTCCCTTTATCTAACTTCCACAGCATGATGGTGCGGTCTTCACCGCCACTGGCTAACAAAAGGCCGCCGGCGCTGATCGCAACGGTGTTGACATCACGCATGTGGCCTTTCAAGGTGTGTAGTTTGGCCGCAGTCGAAAGGTTCCAGACCTTGACCAAATCATCGTCGCCGCAGCTCGCCAGAACTTGTCCCCCTGGACTGATCACCACTTCATTGACCCCCCGGCGATGCCCCGAGAGGGTATCGAGCAACTTCCCCGTTTGCAAGTTCCACAAGCGAATAGTGTCGTCCAGACTACCGCTGGCCAAGGTCGGGACCTTCGGGTTAAAGCTTACGGAAGTCACCCAAGACTGATGACTGCTGAGGGTCTGAATACAGTGCCATCCCTGACGCGGCACCTTAGCTGCACGAGTGTTAGTAGTCGGCGGTTTTGAAGGGTTAGCACCGGAATTCCTAGACGGACGGCTGGAGGGTCTACTGGCCGATCCACTGGCCGATCCACTGGACGGTCGACTAGATGATTGAGATGACCGAGAGATCAGTGCTTCAAGGTCACTCAAGGGCGGTGAAGAACCCGCAATCCGGCGAGTGGGATGCTGACGTACCCAGCCCGGAACCACACCATGGCGCGACGGTATGGCCTGGAGTGCGGTTAAGACTTGCTCGGCCGATTGGTAGCGTTCACTCGGCAAATCTTTAACCAAGTTGTCTAAGATATCACCCAGTTGGGGATTGAGTTGATTGCCTGCTTTTTCTAGCTCTTCGCGCCATACCCAGCGCCCATCCAACGGGCTATAGAGCTTTTCAGGTTTGACCCCAGTGATCAAATGTAGACAAGTTGTCCCCAAACTGTAGAGGTCACTGCAAGGATAAGCCTGACCACCACGTAATTGCTCAATCGGAGCATAGCCTTCAGTACCAATCCGGGTGCCCGGTTCGTGCGAGAGGGTTTCACTAAACTGTTTTGCCACGCCAAAGTCGATCAGCACAGGTTTGCCGTCTAATTTGCGCAGAATAATATTAGACGGGGTGACATCACGGTGAACAATGTTGTGTTCGTGAATGAACCGCAATACAGGCAGTAGCTCCATCAGCAGCGATCGCAGGGCATCTTCATCAAATGTGCCACTGCGTCGCACCTCTTGCAGGAGGGTTTTGCCCTCAATCATCTGCTGCACCAGATAAAGAAAGCCATCGTGCTCAAAGTAGGCTTGCAGGGTCGGAATCTGGGGATGTTCCCCCAACTGATGCAGTCGTTCAGCCTCCTGTTGAAACAGATCAATCGCTTTTCTAAAGGACTTAGTGCCCTGAGTTTGGGGGGCAAATTGCTTGATCACACAGTAGGCATTGAGGCGATCGCTGTCTTGACCTAAATAAGTTTTGCCAAAGCCGCCCCGTCCCAAGACCTTGATCGGCCGATAACGCCCCCGCAACAGCGGAATTAAGACACTGTTACATTGCTGGCAAACTTCCGCAGTGTCTGAATTGATCGGTTGGGCACAGTCTGGGTTAAGACAGCAAATCATCTTCAATTCGGTTACATAGGATAGACGCAGAAATGGGGCATTGGGTGGTGATAAACCCAGCAAAATGGAAATTTAAACCATATCCAATTTGAGAACTTGAGTCAGGGCTTAGAATATTGTGACCCGACAAGCAAACCATAGAGCTGGATGTGGACAAGGCTTAAAGCAGCCTAAACTCAAGGTTTTAGATAAACCACATCCAATTTGAGAACTTAAGTTTTTAACTCGAGCGCCAACTACGGAGAAGGTTTAATTTAGTTTAGGAGCAATCCGCCGTCTCCGGGCTGATTTCAGTGCCTCAGCCTGATTGATTTTAATCAGATTGGTAGCCATAAGGGGTCACAGCCACCACTAGCGGGAAATCACAGCTTTTGGGGCTCTAAACCGGATTAGCGCTAAATTTCCAGAGCTGATGATAGTCTTTAAACTGCAATCGCAGCATTTCGTTACATTTCCTCAGCGCTTCCCCAAGGAAGAAAAGCCTTGCGGTATGGTGATCAAAGCTCCTGTAACTGAATCTATAACCATGACCCTGGCGCAGCCTTCCCAGCCCCATCAAAAAGCCAAAGCCCTGCGGCCTGGTGCTCGTCGTCCTGCCAAAGCGCTGTGTAGTGAGTGCGGGCTTTGCGATACCTATTACATTCACTACGTCAAAGATGCCTGCGCATTTCTCAATCAGCAGGTCGCTCAACTCGAAACTCAAACCCATGGTCGCAGCCGCAATCTAGATGATTCTGAAGACTGGTACTTCGGTGTCCGGCAAACCATGGTCGCAGCTCGCAAGCAAGACCCCATTGAAGGGGCACAGTGGACGGGCATCGTCAGCACGATTGCGATTGAAATGCTCACCCGTGGGGTCGTAGAAGGGGTCGTTTGCGTCCAAAACACCGAAGCCGATCGGTTTCAACCGCAACCGATCATTGCCCGCACGCCCGAAGATATCCTAGCTGCGCGGGTGAACAAGCCAACCCTATCGCCTAATTTGTCCGTGTTAGAGCAGATTGAGCAGTGCGGCCTCAAACGCTTACTGGTGATTGGGGTGGGGTGCCAAATCCAAGCGCTAAGAGCCGTCGAGCAGCAGTTGGGCTTGGAAAAGCTCTATGTACTCGGCACTCCCTGCGTTGATAACGTCACCCGCGCTGGGTTGCAAAAGTTTCTCGAGACCACCAGTCGCTCCCCCGAAACCGTGGTGCATTACGAATTCATGCAAGATTTTCGAGTTCACTTTAAGCACGCTGACGGGTCGACAGAAACCGTGCCCTTCTTTGGTCTCAAAACCAATCAGCTCAAAGATGTCTTTGCCCCATCTTGCATGAGCTGTTTTGACTATGTCAATTCCCTGGCCGATCTAGTCGTGGGCTACATGGGTGCTCCCTTTGGCTGGCAGTGGCTTGTGGTGCGCAACGATCGCGGTCAAGACATGCTTGACCTGGTGATGGATCAACTCGACACTCAGCCCGTAGACAGCAGCGGCAATCGCCAACAGGCTGTACAGCAAAGCATCCCCGCCTACGATAAAGGGGTAACCCTGCCGATGTGGGCCGCCAAGTTGATGGGGGTGGTGATCGAAAAAATTGGCCCCAAAGGACTAGAATACGCCCGCTTTTCAATCGATTCCCACTTTACTCGCAACTATCTCTACGTCAAACGCAACTACCCGGAAAAGCTGGAGGAGCATGTTCCCGACTATGCCAAACGCATCGTCGAACAGTATAAGCTACCTGACTGCTAGCCCTTTAAACGGGTGACAGAGTTGCCAAATCCCTTGATTGACAACTGCGTTTTAGTCCACCAAAATGGTTTCGTTATGGAACCATTTTGGTGGCTATATGACAATTACGATTACGCTCAAGAATATACCTGACGAGATTTATGCCCGTCTCAAAGTAGCTGCCCAAGCCAATCACCGCAGTATTAATAGCGAGGTGATTGCTTGCTTAGAAAGGACACTACTGTCTGCGCGAGTTACGGGTGAAGAGCGACTTACCCGTGCCCGCCAACTCAGAAGCCCTTTACCATCTGGAAAGTTTAAACCTGAGGACATTATCGATGCGATTGAGCAGGGTCGCCCATGATTGTCGTCGATACCAATGTTGTCGCTTATCTTTATCTGCCGACCAATCAAACTGTCGATGCAGAGCGTCTTTTAGTCAAACATCCTGAGTGGGCGGCCCCGCTCCTCTGGCGAAGTGAACTCCGCAATGTGTTAGCACTTTATATTCGCAAGCGTCTATTAACTTTTGATCAAGCCTATGCCATCCAATCAGAAGCGGAAATGCTATTATCCGATCGCGAATTTGAAGTGGCTTCCTTTGATGTGCTGCGTCTCGTCGAGAACAGTCATTGTTCTGCGTATGATTGTGAATTCATCGCGCTGGCAATCCAGTTGAAAACCTCACTTGTGACAGCTGATAAAAAGCTGCTGAATCACTTTCCCAAGATCGCGATCGCCTTGGGCAATGATGTCTCTTAACCTGGAATCAATTCGAGAGAGATTTCAGATTTCTAGGCTTAAAGAGGTAGGGCCTACAGGCTTTATGACCCATCTCCGCAGAGAGATGTCGTGAACTAAAGTACTGCGATCGCAGCTATTTCCACTCATCGACCGCAGATTTAACCTAAACGCATGAAGATCCGTTTTCTCTTGCATTTCGTTTTGGGGTTCACCCTTAGCCTTACCAGCCTCATGATCATTCCATCAACTGCTCAGGCAACCTGGCAAGATGCGCCTGAGCCAATTAGTGAGATGCTGGATGTCCCCTGGTTTCCAGAGGTGATTGTATCGCCAAACCGTCAATGGATGGTGCAATTAGACCGACCGACGCTACCTCCCATTGAGCTTTTAGCCCAGCCTCGCGTACAAATTGCTGGTATCCAGTTAAATCCAATGACTCGCGGCCCTGCTGCAACGTCTGGCTTCCAGAGCATGACGCTGCAAGATCTAGAAACCGGCAACCTCCGACCCATCGCACTACCAGAGCATGCTCAAATCCGTAATGTGCAGTGGTCACCCCAAGGCAACGCCTTAGCGTTTACCCTGACCCAGCCTAATGGCATTGCATTATGGGTCGCCGATGCTAAGACTGGCCTTGCGCTTGACCTGACGCCGCCTCGGCTCAATGGTACCTATGGTCAACCCTGTCAATGGATTAGTGAGACTGCCGGACTACTGTGCAAATTGATTCCAGAGGATCAGCCCGCACCACCAGCAGCGCCGAACATCCCTAGCGGCCCCCGAGTCGAAGAAAATTTGGGCCGTCAGACGCCCCAACGGACTTACACAAACTTGCTACAAAACCCCTACGACGAAGCCCTCTTCGAGTACTACCTGACTTCAGTGCTGGAGCAGGTGACGCTGAATGGCGAACGGATCCCTATCGTCGCACCCCAGTTAATCTCATCCGCCCGTCCCTCCCCTGATGGCGAGTGGTTCGTCCTCACCACCTTTCAGCGTCCCTTCTCTTATCAGGTGCCTGTGAGTCGATTTGCGCAGCGAATTACAGTCATGAGTTTAGCCGGCCATGAACAGTTTCAAGTGGCGGATTTACCTTTAGCCGATGACGTACCGATTGCGTTTGGATCAGTTCGCACGGGACGGCGCATCGTGCGCTGGCGAGCCGATCGCCCGGCAACGCTCTACTGGATAGAAGCCTTAGATGATGGGGATGCAGGGCAACCTGCTGACCAACGGGATGCGGTTTACCAGCTCGATGCCCCGTTCACCACAAATGACCCCCAACGACTCTGGACTACCGAGTTACGATTTAGGCAAATTTTATGGGGACATGATTCGTTAGCCCTAGGGCAAGAGTATTGGCGCAACTCCCGACAGCTACGGACCTGGCAACTCAACCCTGCTGCCCCAGACACAGCTCCTGTTTTACTCAATCAAAGGGATATACAGGATAGCTACAACAACCCCGGCCAACCCATTACCGCACCTGGCCCCTACCATCGCTATACGCTACTGCTGACTCCGGATGGTGAAGGGTTGTACCTAAAAGGACGAGGCGCTTCTCCAGAGGGCGTTTATCCTTTCCTGGATCGATGGCAGCTGCCCACAAATGAGGTCGAGCGCTTGTGGCAGTCAGCCGATCCCCACTATGAGCGGGTAATCTTACTTTGGAATAACTCGGGCGAACAACTGATGACCTTCCGCCAATCTCCCACCGAGCCACCTAACTACTGGCAGCGAGATTTAACTGCAAATCAGGCAGAACCCTTGACCCACTTCACCGATCCCCTGCCCTGGTTCGAAGGTGTGACGCGAGAGGTGGTGCGCTACCGCCGCAATGACGGTGTCGAACTTTCCGCCACACTGTACTTGCCACCCAATCATAATCCAGCCCAAAACGGGCCTATCCCTACCGTCATGTGGGTCTATCCCCGAGAATTCAAAAGCCGGGATGCTGCTGCCCAAGTCACTGCCGCCGAAAACGTTTTCAGCCGCCCCTACGGCTACTCACCGCTATTTCTACTGACCCAAGGCTATGCCCTGCTGAGAAACCCGACAATGCCCATCATTGGCGAAGGAGACACAGAACCCAACGATACCTATATCGAGCAGCTGACAGCCAGCGCTCAAGCCGCCGTAAACTACTTGGTGGAGCGGGGTATCAGCAATCCAGGACAGATTGCAATTGGGGGTCATTCCTATGGAGCCTTTACCGCTGCTAATTTGTTAGCCTACACCGATTTATTTAACGCTGGGATTGCCAACAGCGGAGCTTACAACCGCACGCTTACGCCCTTTGGTTTCCAGGGGGAACAACGCACCTTTTGGGAGACTCCACAGGTCTACATTCAAATGTCACCATTTGCCCAAGCTGCCCAGATTAATGAACCGCTGCTGCTGATTCATGGCGAAGAGGATGCAAATTCAGGGACGTATCCGCTCCAAAGTGAACGTCTCTACGACGCTTTGCAAGGACTGGGGGGAACTGTACGCTGGGTAGAGCTGCCCGCAGAGGGTCATGTCTATCGATCTCGCGAAGCAGTCAGCCATGTCTTATGGGAAATGACTCACTGGCTTGATACGCATTTGAAGAATTAATTCAGTTCAATACTGAGAACGAACTCAGAAGCATCAGCAGAAAAGTTGCTTCCCTCAATTTGGTAGGTGACTTCACCAGAATGAAGGTAAGCTGCCCAGCCACAAGCCTGAAAAATGTCGGTTCCATTAACAACCGGAATATCCATACAACCGTAAGCTAACCGACCCAATTCATCGATGATAAAAATTCCATCAATGGAGCCCTCTACTCCTTCGGGTAGAGAAACAACAGCTTCTCTAATTCTTAGAGGCGTTGCGAGATAGTCAGTATATTCGGCACTAAAACTACCATCACGAACGGTAATACGCTCGAATACAGAATCAACGCTGGTACCTGTGCCTGCGATCGCTGCGGGGGAAAAAGCTAATAGACTCGTGAAGAGTGAGACACCTGCTTTTGTCAAAATGGATTTCAAGATTTGAGGGCGGGTCATTAGCGAGGTTTTGAATGCGACGACCTTAGCGTTCCCAGTCATACACGGAGCAAACAAAGAAACACTTAATTCCATAGATACACTGACACTTAAGTATGCTCGAATGACACTGATACATACTGAATCAGTCAAGTCATTATGTCCAAAGAGCACTATTCAAACCCTTCAGAGCTTTATATAAAAGACTTCCAAAGGATTTTTACAGGAGTTAGCTAATGAGTAAAAAGACGTTGCATGCAAAGCATCGCTGTTGAAACTTGAGTAAAAAGTCTGTATCAATACCAATTATTTGTATAAAAAATTACTTAATTAGATATTGATAAACTGGTCGATAGTTTGGATGCAAGTCGAGGCCATCGCACGTTAGGGCAAAGGATTTGAGCAATAGCTCAAGTGCTGGACAGTAGAAATCGCCCAGTATTTTTGCCTGAATAGGGTGCAACTACTGAATATGAGTCAATTCCATTTCAATCATCTATTGGCTGTCCTTATCAACTGTTGCCAAAACTACTGCAAATAAGTGATGGCATCTCTCAAAAGAGCTGATGCCTACGGACGACTAGACGCGATTCGACCCCTAGGATAGTGAAAACAATCAGCTGGGTCATTAAGGATGGGCGAACAGGCAAACAGGGATGATTGGATCGCAGCGCGTTTAAACGAGATCGAGCGCATTCAAGATCCGGTTGAGCAGGGTGAAGCATTAGTTCAACTCGCTTCTGAAGTCTTACCGTCCCGCTTGGATGTGCTAAAAGCAGCCTGGGATGCAGCACAGGCCATTATCGATGCCGACGAACGGGGTAAACAGCTACTTGCGATCGCGCCCCGTCTGCCTAACCCAGAACGTACCCAAGCCTTAGAACACGCGTTAACCGCTGTCCAGTCTATTGAAAATGCCTTTAAGCGGGTTAAAGCGCTGATCGCGATCGCACCCCAACTCCCCGAACCAAAGCGTACTGAAACCCTAGCGCAGGCTTTGAGTCTGGCCGATGGGATTGAATCAGCAAGCTCTCGTGCCCAAGCCCTAGTCGCGATCGCGCCTGAACTGCCTGACCTCAAACACATAGAAACCTTAGAACAAGCGGTAATCGCTGCCCAGGCGATGAAATTCGGTGAGTATGGTCTGTTTCCAGCTCAGATTCTGGCCATCATTGCCCATCGCCTGCCGGAGCCAGCCAGCACGCAGAAGATGGCGCAAGCGGTTGAATCGTTAGCGCAGACTTTGGCAAGCGGAGACTTTTTAGAGACTTTTGAAATCCCTATTTTCGCCAGTGAGTTGGCGAAAATAGACCCGCAATTATTAGATCCACTCATCACTGCTGTGGGGGCCTTGCCAGATGAAAAGCACCGGGATGAACTCCTGACGGGGACCATACACCACTTGACAGAAACGACACATCTGCCGCAATTAAGCGCTGCGCTCTCAATTGCACCCACCATAGAAGATGACGGGAACCGAGGCAGAGCTTTAACCGCGATCGCGTGTCGGTTACCCGCCACAGCAGTTCCACTGCTCGAACAACTGCTGGCTGCCGCCCATCACGTTCACGATCAACAGACTAGATCTGTTCTATTAGCTGAGATTGCAACACGATTTACAGCAGCTAAGCACCCCCCAGCCCTAGAACAGGCCCTCTCCATTGCCAATTCAATTCAAGAGGACACGATTCGAGCTGATGTGCTCATAGCCATTGCCCTGCACAGCATCGAAACCGCACCGCGCATCCTTGAACAAATCCTAAATATCGCTGCCGCCATCCAAGATGACTCCATTTGCGCTCAAATGCTGATGGCGATCGTCCCTCACCTACCAACTACGGCAACACCCCTGTTAGATCAAGCCTTGACGGCTGCGCGTACGATTCAAGATCCAGAACGTCGAGGCTATGCCTTACTAGGGCTTCCCAATCTGCCTGAGGAAGAGCGCTTTCAAGCCCTCGATCAGATTTTAACCACGGTTTATGCCGTGCAGTCTGAGTTGCCACGTACTCAAGCTTTGGCGGCGGTTGCTCCCCATTTGCCAGCGACAGAGCGGTTTCAAGCGTTTGAACAGGCGTTAACCGCTATCACCCAAACCCGAGCGGGAGATGTATACGATGCCAATTGCGCTTTGTACGAGATCATTCCCAAATTGCCCCATACCGAACCGCAACTTTTCCAACGGGCATTGCATGTTGCCCAAGACCTTTCACAAACCATCGAAAACGACTGGTATTGCCATAACATACTCATCACCCTCTTATGCCATTTATCAGAAACAGCATCACAACTGCTAGAGCAAGCCTTGGCTGCTGTGGTGCAGGCGCTCTCCGACAAATCCCACAGGGCTGAAGTTTTAGCCAAGCTACTTCCTCAGCTACCGCCAGCCATTCACCTGCGAACCCTAGAGTATGTTATTCAAGCCTTGGAGCAGCTTGTAGGGGCTGAACAAGGCGACTATGATCAACAATCTTGTGCTGAAACTTTAGCGACAATCGCCCCCTATTTGCCCGCAACAGTACCTCAGTTGTTTAGACGGGCATTGGATATTGCCCAGACCATTCAAAATGGAAAATACCGGGCTGCAACCTTGACCGCGATCGCCCCTTATTTTCCAGATCCCGCAGAACGCCTGAGTGTCCTCGAACGTATTCTGACCGTTGTGCGGGTGATGACAGATCAACAAGCCTGGGCTAGAACCCTAGCTGCGATCACCCCCCACTTACCCCCCACTGAGTGCAATCAAGCCTTACAAGAGGCATTAGCAATGGGGCGAGCCATGGACAATCCAACGGATCAGGGCTACACCCTGCTGGCGATCGCCCCTTATTTTCCCGAACCTGAGCGGCTGCAAGTCTTAGCCGAGATCTTATCTGTGGCCCCCAACATTCGGGATGAAAACCAGCGCGGCGGACTCTTACAGCGACTTGGGCTAGCAGGACTTTTAGCGCAACCTGCGCCTCAGTCACCTGATACGGAACTGCAATTGCTCGAAACAATCCTGCAGATTGCTAGTGCTATCCGTAACGAACAGTACCGGGCCACTGTCTTGCAGGCGATCGCCCCCTATCTGCCGCCAAACACACCCCATTTATTAGAAGCCGCCTTAACTGCCGCGCAGACGATTCAAGATGAACAAATCCGTGCTGATGCGCTAGCGGCAATCGCCCCCACTTTGCCAGCAACCGAGCTTTCCGAAGCGTCTGAACAGCCCTTGTCGGCTGCATCTATCGTTCAAGACGAAAAGCAGCGGGTTGAGTCCCTCATGGCGATCGCGCTCCAATTACCCGAGACCCCAAGCGATAAGGCGTGGACAGAAGCGTTCAATGCTGCTCGATCCCTTACCGATGATTCAGCTCGGTTTGATGCATTGGTTAAGATTGCACCCCAACTGCCCAACCCAGCAGATCAAGCTTGGACAGAAGCCCTCGACGCCACCGCAGCCATCCCAGAGCCAATCAACCGCGTTCATGCCCTCATGCGGATTGCCCCTCACCTGCCAGAACCTCAGTGCCTGATCATCATCAAGCAGGCATTAGCTGAGTTACAGACCATTCCCAATGAGCAGCAACTTCCCTATGCCCTCAAAGATATTGCTCCTCACCTGACAATTGCGGCGGTGACCGACCAACAGGCGGCTGCGTTAGCTCTGGTGCCCCACTTACCCCAAGACACTGACAAAACCTGGTTGCTCAGCGAATTAGCTCCAAAGCTCTCCATCGGGTTGATGCCCAACGCCCTGCGGTTGATTGAGACGGCCTTTAGTCGCGATCGCGACAAAGTAGAAACCCTTTGCAACTTGCTGCCTTACTTGCCCACAGATCAATTGCCAGACACCCTCAACCTGATTGTTCAATCGATCCCTGCGCCATACCCCCGGACAGAAGCCCTCGAAAGCTTGATTCCTCTCTTGTCGATTAATACCCTCACAGACGCTCTGAGCCTGATCGAAGTCTATCAAGAGGTTTCAGGAGAAAACTCAACCCTTACTGAATCAATCCAAACTTCATCCCCATTCGAAACGGTGGCAGCGTCAGCCGCGATCGCCGATTCCCCCAAACTAGAAACCATTAAGCTGCCCATGCTCCAAACCCGCATCCTCAGCAGCATTGCAACGGCTTTAGCATCCCAAACAGCCCAAGACTCTGCCCCAAAAGCACCTACCGATGTCATTACAAAGCTAGCGACTCAAATCGCAACTGTGACCCCACACCTCAAAGCATATCCGCAACCTGAGTTTGCTTATGACAAAGCCGCAGCAGAGATCTTCAGCCGCTTAGCCCCCGCATTCACCTATCTGGAAATACCCCAGCGACAAATCTTTTTTGAAGCGGTACAGCAATTTCAAGACCCCGCCTATCAAGCTCAGGTGCTGAGTGCCGTTGCCAGGATTGGCAGCACTGATTTGCTGGTGCAAGTGAATCAATGCCTCGCATCATTTAACGGCGATGATTACCGGACTTGGCTCAACATTAAGGTACGCACAGCATCCCTGAGTAGCTTCGATCGCCCAACCCTCGCCCAACTGCTCAGTCAAATTCAAAGCCCCCATCGCAAAGCCGAAGCGTTGGTAGAAATAGCCAGTCACCCCAGCGGTCATGCATATCAACCCGCAGCACTCCGCCAAATTCGAGGCTTGGGTAATCATGACTTAGAAGTAAGATGCCTCAAACGCCTGATTCCCAGATTGCATCACAATCAGCGTTTAGAAGCAGCCAACGTCATTCGCGAAATTGGCGAGCTGTATTTCCGTACAACTGCCCTAGTTGCCCTAGCCTGCAAATTTCCAGAGTTTCGCAGCGAAGCCAAAACTAGCGCCCAGCAACTGAGCAACCTCGTGCAAAGCGTTGAACAACTCAGCACCCTGGCTATCGAAATGCCAGAAATTTTGCCCGAAGTCACAGACATCGCCGCCACAGTTGAGCAGCCCTTAGCTCGGGGTAAAACATTGGTTGCCCTAAGCCCCCATCTCCCCATGCGCATTAACCGAGAGGTCACTCGGGAGCACCGCCTAGGTCAGCCGATCACCATTGAACTTTGGCAACGTGCCCTCTATCTGATGGCTAGGGGGTATCGCGATGCCCTCAAGGGCGGCAGCTTGCGCAACGAATCGGCCCAAGATGAAGACCTGCTCAACCTCAAAGACGAGGTCAACGCCTTGACCGATCTGCTGCTCATGCGAGACCTAGAACCCCCAATGACGGTTGGCATTCTGGGCGGCTGGGGGGGCGGCAAATCTTACATCATGCACTTGATGCAATCGCGCATGACTGAGATACGTAGTCGCCCTATCCACCCGGACACTGAAGCCTGGAACCTAGATCCCAATCACGAAAGGCTCTCCCCCTACGTCGGCCATGTGTATCAAATTAAATTTGATGCTTGGACTTTTGCCAAGTCTGATCTCTGGGCCAGCTTAATGCAGACCATCTTTTTGGAGCTAAATCGCCAGATTTCCCTTGAACAGAAGCTCGCTAGAGTTCTGGCCGAGCAACCCAATAACGCTGAATCACGGGCCAAGGTGTTGTGTGCAGCAGGGCAATATTGGCCCGTGCTCTACAAATCAGGTGATGAAGATCGACAGTGGTTTTTAGAACGGGTCTTAAGCCCAGAACAACTGGCCCAATTTCAAGACATCAACAACCAGGAAGAGGTAGATAACGCCCTCTGGCAACAGCTTGGGGAAACCTATCAAGCCGAAAATCAGAAGCTCAAAGAACTTGAGGCAGAACTCAAACGCAAACAAGCAGCACTCCAGCAAGAAACCCAGGCGATTAGAAGCAAAATCGATAACGATCAGTTCTATCAACTGATCAATAAGTTGACGGGGCCGATTTCAATTTTGTTGTCTAATCGTGTTAGCAAAACCGTCTTCGAGCAGATTAACCAAGAAATCACCCGCAAGATCAAAGCCCAACTCGATAGCGACGCCGCATCAGAAACCCTAGAACCAATTGATACCAATCATCTTAAGGCAATGATTCGATTGGTGACGGCTGACGTCATGGAAAGGCGATATGGACAAATCGACTTCTTTAGTTTCTGGACATGGTGCCGGAAAAATGTACGCCTGCTGGGGCTTGTTCTGATCTTGATGGTGTTGGCGATTGTCTTGCCGATAGCCGTTGAGCAGACTTTGGCATGGCTAGATGTAAGCATAGATAGTTTTTCCTCCAGGCTGATTGCATTTCTAGCTCCACTCACACCCGGTATCGTCAGTGTTCAAGCCTTGTTCAAGAGTTTTCACCAGTGGTTTGAAGAGACCAAGCTGGCAGTCAAAGAATATGAAATCCAGATCGGGGCGATTTCGCAACAACTGGAAAAACGACGAGAAGAAATCTTTCAAAATCAGTTGGACGAAGTCGAAGCCATTAGTGAGCTAGAAACCGAAATTAAGGTTTTAGAGGACAAGATCGATACTCAACGCCAGCGCATTCCTGAAAACGTCTATGAATCGCTAGAGGCATTCGTTAGCGATCGCCTCCAGGCAGGCAGCTATGAAAAACATTTAGGGTTGATGCAGCAGGTAAAAGGCGATCTAGCCGACCTAAGTCAACGGCTGTTACCGCCCCCGGCAGCCAGCCAAGCCTTTCGCTCAAAAGTGGAACAACTCCAGAAAATCTTCCCCAGAGGTCCAGCCCGCATCATCGTCTATATTGACGACCTCGATCGGTGTCCGCCCGATCGCGTGGTTGCAGTGCTCGAAGCCGTGCAGCTCTTGGTCAAAACACCGCTATTCATTGCCGTACTTGCCATTGATGAGCGCTATATCACCCGGGCTCTAGAACAATTTTATAAGGGGATTCTGCTGCGCCACGGCAGCCCCTCTGGCACCGACTATCTCGAAAAAATCATTCAGCTCCCCTATCGGGTACGACCGATCATGGCCAACACGCTGGAAACCTATCTGCGTTCCCAGGTCGTGATTCAAGACAATGCTACGGGTAGTGCCAAATTTAACGAATTCAGCCGTCAAGAATTCAACATGCTGCTGGAATGCTGCAAACAAACCGACCTCTCTCCCCGCACCCTTAAACGCCTGATCAACATCTACAAGCTTTTCAAAATTGTCTGCCGCACCCGAGGCACCAAACCCAGCCCTCAAGTACAGCAGGCTATTTTGGCGCTCTTGGCACTCTCCGGACATTATCCAGACCTAATGCGGGGTATTTTCGACGACATCGAGAACTGCTACGAAGAACAACGCACCCAAGCAGAGGCTGAAAAGTCAGGTCAAAAGCTGCATCTAGAGAGTCCACTCCAGGACTGCTTCAAGCACTACCGCCCACCCGGCGATCGCTATCTGCGACGAGAATTTGACCACCTTAAACACGATGCCCTACAAACTACCATCTTGCCGCCAGCGCTTACGCTAGAAGGCATGACCCACGAAATTTTCAACCTGCTCCGCTCCTTTTCATTTGTAGGCGACATTGGCGAAGATCCCGAGGATTATCGAGTGAGTGATGCTGTTGAGGCAATCAGCAAGTAGAGGTGTTCTTGAAACGAACTATCCGAGAAATGGGGTCAAATGATGTTGACCTCATGATCAATTATTTCTTACAGGCAGAGCCTGATTTCTTAAAAGGCATGGGTGCAGACCCAAATAAACTTCCATCCCTAGCTGAATGGCGGCAACGCTTACTTGAAGATTTTGAACGCTCGATTCAAAACAAAGAATTTTACTACTTAATCTGGAAATTAGAGGATGATCCAATCGGGCATTCCAATATTAACCAGATCATTTTTGGCATTGAAGCCTACATGCATCTTCATCTTTGGCAACCCATACAACGTCGGAGTGGCCATGGAAAATTCTTCATTAAAGCCTGCATTACTGGGTATTTCGAGAAATTCAAGCTAAAAAACTTATTTTGTGAGCCTTATGCGATGAATCCTGGCCCCAATCGAATTTTGCCTAAGGTCGGGTTTGAATTGGTTAAAACGTACGACACCACGCCTGGATGGATCAACTTTCATCAAACTGTCAATCGATGGGTTTTAACTCAAGAGAAATGGCTAGAAATATCGAAAAAAGATCACAGTTAACCCATCATTTGTATGCTGCAATAGGTCTGTGGAGTTGCGTTTTAACGATCGTGCCCTTGATGCTATTAGGGCCAACTGGGTGCCATCAAACTTACCAATCCTCAGCATCTTCTGCCTCTGAGACAAGACCTGCATCTAACCCACCACCCCTGATTGAGGCGACCCTAGCAGGGGATGTAGAAACGGTGAAATCGCTGCTCGAAGCAGGCACCGACCCCAATTTGATCTACGCCACCAACACCGCCCTAACTTATGCGGCCCGAGATGGTTTTACAAACATTGCTCGCGTGTTGATTGACGCTGGTGCTGATGTCAACTGGATTGATGGTGAAGGCGTCACACCACTGATTTTGGCCGCGTTCAAAGGTCATATCGAGTTAGTCCAACTTTTGCTCGACCACGGAGCTGATACAACAGTTAGAGATCAATGGCATCGTACCGCTCTAGACTATGCACTAAGGCGAGGTGAAGCGGATCCGATCGTGCAGCTATTGCAGACGAAAAGGGAAGAAGCGCTATGAGAGAATAAATCACTACGATAGGTAAACATCAAGACTTCGCTTATCAGTCAATGGCATTTAAAAAAGCCATCGCACCACTTTTTTAAATGCGATCACTTTGGTTATTGAGAGAGGAGACTCAAATCTTTTATTGCCTAGTGAAATTCTGTCTTCACTGGTTCAAAGCTAATCTTTACTGCGCTGGCACGTCAATTACCTGATCTACCACTACTTCAGCCTCTTGATTAGCGACAGAGCGGCTGCGGCCTTTTAGAAAGTCCGTCATCAATAAAGACACTTCGCTCACCAGTAGCGTAACTAAAATACCATCATCGATCCAACCAATGATGGGGATAAAATCAGGGGCAATATCAAAGGGGCTCAACAAGTAAACGAGCGTCCCTGCCACAATTAGCCAACGATATTTTGTGTTTCGTAGCGTGTTGCGATACCACGTATAAAAAGCTTGGACTAGATTTTTCATGGGTTACCTGCTGGATGTATGCGTCATCCTTATAGTGACAGTTATGACCTAACTGTCCCAGTGTAGATAGCCCCCAGAAACAGACGGGATCCTCTACAGCATCCAAAAGTGTGTTCATTGCAACACAATGGATCGGAACTGACCGATAGTGTCATGAAAACGCTTCGATGTCCTACAACGCTAAAGGATCTAGGGATTTTTCTAGCACCAATTATGGGGCATGGGCCTGCAGCCTGCGCTAGATTTTCTCAGGGCAAAACGCAGGTTGAAAGCGCAATTTCCTACCTGGGGTTTTGTCATGAGCCAAAGCGATATCAACCTGAAACAAACTGTACCGCCGCCGCCGCCCTATTCGGGTTGGCAGGCTGCGATCGCCGAATATTTTCAATTTGAAACCTATAAAACGGGCTTCCGTGTCGAAATCCTGGCTGGGCTCACTAGCTTTATGACCATGGCTTACATCCTGGTCGTGCATCCGCTGATCATGTCTGATGCCGTGTTCCTCAACGAGTCTGGGGATTTGTTTCGAGAGTTGGTGGTGGTGACTGGTATCACCGCTGCCATCGGCAGTCTGGTCATGGGGCTTTATGCCAAGTATCCCTTTGTCCAGGCCCCTGGCATGGGAACCAATGCTTTTTTTGCCTACTCCGTTGTGTTGGGACTTGGCATTGACTGGAAAGTCGCCATGGCCTGTGTACTCATCGAGGGCATCATTTTTATTGGGCTGACCGTTACCGACATCCGGCGACATCTGATTACAGCAGTGCCAAACTGTATCAAAGCCTCGACCACCGTCGGAATTGGATTATTCCTGGCCTACATTGGCTTGTCTGGTGCGACGGAGATCGGCGGAGCAGGGCTAATTATCAGCAACGAGGTCACCAAAACCTCCTTTGGCAGTTTCCGAGAACCCGCTACTTTGTTGGCCACCTTCGGGATTTTGATCTCCGTTCTGTTCATGATTCGGCGCATCAAGGGGGCATTGCTATGGGGCATTGCTGGAACTGCCATTCTAGGTTGGATATTAGGGGTAGCCACCCCTCCCTCGGGCTTCATAGCAATCCCAGCTTTCCCTAGCAATTTATTTGGCGCAGCATTTACTGGATTAGGCGGAATTAACGGGAGTAATCTTATTGACTTTCTCGCGGTGTTGCTCGTGTTCTTATTCGTCGATATGTTCGACACCATTGGTACCTTGATGGGCGTGGGTACCCAGGCTGGCTACATCAATCAAGATGGCGAATTGCCCCGGGCCAATCAAGCTTTATCCGCCGATGCAATTGCCACCACAACCGGGGCGATTATGGGCACCTCTACGGTCACCACTTTTGCTGAGTCAGCCGCTGGGATAGCTGAGGGGGGGCGTACGGGTTTGACGGCAGTGGTGGCCGCGATCGCGTTTCTAATCGCGCTGCTATTTGTGCCAATTTTTGAGGCCATTCCCGCCTTTGCCACAGCTCCGGCGCTGATGATCGTGGGAGTACTCATGATGTCTAGCATCACCAGCATTCGCTGGGAAGACCTGACTGAATCAGTGCCATCCTTTGTCACTATTTTCTTTATTCCCTTTGGTTTTTCAATCGCAGAGGGGTTGGCTGCAGGCTTAATTCTCTATCCCTTTACTAAGATCGTCAGCGGTCGCGCTAGTGAGGTGCCTGTAGTGACCTGGATTCTGGCGGCGGTTTTTGTACTTCGCTTTGCGTTTACTACTTTGCGATTTGGATAGCGTGAGAAAGTAAGAGAGAGGCTTGAAGAAGTCGCTTCAACTCCAGGTTACGGCTCCTAAATCCTTGTTTCTCCTACGAGCATACTTTCCCGAGTTACATTGGTATCTGAGACCAGCAGTCGTTGGGGTTAGAGTAAGAATTAATGGAACAGCGATCGCGGTGGTTAAATCTAGGCTTAACGGTACTCAGCAGCAGCTTGCTAATATTTTCAGCTGTGGGGTGCTCCTATGCTGACCAAGGCGCGACGGCTTTAGACAGTTCACCCCACAGCCTGTCTCCTCAACAGGTTGAGGATTTTGAGGCTTTGGTGGCAGCGGATGTGATGTACTTGGGTGAACGCCATGATAGTACTGACGATCACGCTGCCCAGTTGGCCATTATTACAGCCCTTCACCAGGAAAATCCCAACCTCGCGATTGGTATGGAGATGTTTCAACGTCCTTTCCAACCCGTGCTCGATCGCTACCTCTCTGGAGAAATTAGTGAAGCTGACCTGATTGAGCAAAGCGAGTATGAAACACGGTGGGGTTTCCCCTGGGAGCATTACGCGCCAATTTTACGGTTTGCTCAAACCCACCAAATTCCCGTCCTTGCTCTCAATGCGCCTGCCGAAGTGACCCGTAAAGTTGCCCGTGAAGGGCTAGACAGCTTGGCAGGTGAAGATTTGCAATACATTCCGCCAATCACTGACATTGACACCAGCAACCGCGACTACCAAAACTATGTCAAAGCTGCTTTTGGCGCCCACGGCAGTCATGGAAATTTTAACTTTGACAACTTCTTTGCCGCCCAAGTGGTGTGGGATGAAACGATGGCCATGGGCATTGCCGAATTTAGACAAACCCATCCAGATACTCAGGTTGTTGTCCTGGCAGGACAAGGACATGTAGTTTACGGCTACGGTATTCCTGACCGAGTAGGCCGACGATTAGGAGAAGGGATAACCCAGCAAATCGTGTTGCTCAATCCGGCTCCAGTTGTCGTTGAGGGCAATGAAGGCGCGATCGCGGATATTCTCTGGTACAGCGAATAATCTGAAGGCCTGCATAAGTCTGGAAGACCTAGACCTATGAATTTAATAGTGAGGAATTTAGCTCACTGTTGAGTTCTCAGGATCAATCATCATGGGCATTCAGTGGAAAAGACTTTGGATCAGAGTCATTGTGTGGGCTTTAGCTGAAATCGTGCTTTCCACGATTGGTCTAGACACCCTGGCCGACTACAGCGAATTTCTTTTGGGTACACCCATGCCCCAACTCTCTAGAAACCACAGTGTTAATAATGAGACCATGTCGATCCGGTTCGAGGCTCAGCCATCAGGCGTATAAACCCACTGACCGTTACCACTGGAAAATCAACACTGGGTATCTCTTGATCGTCTGCCATCCATACCTGGGTTAGCAAGGAGGGCCGGTGAGCCACAATAGCATCTATTTTTAACGCGCTGGCAACGGGTAATAAAATCACCTCGTAAAGGTCAAGATGCCCTTTTGAAATGAGGAGTAGGTCATTTGCCTGACTTAAAATGCGATCGTGATCAATGCCTAGATTTGTACTACACAACTTCAAGATTTTTTGAACCGCGTGATGAGCCTGTTCAACCCCATAGCCTTGCTGGACGGTGAGCTGAACGATTGAGACCAAAGGCGGAGGCACATAAATCACTAAGCGATCGGTTTCAACCAACTCACGCAGCCGATGAATCCCATCTAATCGAATATCTAAGTGGCTATAGTCCCCGTTCCAACCAGGCCCTAAGACCAAATCAACTAGGGTATCCAGACAAATCAAAATTCGCGGAATCGTCTTCATAACTGTTGGGAGATGCACCTTCGCTCGGCATTGGAGAATTGTAGTGTTTATTCTTCAGCCGATTCTTCATACCCTGCTTTGGGTTAATTCGATTTAAGGACTGCGGCGTTTTAGAATTCACAGCTTCAGCATTTAAGTCGTCGGACAACAGCGGGGGAGCAGGCACAACGATTAACTGTCCAGCCGCAATTTTCTCAAGTAGACCAGCAATCCAGGGCTTACCCCCGTACAAGCAATCATAGCTTTGGGCAATCTTTTCCAAATTCTGTCGGGTCTTGGCTGACATGCGCATACCAATTGTTTGGTTGTTCAGCCTCGGACGCTTTCCACGGCCCAAAGTCAGGGGATCTAACTTGACATGGGTATCAACCATAATCGCTCCTCCAAGAGTACTCACACAGCAAATAGATTTTCGTAAAGATTAAGACACTTTAGGCAGTCCTGGGCCTAAAGTTCTTAACGGTTTGTTTCAGCTTCAAATTCCTTGTAGGAATTTGAACAACCCGTAAAGTTCCCTGACATGGGGCAATACAGCCCGATCACTGAGATGTATTTGGGGTCTTTGGACTGGTTTAATTCATTCGAAGTATTGATATTTCTAAGAAGTGATACTATCTTTAGGGAAATAGCTCCCTAAAGATAATAACGCTTATCTGTATATTACCCCATCTATCTGGAGATCCAACGTTGTCTGATTAGTTATCGCTTTGCTTATGTGTGCTGCTGTCACTGGAAGTCTGCACGGCCACTACGCTTTGAACACGTCACTAATTTGGAGGTCAGGGTCATGCTTGGTTTGAACAATCTGCTTCATTTTTTCGCTGCTGAGTCAGAATCACAACAAACAGTTCAAGGGTTCCGTCTCACACCCTCTCAACCCGGCAATATCAGCGCTGAGGCAGTCATCGACCGGGTCGTTCATCCCGGTAAAGAATGGCGAGTCCGATATCAAGCTAGCTTTTGGAAAGCTCGGGCAGTGGGCCCCCAGATGGATTTAGCACCTGGCGATCGGGTTCGTGTGGTAGGTCGCCACAATCTGGCACTGTTGATCCAAGACTCTCCCCTTGCACGTCATGTGGTTGCCCCGAGCGTCTAAATCTAAGTCCAAAAGAAATGGCGACGTTGTGATGATCACAACGTCGCCATAGGAAATCGCACAACAGAATTTGTCCGTGACTAGCGGCAGATTGAATGCCTACGCCAGGTTAGACAAGTCATCTACGATAGCAATTTGACCTTTACAAATGGCTCTCAACAAGCGATTTAAGACGCGCTGATCTTCTTCGGTCAGCGCGTCTTCTAGTAAGGCAGCCATCAACCCATATCGATCGGCAAGGGTAATCTGTCCAGTGGTTGAGCTCCGGGCAAATAGTTCAGAAAGTGCGCCGGGGAGAAGAGAAACAAGAGAAGTCATGGCAAAGCGTTTAGTGCGATTAAATACAGTATCGCCAGTAATCAGCCAACTTCCCGTGACACCACAACCCAGCCTGCGTGATTGTACGAGCAAGATTTAGTAACCCATATCAGACTATTCTGTGACGCAGGTCACAAGTAGTGGCATGACATCTGCTGCCTGGAATAAGGCACCAAAAGATGGAGGGTCGCCCATATACAGAATGGCTTTTGGGATGGCCGTTGGCTTCCCCAGTTCTTCCCCATTGCCGCTTAGATTAATGAATGAATTCCAAAGAAATCGAAAATCTTTGGGGAAATCAGGGTTTATTCTGTATTTTTAGATACAGAAAGAATCTATGATGGTATCCACATTGATCAAGTCGTCCTATGGCTCAACTCACTATTTCTGACGTTTTGGCTCGAGTACAAGCAGGCCAGTCTTTAGGCAAGGCTGAACTGAGCGGCATAGATTTAAGTGGAGCCTGCCTGGATCAGGGAGATTTCCCAGAAGCTTATTTGAGACGCACGCGCTTAAACTGGTCGTCCTGTCGTGGCGTTAACTTGTCCTATGCAACACTGACTCTCGCAGATTTATCTGGGAGTTGCTTAGAGGCAGCTGATCTCAACCACGCTGTCTTAACCCAGGCCAATTTAGCAGCAGTGAATTTTCAGCGGGTTCAGGCTGCTGGCGCTCAACTTTATGGGGCCTGCCTAGACCATATCGATGGCTCCTATGCCCGCCTAGATCGAGCCGATTGCCGTACTGCCAGTGGGCCTCAATCTCGCTTCAAATATGCCAGTTTCGTCGCGACACAATTGACCGGGACTAACTTTAGCCAATCGAGTTTTGAAGGCGCACAGTTGGGTCAGTCGCAGTGGCAGCAAGCGACTCTCTCAGGTACTGCTTTTGTTGCTGCTGATTTAACTCAGGCTGACTTAACCGGGGCAATTTTAGTGGGGGCTAACCTGTCGGAGGCCAATGCACTCAGCGCTAAATTTGAGCAAGCTGACCTAACGGGAACAACCCTGCGACAGACCCAGTTAGACTGGGCTGATTTTTGGCATGCAGTGCTGGTAGAAGCTGATTTACAGGGAGCCTCACTCTACAATGCCACCCTGGAGTACGCCAATCTCAGCGACGTTAATTTCAGCGGTGCTGACCTGCGTGAGGCTAATCTAGAAAACGCTCAGCTCAACGGTGCCTGTTTTGACCATTGCCGGGTAGAAGGGGCTTTATTCACCGACACCACTGGTCTATCTCGTGAGCAAAAGCAGTGGCTTCGGCGAAACGGCGCACTCAATATATCGTGAAGTTAGTGCCTCTAACGCTCAGGGTGATTGAAGGCGCAGTGCAGGGTTAAAACTGTAACACTGGCCAAAATAGCAGCCGATGGAGCGTCACAACCCACTAATAAAAATGCTTGATAGCTCAATAAACAAAGGCTGAGGGCAATGCCTGTGGGCGAGGTTAAAAATTCAGTTAAATCAGCCGCTTGTTCTAGCAGCTTCAACAGTCGGAGAAACCGATTTAAAATAGCCATGAATACAGCTCCTAAAGGGGTTACACGGCATTAGCTGAACCAATTTGAAAGGGCTGACTTAAAGGGAGACGGGTGTAGCATCCGCCACGATCTCCTCAATACGGCTGGCCAGGACTTGGCGAGGGACGTCACCAATAAAACTATCGACGATCGCTTGGTCAGGGTTGAGTAAAACGAGGTGGGGCACTCCGCTTACCCGAAACTGCTGAATCTGCGATCGCCACTGGGGATCATCAATATTGAGCATGACCAAGTTGAGATCTGAACCAAACTGGCGATGAACCGCTTGTAAGGCAGGGGCCAAAGCCTGACAGGTGGTACACCAGTCGGCATAAAACTCAACCAGTGTGGGATTGCCATTCGCGATGGCTAAGTCATAGCTGATGGCCGACTGGGCTGAAGCTTTGAGCGTGATTAAGCCAGACACCGGCGAAAGACCAGTGGTAGAGGTCTGAGGCCGGGTGAGGAAAACAGCCGCGATCGCGAAAATAACCACTACTGCGATCGCAATCAGACTCTTTTGGCGCTTCACCAAGTTTTCAGTCAACCGATCCGCAGTCATATGTTTCCCCTGATTTGACCATGATTAACTTAGGTAAAGCTGTCATCCACTCAAGCCACAACGAAAATCCTCAGTGGCAGTAATCACTGGAAGTAGTAAGCCAGGATAATGTGAAACACCAGCATGACAGCAAACACACAGACAAAGAAAATATGGCTGACGAGCCACACTGCCCTGAGTCCACGGATCAAAGGGCCTTTAGTCAAAATTTTGTCGCTGCCGGGTATTTTGCCAAAATAGTTGCGGGTAGACTCTAAAATGCCGGTTTCAGCCACAACCCCAACCAGCGCAGTGAGGGACGTAGCAAAGAACACCCAAAGAAAAACGGCGTTAAAATTGAGACCGTTGGCCCCCATCGTGTGGATCAAGACCAACCCAACCAATCCCACGCCGACAAAGATGTGGATGCTGCGCCAAAGTTGCATAGACCCTGGAATTCTGATCCGGCCGATCCAGCTACGACTGCGCTTACGCACCGTCAGCATCACTTCCAATAAGACCAAGGTTAAAGCCGTAAAGCCTGTGATCTGCTTGTACCACTCCCCTCGCAAAAAGCGATGTAGATCAAAAGACTGAGCCCGTAACCAGTCGAGATAACCCTGGCTAAACGCAAACGGTAACAGCAGTAAAGCCGTTAGCAGCGTCAAGCCAATCAGGACTTTGAAACCAGGCTGAACCCCACGGGGTTTCAGGGGCGACCGTCGCTGAGGAGCGATTGCTTCCATATTTGGCATCGGCATCGCTGGAGTGTCGGCATCAAGACTGGGTCTGATTGAGTCTTGGGAGTCGAGCGCGTGATGTTGGTGGCTAAATTGGCTCATTACCCTAGGGAGAATCAAAAATTGGTATCAAGGCTAGAAGACTAAATCTCTTACAGTATCTGGGGTTCATCGCTTTCGCTGAACCCAGAAACCAAAGGTTTCAAATCAGATCTGGTTGCAGAACAGCCCTTTACTTAACTTTATACAACAAGGCTGGCAGCAGAGATGTCGTATTTTTAACAACGCTTCTACAAGCCGTCGGTCATCCCAATGCTGATATGACCCCGTGTAGCAACCAATTGAATAAAGACTGCTGGACTTCTACTCAAGCAATAGGGGCGATCGCATCACCCCTATTACCCCATCAGCCAGCGCTGGATGACTAGCGCTTACGCTCCCTCAAGGGGGATGTTAATCACAACACCGCCCATCACTTCATCCATGACAAACAGTTTGTCGGGATAGCGCTCTAGGTGAATGGGGTGCTCGTTGTGGCAGGTGACACAAGCTTCAGCTACGGCCCTGTCAGGGTACATGGCTGAGAAAAACTGCTGCCCGTTAACTTCCTGGTAATCTTTGACCGGTTCTCCAGAATCGATCATGGTTTGAATCGCACTTTCTTCAAATTCACCCTTGGGGGCATGGTTGTCATTGATGTACCAGGGAGAAATCAGGTTGTAGGTAAAGTAGCCTGCTTCATTGGCAATCTCAGACCCCAAACGGAACATCTGAGCTGGGAGGGGAATACCATCCGTTTGCTGCCAGCCTTCGGTAGCCTCAACTGCCAAGACGCCGTCTTCTTTGGCTTTACCTTCTAATGTTTGGGAGCGGTTAACCACGTGCTTGGTGTAAGCCGTGCGATCAGCTGCAAGCACAGTGTGAATATAGTCAGCAACTAAGTCGGGAGCAACGCCCGCAGGTGCTTGGGCTGTGGTACCACCACCGCTGCAAGAAACAGCCGTAACCGCGATCGCCAACACAATGGCAATAAATGCCACAGTGCGGGTGCGGAGGGTACTCATCCATCGATTTACAAGTGTCATTGACAGGGTCTCCTTCTTGAAAGCGTGAACTGCATTGCGTTTACACGTGTACTGTTGTGATCAGATGGCATAAGCCATGTTCGTAAACCGAACGGGAGGTTTGACGAAGGCCTTGCCCTAGCCTTATTCACTGTCGTCAGGGGCCGCATCAGGCTGACCGCCGCGGCGATTCTCTAGGTCGCGCACCAGATCAAAGGTCTCTAGGGATAAGGTGGGGGGTTTATCAAAGTTGGACTCCACCAAGTCGTCGTCAAAAATACTGTTGTAGCTGTACTCAACGCCGTGGCAGTTCATACACACTTCCTGCACCATGCGATCGCGCGGCAGCAGCGTATAGGTATTGTTGTGATTCACTAAGGCGGTCATGATCTCTCCGCGCTTCACTTCATGGCGCGGCAAGTGACAGGTAGCACAGCTCACCGAACTGCTTGATGGCCGAGGTAAGTTGCGATCATCGGCAAACAGTTGAGCGTGGCTAGAATTTTCGTAGTTTAAGGAGTGGGTGTCAGCGTGGCAGGTCAGGCAAGACTCTACAGCTGCCTGCACCGTATTCACAGAATGGGCATCGTGGCAGGTCGCACAGGTCATTTGCAAATCATGGGCATCAGGCTGCATGGGTAATCGCGCTAACGATGGCGTCAATGGCGGTTCACCTTCTAGTAGGCGAATGCCATGTTTACCCAATAAAAAGGTATCCACCGATTGCTCGTGGCAAGACTGGCAACTTTCGTGGTTGGGACGGGCTACAAATGTTTGGGTCTCGGTATTCTGGTGACAACTAGAACAGTTCACGTCATTTAGTGCATGGGCACTGCTCCGCCATAATTGAGTACTTTCATCCAGCTTGGCCTGATCAACACCATCGCTCCAAGCAGGAGCTGCCCAGCCAAATAACATCACAATAGCCAACATCCATGGGAGCAAGAACTTCACAAGCTACCTCCCAAGAATTCCTGGGCAAGATCTGGGTTAGGTGCGGCATCCAATTCGCTCAACACAACCCGATTTGGGAGTTGCTGTACGGGTAGCATTGGCGGCTGATCAAGGTTTTGACGCAAGAAACCTGTGGAAATAGAACGATGATCGTGATAGTTATGACATCCGGCAGTCCAGCAGCCATCGGCAGCAAAGCCGTCATGACTTTTGAGGTCACCGGTAATGATGCCCTCATGACAGGTCATACAAATGTCAGGCTGGAGGTTGACGCCCCGACCGAACATGTGGACATGCTCGTTGTGGCAAGTCGTACAGGTCAGCACCTCGAGCTTGGCCAAGTCTTCAGCCCAGCGGGGATCCAAAAACTTCTGAGTCCCGTGTTCATCCTCGACCAACTCAGCCTCATGACAGCGCATACATGTATCATTTGAGACTGGCTTGAAGCCCTCGTGACAGGAATTGCAGGAGGTTTCAAACAGATAGTGCCCCACCGAGGTTTCCCCGGGTAGAAACACCTGCTTATTATCCATCGCAAAAGCTGCTGCAAACCAGCCAATTAGGACAATACAAGCGATCGCGATCGCCGTTTTCAGGCTGATAAACGAACGCCAATTGACTGAACGACCTCCATTCAACGCCATCGACTCTATATCCTCAGTTCGTCTCAGCGTTTACACCAGCAGAATTAGCAGCACCAAAAGGAGAGCACTGCCCCCAATAATGCCTGCCGCAGTCCCGGTACCGATGCTGCCCTCAGGCTTCTCCACACCAGCCGATGTGGCAGACTCAAGCTGCACCGACTCAGGGGAATAGTCAGCCCCTTCCAACATGACTTCTGTAATCAAACCGTAGGCATCAACCCAGGCTTGCTTGGTACTGGCAGTCCAATCTGCACCCAAATATTGTTCAAAGGTTTTGAGCAGAGAGTTACCCACCAGAGGATAGTGATCAGGCAGGGCCCCATACTTGACGTGACGCGCCCCTAAACCTTTTAAAGCCCCGGTCAACTCACCAGGTTTACGCAAATTTTCAATCACAAACACCAAAGACATCAGCAGCTTATTACCCTGCTCCTTCATATTGGTGTGGGCAAACAGGGGCTTGGCCGCTGGATAATCAGTAAACAAATTGCCGTAAAAACTGGTGACGAAATCGTTCGCGTGGGGTTTTACCTTTTCAAAGCTCTGCTCTAGCAAAGCAATTTTGAGTCCAGTGGCTTCATCCACCGCATCCAAATTATCCGCGGCGTCAGCACCTAGCTGTACGTCGTCTTGAGAATAATCAGCGCCATCCAGCATCACTTCTGTAATCACGCTGTAAGCATCTACCCAAGCTTGCTTCGTATCAGACGTCCAAGCTGCACCCAGATACTGCTCAAAGGTTTTGAGTAGGGTATTGCCAACTAGAGGGTAGTGCTCAGGAAGCGCGCCGTACTTGACGTGACGCGCGCCCAAGCCTTTCAGCGCTTCAGTGAGCGCCTCAGGCCTTTTCAAATTCTCAACGACAAACACCAGGGAGGTCAGCAGCTTATTGCTTTGCTCAGCCATATTGGTGCTTGTAAACAGCGGCTGAGCCGCTGGATAGTCGGCAAACAGGTTTTCATAAAAGCTAACTGAGAATGCCTGAGCTTGAGGCTTTACCAGCTCGAAACTGTCTTCCAGTAGCTCAACCTGCAGCCCAACTTCTTGGGACGTTGCATCAGGATTTGCGGTCATGTTTTTTTCACAGCTCCTAGCAAATAAACACACAGAGTCTAGGCAATCTTTAAGTAGTCAAGGGCTGACTAAATTCCAACCCATTCCATTGAGACAATTAACCTGAAAAAGCCATTCGTCAGAGACGATTTAGTACAACCGCCAATGTCAATCAAAAGAACACAGATCCTAAAAGCAGCTGCAATCACGATCCACAATCTTGATGTCATGGGTGGATGGAAATGATTCAAGATTTCAGAACAATCTAACTTTCAAGACATACTTGAACTACACGAGATACCGTAAACATTGTTCAGACTATGGGGATAAATCAAGTTATTTTGTAGCTCCAAATACTAAAACAAACCTGTCAATTCGTTTTACGCACCAGATCAATGACGTTTTTGCATAGGAAGATTTTGTTCTTAGACCTCATAAGATCGCGGACTCAAATAGATAAAACAAAGACTTAAATCACTAAAATTCGTAGCGAAAAGCACAGATTTTATTTTTCTCTGTGGACAATTTATTTTAGATCTAAGCTATGGCCTATTTTATTGGCAGGATAAATCAATGCAGATCAAGCATTAAATTTATTCGTTTATTGCATAAAGCTGTTTTTTTTGAATCCGACGATACAAATGCGCTTTTAATCTCCAGGGATTCTGGTTGAATGCACTTTAGGCCTAATTCTGATCGCAATTGAGGGCGAGATATGACATCTAATTTCGTGCGGTTTTTAGGTTCTATTAGACTAGCGGTGCCCTTGCTGGTTGCGATCGCAGCTATTCTAATTGGAGCCACATTTTATGAATCGACAGTTGGCTCAGCCACAGTTCAAAGGGAAATTTATAAGAGCGTCTGGTTTGGTGCGTTGATGTTTCTCTTGGCCGTCAACTTAGGCATTTCTACCCTCAGTCGTTTCCCTTGGCGAGGCCCCCGCAAGGTCGGATTTGCCCTAACCCACTGGGGTTTGATTGTAATCATTGCAGGCTCTGCCGCTGTCATCCACCTCAGTACTGAAGGTATGTTGTTAGTACGCACCGACAGCGGCCCAAACAACCAAATCCGAGTCGCAGGCGAATTAATGGAAGTTGTCGCCCCTGATCAATTACAACAGCAAACAGATGTGTTCATTAAGCCCAATGGCACAGTGTATCCCCAAACGTTTGCTGGCTTGTCTTTACTGGGATATAGCGATCGCGCCATTAAAACCGTCCGCTTCACCAATGAAGGGATGGTAGACAATCTGGCAGTGCAGGTGAGGCTCCACAGCGATCGCATGGGGCAAACCTTAGACCGCTGGTTAGCCATAGCCCCTACAGGCTATCGCCAAATGGATATCGGCCCAGCCCATTTAGAAATTGTCCAAGCTGAGAACGCAGCAGAACTGAAGCAGTTACTCAGTCCTCCCCAAGACTCCTTCGCAGACTTTGGGACCCTGCAGATTGGCGATACCGTCGTAGATGTGAACCAAAAGCTGGGCCGATCTTTACAAATGCAGAACGGCACCACAGTCGAAGTGGTCAACGTCTGGCCCGATTTCCGCTTAGGGGCTAATAATCAACCGACATCAGCTTCTAGCCAGTTTCGCAACCCAGCCGTACAGCTAGCATTGACTCAGGGAAGTTCCCAAGCCCGTTGGTTCGTTTTTGCCAAGCCTGGGTTGGATACCGTGCGCACCGGGGATGACATTGCCCTAACGGTTCATTACAACGCGCCCCCGATTGACGACGCTGACTACTTTCGCATCGTTGCTGCTGCTGACCATCAGCTCTTTTATGCGGCTCGGTCTTCTAAAGGTTTCAAGTCTGGGAAATTGCAGGCAGGTCAACCCGTCGCGCCCGGTTGGGCAGACTTTCAGATTTCGGTCACTCAGCAGTTAGATCGGGCTCAGGTACAGCGACAGGTCGTGCCAATGGCTCCCGTAGCTGATGGCACACTGGCGAACGAAGGATCGCCAGCGCTACAGGTTGCAACAGCCGATGGTCAAGATTTTTGGCTCCCCTGGGGTGAACCCACCCACTTAGAAACCGCTTCGGGGGATTACTTCACTGCCTTTAGCCCCAAGCTGCTACAGCTGCCTTTTTACGTCAAACTCAACGACTTCATTGTGGAACGTAACGAGGGCAGTGAGTCCGTTGCGATGTGGACGAGCAACGTGACGCTGTTCGATCCGCAAACTGACACCGCCGTACATCGGTCTGTTTGGATGAACCATCCGACTTGGTTTCGGGGTTGGAAGCTGGCCCAAGCGTCTTGGAACCCTGGTGATTTGCAGCAATCTACCCTGCAACTCAAGCGCGAACCCTGGTGGGTAACGGCGCTGACTTGGAGTGGTTCGCTGATGATAGTCTTGGGCATTGGTGTGATGTTCTATGGGCCTGGACTAGTCAAAAAATATCGACGATTGTCTAATCGAAAATCGCCTGAAGCTGAAGTCCTTGGGGTTGAAGTCCCTGAAACTGAAATCTCCACAGATGAAGACGCGGCCACAATTCCGATTTTGGCTGTGTTTGGTAAATAAACCTCGTCTTCTCTTTTCAAACCGTGTCCACATCCAGATCCATAGTTTTTCCTTGAGCTAAAACTCCAAGTTTCAAATCGGATGTGGTTTAGTCATCCATTCCTACCGTCCATTGACGATTTAGCCATTAACCATGAAAGGTATAAACCTGATTAAATTCTTCGTGGGCTTCTGCCTGGGCTGCATCTTATTGCTGATGCCCTTGAGCCAGTTTCAGCCTGATGGTTTGGAGGAATTGCGAACCCTAGCCGTACAGCTTGACGGACGCAAAAAGCCCCTAGACACTGTGGCCAAAGAAACCGTCGCTAAAATTCACGGTGCCACCACCTACAAACAGGCTGACGGTGAAAAAGAGGACTACCTCAGCACCTTCTTGGGGATGTGGCTAAACAACCGCAATTGGAACGAGGAACCCTTTGTACTGGTCAGTTATCGCCCCCTGAAAGCAGCGGTCGGTCTTGATTTAGAACGAAAGCATTTCACGTTTCGAGAGCTGATGACCAATAAGGATTTGAGCGCGATCGTACGCCAAGCCCATCAAAAGGCGCTCAACGACGAAGCGCTCGACCGCGATGAGCGCGAAGCACTGACCATTGAAGATCGCCTTAACCTGCTGTATCAATCCGTTGGCGATAACAATCTGCCCATCGTGCCCCACCCTGATGACATCAAGGGCAAATGGGCCGGATTGAATGATGCCCAGCAGCTTTACGCGCCAGAAACTGTGGCGCCGCTGATAGCTCAGTTTGCCATGACGCAGCAAACGCTACTCAATGGTGGCATTACCCATGTACCAATGGTGGGGGCATTTGCCGCTGAACTAAAGGCGAGCCTACAGCAGCTCAGTCCCGCAATCTATCCCACCGATGCTGTTCTACAGCGGGAAGTGCACTTTAACCATTTCCATCCTTTTGCTAAGGCCTGGTGGCTCTATGGGCTGGCGTTTGGGATTTTGTTGGTTAGCCTCTTGATAAACGCCCGAGATAGTAACTGGAATCTTTACTGGAGCGCCATTGGCCTATTTACTGCGGGCATTGGGGTGCAAAGCTATGGTTTCTTTTTGCGCATGCAGATTGCCGGTCGCCCTCCAGTTACCAATATGTATGAGTCGGTGGTTTGGGTTGGGTTTGGCATCGCGGCGATCGCGCTTACTTTTGAACTCGTTTCCCGGGCTCGCTACTACCTGCTGGCAGCCGCACCCTTGTCAGTCATGTGTTTATTGTTGGCAGATAGTCTGCCTGCCGTACTTGACCCCAGCATTGCCCCACTGGTGCCGGTGCTACGAGATAACTTCTGGTTGAGTATCCACGTCCCCACGATTGCCCTGAGCTATGCCAGCTTCGCCCTGGCCTTGGGGCTAGGTCATGTTGCCCTGGGGAACTACCTGTTTGCCGCCGATGCTAAGCAGCGCATCAAAACCCTGTCGCAACTGAACTATCGAGTGTTGCAGGTAGGCGTGCTATTGCTGACAGCAGGGATTATTCTCGGCGGCATCTGGGCCCACTTCTCCTGGGGACGCTTCTGGGGTTGGGATCCTAAGGAAACTTGGGCGCTGATTGCCCTACTGTGCTATTTGGCTCCCCTGCATGGTCGCCTCGTGGGCTGGATTGGCGATTTTGGCATCAACGTGGCTAGCGTGGTTGCCTTCAATGCTGTGCTCATGGCCTGGTATGGGGTGAACTTTGTGCTAGGTACAGGGCTGCACAGTTACGGCTTCGGCACAGGCGGATCCGAGCTGCTGATTGCTGGCGTAGTGGGTGTGGATCTTTTGTTTGTGGCGATCGCGGCAGCACGTCATCATGGCTGGCTGCGGCGTCCGGGCACTTTAGCACCGGCTGAAAATTTGTAGGGTTTGAAAATCGATGAAACGACGTGAATTTATCAACTGGGTCGGATTAGGCGTATTAGCGAGTTCGTTACCCGTCGCGATCGCGGCCTGTCAACCTAACGATACCGCTTCTGCCCCAGAAGGCGAGACTGAGAACGAAACCGCTGCTGAGCCTACCGAGGTTGACTCGACGCCGCGTGAAGACGGATTTGCCGCTGTCGGCACCGTCGCGGAATTGGATGAGATGGGATTTGTTGCTGACAAATCCTTTCAGGGAGAGCAAGTGGCCGTCATCCGCGACCCCACAGACAACGCATCAATAATCGCCGTCAATTCCTTCTGTACCCATCAAGGCTGCACTGTCGAGTGGGATGGCACTTCTGTCTTTGCTTGCCCCTGCCACGGGTCAAAGTTTAACCCTGATGGCAGCGTCACTGCAGGCCCCGCAGAATCACCCCTTGACGTATTTGAAGCCAAAATTGACGGCGATTTAGTGCTGGTTAAAGTGTCCTGATCAGGGTTACTGGCAACTTGCCAGCTTTGGCCCAATCGTTTGCCAATCCTTGATCTGCGCTGGCCCCCATAGCCAATTTGAGTCACCGCTCAACCCGCTTGCAGTCCCAAATCGACTTGGATCGCTGGTCACGACTAGACAGTAAGATTTGCGAGCATCTCTGATAAAGTCAGACTGATTCGGATCGGGTGTTGTTTGAGCCATGTTGTAAAGCGCGATCGCCAAGCCTGCATAGGCATCAAAGGGAAGTTCTTGAACAGCAAAATCCTCATCCGATCCGTCTGGGGCCAATTGGCGGTATCGTTCATTGTTTAACCTAATCACTTCCTTCCAGGTGTCAACTGCCGCAGGGAAATCGCCTTGGGCATAGTAAGCAAATCCCAAAGCGGTATTGTAGTTAACACGCGCGGTTAAGGTTTCCTTGGTCTTTCGAGTGTCTGCGACAGCCTGTTGCCAAGATCGCAAGACATCATTCAGATCAAAATCAAGGTTGTCTTTTTGCCCCTGTTGCCACTGCAATCGACCTCGGAGATAGAGAATTTCAGGGTTGGTAAGCTGCCTGGGTGAAGCAGCATCAAGCGCCTCTTGCGCAATGGATAGCTGATCGCTGTCTAACAAAGATTCTATTGTGTTGGTTGCTGCCACCAAGTCATCACGTTTCAATGCGAGCACTGCTTCAGCAAGACCACCACCACTCTGCACGGGTGCTGGGAACAGCTCAGTTTGCTTCGGTCTGTTGAGACGACTAACCCCAACCACAGACCCTACAGCTACCATCCCTAACGCCAGCCATAACCAGGGCTGGGCCGAGTTACCGAGGGAAAAACGCCTCAACAAACGCGTGAAGTTTGGGGTGGAGCGGGGATGCGGGGTCGAAAAATCAGGTTCAACAAAGGTTGACTGTTGAGACACCCTACTAACGGAGGGTCGGGGTAAGTCTGACGTCTGGAGGGTTGCCTGACTACCAGTCATGGCTGGGTCACCAGCCGCTCGATCAGGACTGCTGGTGGGCTGAGCATAACTGCTAATCGACCGTGACGTGATGTTATCCGACTGTAAGGCTTCATTGCGCAAAGAATCACTCTGTAGCGAGTCACCGGGGGGAGCTGAAGCCAAGGCGGCAGCGGTAGCCGGATTGGCTAGCTGTTGCATAATGCTGCCAACAAAGGCACTATCTTCGGCATATTCTTCGTCGGCAGTGGCATCTAGGGTATCGGCGATCGCGTCTAAATCGATTTCTTCATCATCATCCCAAAAATCATCATCACCCTCGTCCAACCCACCCAAAGAGGGCAGATCACGATCATCTAACTGGTTCGGTCGAGCAACCACCACAGACGGTATCGCGTCAGAAATTTCTGCCTCATCTGACCACAACTCATCCCCATCATCTTCAAGCAGTGAATGGAGTAAATCTGACGCTGGATCCGACTCACCCAAATAGCCGTTAAACCCAGGCTGCATATACAACACAGGCAATGCCCAATACACCTGATCTGACCCTTTCACAGACAGCAATGCTTGTCGGGCGCGGTTCAGACTGAGATCGATGGTGTAACCAGCCTTCAGGTTCCGGTAAAACAATTGGGTGAAGGTAATTGCAATCTCATCGGGAATACGCTCAGCCATGGCAATCACCCCAGGAACCCCACGATTCACTAGAGCCTGGGCTAAGTTCTGTTCTCGCCAGCCCGCAATATCTGCAGCCGTAGCATAGGCACTGCGACAAGAATTGAAAATGGCTAATTGAGTTCCGTTGTTGACCAACAAACCCGCTAAATCGTCACCGCTCAAACGCTCAGTCAACCCCGTTTGACGACTCACTAGGTATAAGTCTCCCCCCGTTTCACCCAGGTTGCTGTGACCAGCATAGTGCAACACGTGAAAGTGACCTTGTTCTAGGGTTTGGGTAAGTTCAGTGCGGCCCGGTTGTTCTAAGAGGGTGACCTGGATAGGCACTGCATTTGCGATCGCATTAGGTCGACGCTGACTCTGATCAGATCGGCCCAGTTCTTGCTGCAACTGCCGGACTTCGCGACTCAAAGCCAGTCTTTCCTGGTCGTCAGGCCCTGCCACCACCATCAAAACTTGAATCAGTTGGTGAGCCTGTTTTTGGGACGACGTAACAGCCCGCAATGGGGTTAGCAAGTTGGGATGATAACGACAAAATGTGAGGTTAGTTCCCGTGGCGATGGGAGAGCGATCACCGCTATTCATGACTTCCCAAGGCAGATGTTGTAGGCGATGATCTTTAATCCCCAACCGTAACCGGAGCAGTTGGCGGCGATTTTGAGCGACACCTTGGGCTGTCACCCAACTATCTCGAATCAAGTCTTGAAATAAGGCATCGTAGAGCTGCTTGCCCAGCGTCATAACGCTAGGGTCAAGCAATTCAGGAGCCAAATCGGATTCAGAAAAATCCGTAGGCGATCGCAGACCAGATGATTTTGATGACCCCTGCAAAAGCCTAGCCAACGGGCCATGCATTAGCCGTTGTGCCTGTTCTAGCCAAGTCTCCACATCCCAAATTAATTGGGTCTCAGCTAAGGGAACACCAGGTTCAACCTGCTCTGTGCGAATCAGGTATTTCGCTTCCCCAACGGTCGTGATTGAAATGTGAAACTCTTGAGCCACCGCATTCTAGATGCCCACTGATGGACAATGACATTGCTATACTGCTCGACTTACCCTAGCCTGCAAAGTTCCAAGCGATCCCGAAACAATAACAGCAGGCTAATTCAAGTTCAGTCTAAGTTTAAGGTTTCCCAACTGTTCACGAAACTGCCCAGCCGATCAAGGGGGATCAACTGAAGCCAAATGATTTTGTCTAGGCAAGGCGTCACAAAAATCTAGAAATCAGAACTTAGAAGAATAGCTTTTTCCCGAATTCTCAATTTTTAAAGCCATGAGTGATCTCTTTTCTTGCTGGGTGCTTGTCTTCGGAGACTATCAGTCTATCTCTTTTAGAGGCTGACTTCGGTAGAGGCTGACTTCGGGATGCTGGATGCCAGCAGGTTACCGCTTCCTCAAACCCCATCCGCCCTTGCGTCAACATCATCACCCCCATCTTGATCCCAGAAAGGTTGAGCAAAATTGACCAACCACTCTTTAATCTGATAGGTTGCACGACAATCATCTTCGTTATAGCGCAGGATAGCAGTTAGATACTGGCGATCGCCTGTGGTTAACCAGTCGTCATACCAGCAAATCGATTGAGCTCCATTGGCATCAGCATCGCGCCAGTCAAATCCAATCCAGCGGGCAATGTGCTTGAGGGCATAGCTTTCAGTGGGCAGGGTGACAGCATCTGTAAAGCACTTGTGGACATCCACAAAGCGATCCAACAAGCGGTCAACGTCAGCCCCTTCAGGGAGGCCAAATTCTGCCGCCAGACGCCGTACCGTTTGGGCTTCATAGGGGCAAAAGTGATAAACGGGCGCAGTCGGATGTTGCTGCATCAACATCACAAATGCCGTCCAAGCTTCAGCTTCTTGCTCGGGATGTTCTGCTAACAGCGGATGGAAGGTCTCTGTATTTGCGACTTTATCAACCACTAGAACGCCGTGGAGATAAATCAACTGTTTATCGGGGGCAGCTTCAATGTCAAAATACAGCTCTACTGCTGCCGAGGGGAGCGTCTCTGGCGTTAGCGGGAATCGAGCGGTGTGTACAGAGACCCGGGCAATCGCCGTATCATTTAACACCGACTGAGCCTGGTGAACAATTTTCTCAGCCACCTGTTCACCAAATCCAGGTAAAGACGAAAGCTGCTCAGGGCGAGCCGTGGCCAGGGCCGCAACGGTGGTTAGCTGCAATCGTTGCAAGTGTACATATCGCGCTGGGGTAACGCCAGGTAGCAATGACAGATGCTTAGTCGCCTTGGCTTGACTATGACACTGGCTGAACCAATGGCACAAGTCGCAACGACTATGGGCAATGAATACCTCTGGCGGTTCACTGTCCTGCAAATCTTCAATGCAGGCATAGAGCAATTCGTCTAACCGCGTCAACTGTTTATCCAAATCAATGGCATAACTTTTGCCTTCTCGCAAAATCAACCAGCTCGCCGCTGGCCAAGTGCCTTGCCCATCCATCAGTACCAGGGCATGGAAGGCAGCGACCATCTGATAATCCAGCTTGGGTTTCTTGCCAAATTTGATATCGGCAGGAATATACTGCCAGTCACCCCAAATCGACTCCCCCGGCATCCGAATCAGCAAATCGGGATTGCTCACCAAAACCACGTTAGTTGCCGTTTCAGCAATCAAAACCCCTTGACCGATATAGTCAACCCCTTGCTGCATTAATGCCGCTGTCGCGATCGCGCCAGCTCGCCAATCTCGAAAGGGATAATGAGGAGAGTGGAGGGGCTGATAATCGGCCAAAATTTGTTTGCGGTGGTCAGCGCTATCTTGTTTCAGCTTTTGCAGATAGTCGCTAGGGGCATCACGTAGGCTGCGATCGCCATAGCGATCTAAAAACGCCCGTCGCGGACACCGCTGGTAGTGAAACAGCATCTGATCCGTCAACCAATAAGGATCAGTCGCCGCATCTGAACGCGTTGGAGACAGGAGCCTGAGTGGCGCTGAGCCCGAAGACCCACCACCCAAATGCCGGGTTAAGGGATAACTAGCAGACAATAGCGCTCAACCCCAAACGATAACAGCAGATGCTAGCCGCGCCGTCGCCAAGCGTTGAGTCGAAGCCCACAAAATCCATACCCTCTGACGCTAGATGGGCCACGCTTAAATTGAGAAAAAGCGTTCTAGATGTTAGTCTAAAACGCCTTATACCTAAAATCAGGGAAACTCCCGTTGTGCGAACCCATGGTGCTCTTATCAAAGGATTCAAGACAGGATAAAACCTGATGTGTCGATGACAACCTAATCTTGACCTCAGAATCGAAGAACTTGAATTCACCATGCTTGGGCTCGGATTGAGATGCCTCTGGCGGGAGATGCGGTACATCGCTGCCTGAACTGGTTGCAAACCACCTAAACCATCTGCAGCACCACTAACCCACTGCTGAAGCCTCTGGCAAATGAGAACCGGGGAAAACTGAAAGCTTTCCATACAAGAATAATGCTTCGGTAAAAGTAGATCTACAACTTGATTCGATACCGCACCTAGGACTGTTATACCGCATATCGGGGGCTCGGCGATCGCGATTGGCTGTCGAGATAGTCGCCTTTAGATCCGCTGTTGCTGATGACACCGCTTGATAGCGCTGCGAACGCTTGCAGTTTTACAGTGGGGTCAAGGAAAATCTGGTAGGTTGTTATTTTTATGGCTGACATCAGGGATAACTATGGAGTCTTTGAAAGGTCGGGATTTACTAAGCCTGGCAGATCTCAACAGCAACGAAATCTATTCGATTTTGCAACTGGCAGCAGATATGAAAGCTGGCAAAGTTCAGGCGGAATGTCCAACTCGGGTTTTGGGGTTGCTATTTCAGAAAGCGTCCACCAGAACTCGGGTTAGCTTTTCCGTAGCGATGTATCAGCTAGGGGGACAGGTGCTTGATTTGAACACCAGCGTTACCCAAGTCAGTCGGGGGGAGCCGACGATTGACACGGCCCGGGTTTTGAGCCGCTATCTAGACGTTGTGGCCATTCGTACCTTTGAACAATCAGAAATTCAAGAATTTGCTAACTACGCTGATATCCCGGTCATCAATGCTTTAACCGATTTAGAACATCCCTGCCAAATCTTGGCTGACTTACTAACAGTACAAGAAGCATTTGGCACCCTATCTGGTCTGACGCTGACCTACCTCGGTGACGGTAACAACGTGGCTCATTCTTTAATGCTGGGGTGTGCCCTAGTCGGCATGAACATCCGCCTTGCCTGCCCCAAAGGTTACGAACCCGACGCAACCGTACTTGAAAAAGCGCAAAAACTTGCGGGCGATCGCAGCAAGGTAAGCGTCATCACCGATGCCAAAGCGGCCGTTGCCGATGCTCAAATTCTCTATACCGACGTGTGGGCCAGTATGGGCCAGGAAAATTTAGCAGATGCTCGCCTACCCGTGTTTCAGCCCTACCAAATCAACCAGGCTCTCTTGGACAAAGCCGAACCAGATGCCATCATCCTCCACTGTCTTCCGGCCCATCGAGGCGAAGAAATCACCGCTGAAGTGATGGAGGGCAAAGCCTCTCGCATTTGGGATCAGGCTGAAAACCGGATGCATGCCCAAAAGGCGCTTCTTGCCCTAGTTTTGGGAGTAGCCTAGCAGCTCAGCGATCGCTCAATCCAGCAGTTTTAAGTCTCTGTTCAGCTATGATGCGAAAATAAATTGCGATCGCACCCAGCAAGATGATCCCCAATAGCCCCGCTAAGGGATTGCCGTCAATTCCAACGATCCAGGGGGACACCGCTGGAGAATAATCAATCAGGCTACCCACATTGACCACGTAATAGCTCCACACCAAGCCAGCATGGAGCCCCATGGGTGCACCCAAAGATTCCCCGATTCGTTTTGTCTGCTGAACATAGCGTGGAGAACGCGATGCCCGTTTGGCCCACACCAGTGTTATCCCAAGTAGGTATAAGCCTAAGAACTGGGGCCAAGTCGCCAGAATCACCGCTAAGGGTCGGATATAGTGGGCAATGGCAAACAGACCACTGCTGACAACAAGCGCCCCAAACGTCCCATAGTCTTGCTCTAGCTCGATCAACAACCAACCCCGGAAGAACAACTCCTCACAAAATCCCACCGCGATCGCCGTCACCAACCCTTCCAAAGCCAGACCAAGTAAACTTCGCCCTGGTGCAGCTAGCGTTGCCCATCCCAATAGCACTTCTACCCCAAACAACACTGCTACTCCCAGACAGCCCATGGCAAAGCCCTGCAAGGTTAGCCTCATAAACCGACGAGAGACCTTAAAGCCACAGCGATACAAAGGGTGGGGCTCATGGTACAACTCCTGTCGCCAAACTCGCAGCAACAGCAAAAACTCAACGTAAAGAATTCCGAGAGCAATCAGCGGAATCTGGTCTGAATTCAAGCGCCAGGCCAACCACTGGATGGGCGCTGCAAAGGGTAGCCAGATGAGCAGCAGCAGACCCAGGAAAACCACGATACGGATGGGAGCCGATTGACGGGCGATCGCCGTTGCTAATCGATGACGCACAACCCTGCCTCCCCAATCCCCAGACTGCCGTCATAAACCATAGCGCTGAGGACTCCTGCTGCCAACACCAAGTTGCAATTCAGTAGCGCATTTTAGCCCTAATCGTCAGGTTCAATCGTACTCGTTAACCCTTTACTTTTCAGCGATTCACAATAAAACTCGGCATGCTCTAAAGCACAGGTAATGACCAAGGCAGTCCCCGCGGTGTGAGCTTGCATCATAATGTCTACCGCTTGGGGAGTAGTCAAACTCGGAACAGTTTGTACTAACGACTCCACCACGTGCTCCATCGTGTTGTACTCATCATTGTGTAACAACACCCGATAACGCGGTGCAAGCTTACGCGTTGTTGAACGCTTTTCAATGGTTTCAACCGACACGATATAGTCCTTCCCTACATGACCTGAACACCAACAAATAATTAAAGACGCCTATCTAATGTAAGTTAGAAATTACCCCCGGAAGGGAATCCAGCGTTGAGAATCCAGAATTCAAAAGGGAATAATTCGCACTCATTTTCGAGAAGCTAAGTTTCAGAATCCATAACCGAGGAACTACTGAGCAAGAACTCAGACTCCAGAATTTAGTCTATAGCTCTCCTGACCCCTGATTTCTCTCTTGGCTCCTGAACCTGAATACCTTATCTACCGAGCTTCTCAACCTCAATCAGACGCTGCATGCTAAATCACCTTTTCAAAGGCTAATAGAAGATAATCCCAGTTGGCAACCCGCATTGTAGGGTTATTCAATCAGGAACCTGGCAGTGTTCGCACGTCAGCTACACACTAGAAGGCCAGTATCCTCGACCAAACATTAGCCATTGGCTCGGCATTAGTCCGTTCCCTGGTTCAAACACCTGTACTGGCCGGAAAGATCCATAAGAATTCTAGGACGTTCATCAGCACTTTACAATTGAATCGTATCCCTCCCCAAAAGACAAAGTTGTCTCTTACAGCAGCTTCCCCAGCGCGTTGTTTGGAAGAACTGTCCATTTAATTGCTCTGCGTAAGCCCCATTTCCTCCTCCCCTAAGCCAATGATTACGCCCCACCAAATCGTCTACTTAGAACATGGCACCACCCGGCTCTACGCAGAAGTGATCGATATCGTGCACACCAGACAATTGTGCTGGGCTAGACCGCTGATGTTGGTTGTGTCAAGCGAAGCGCTGACAGGGAATTGGGCCGATATTTCAACATTAGCTTTAGAAGAACTTTACAATCTCAAAGACAGTCCAGATATTATCTGGCCCCTTTGCCTGTTTCAACCCGCACTAGACATCGAGGTCTTTCAACTCCTGTCAAACTTGCAAAGAAAAGACGCCAGTATTAGCCAAAGCGCTGGCATTCAACACATGCAGCGATTTGTACATCAGCTATGGGCAGCTTATCCAGAACACTTTAGCCATCCATCAGCATCATAGGCAATCCAGCCACCGACAGTCTTGCTATCCTGCTGCTAAATTTGCTCGGTTAATGGCAGCTGATGTCAAACACTTGGTTAACACCAGCATCCGTGAAAACACGTAGGCATTTGTTCACGTAGGCTAAAGCATCGCGCTGTAAACCTGCCATGAACACACAGGAATCTCCAGCTTATGCAGTGCTGCAATATCCTATATTCCTGCTGGAGTTCAGCTCAGTTAGTAGCTATGAGCCAACACAGCAACACCGATAACTGTGAAATCCAAATCGACAAAAATCTGTTATGCATTAACAGATTTCTCACTTAATAACACAAACCTCAAACAAGGGAGATCAACATACCCTCTAACTCCCCGTTCAGCCCTAGCTCTCAAGATATTGGCATTAGCCTGACTCGAATTATCGCCTCAAGAATCGTAAATCTAATGCTTAATGGCTTGGAACAAGTCTGATGCGGCCCGCGTCCATCTCAGACATAAGCAGCTCTAAAGCCTCGTAATCGGCATCAGAAACATATCCCAAATAGGTCAGCACATAGTTGATCTCGTTTTCGATGTCGGGTGTCAGTTGGCGAATATGAATCGCCTTCTCAACGAGGGTACGAATCGAGAAGTGTGAGGGCATTGCGAGATCTCCTCGGCTTTTCTAAGGGTATGTTTCGGGTAACACTATAATCCATAAAAATGATTGGATTTCCAGTGATCTACTTCTTAGGTAGACTGTGATCTCAGCCGCTTGTCGAGTGTGATTCAAGTCACGCCTAGTTTGTATAAACAAACACTTTTAAGTAGAAACACTTACCTGAAACTTTATGTACGGAGAAGCTTGATTAAGATTCTGCAAAGCAGGGTGATTTTGATGGGCATCCCAAGCGCTCAAGTTTAATTTGGGTTCATCAACGGGGCACCGTCGAGTGGATTAACCATTGGGACTAATCGTCGCTTTTGTAACTAAGGAGTGTGAAAAGTGAGTAAGGGTTATTGTTCTACCGTAGTTGTGATCAAACCCTCTGGCGTTTTGAATGCATCAAATGCCAAGGATTTCCAGACCCAAATGGTCTCTGCACTTAAGTCTGAACAAGTTGAAGGCTTGGTGGTAGATCTGGAACAAGTTGAGCTGGTCGATAGCGCCACGCTGGCTTCCATGGTAACTGCACTCAAGGCTGCTCAAGCATCCAGCAAAGGGTTTAGCTTACGGTGCATACCACCTTCTATTCGGATTGTGTTGGAACTTACTCAACTCGATCGCGCATTTGAGATTGTGGACATGTCTGGTCAAGCTGTCCCTCAGGCTGCATAAGTTGGCAGTTTGCTGCTTGCCCCACAAGTGTGGGCATCAGGTAGCCCAAGATTGGTTGCGGTGCAGGCATTTCAGGGTTTTCTAGATAAACCATAGCTGCGTAGATTATGACTATGTAGATTACGACTACGTAGGTTCATCGAATTTTCTGAGTCGCCGGATCTCTTAGGTCCGACGACTTTTGCATTGGTAGCGCTAGCGAGATTGCTTAATGCACTGAGTATCACTGGAGTGCTTAATCCACAGGCAATCTGGCTCGCAGCCGAACTTAAGCGATAAACTCCTGCGCCATCTCTAAGGGAACTGAATAGGGGACTTGGGGATGGCGCTATAGTTGTGAGGGTAAACTAGTCTAGTGTTGACAGATAACCGTGGCGATCGCAGTTGAAAATTTTCTCACCCCTGATATTGCCAAACCTGCTCGATATTTGGGCAATGAGTTGGGTGCTATTCATAAACCCTGGCATGAGGCCGAGGTGCGCTGGGTACTGACTTACCCAGAGATTTATGAAGTCGGGGCTTCGAATTTAGGGCATATCATCCTCTACAGCATTTTGAATGCTCAGCCTCATCAACTCTGCGATCGCGCCTATTTACCCGCCCTGGATCTGGCCCAAAAGCTACGCCAGAGTAAAACATCTCTGTTTGCCGTAGAATCTCGTCGTGCCGTAACAGACTTCGATATTTTGGGCTTTAGCCTCAGCTATGAATTGGGGGCAACCAATATCTTAGAAATGCTCGATCTGGCTGGGATTCCCCTAACCTGGAAAGATCGCTTACAGCCCGAGCAGCCCTGGCATGTCGAGCAAGACAGTTGGCCCTTAATCTTTGCCGGGGGTCAAACGGCCACCTCAAATCCAGAACCCTACGCTGACTTTTTTGATTTCATTGCCCTGGGCGATGGAGAAGAATTGCTGCCAGAAATTGGCCTTGTCCTCCAAGAAGGCAAAGCCCAAGGGCTGAACCGGACTGAGGTATTGCTAGATTTAGCGCAAATTCCTGGGGTTTACGTCCCTCAGTTTTACGACATGGCTGAGGATGGTTCAGTCCATCCTAATCGACCGGATGTGCCCCAGAGAATCTTGCGTCGGGTCGCGACGCCGATGCCGGATTACGCGATTGGCCTTGTGCCTTATATACAAACCGTACACGATCGACTCACCATTGAAATTCGCCGGGGCTGCACCCGGGGCTGCCGCTTTTGCCAACCCGGCATGCTCACCCGCCCCGCCCGAGATGTTGACCCTGATGAGGTCGTAGACACCATTGAACGGGGCATGAGAGCGACAGGCTACAACGAATTTTCCCTGCTGTCGTTAAGCTGTTCTGATTATTTAGCTTTACCAGCAGTGGGCGTTGAAGTCAAAAATCGCTTGAAAGACGAGAATATTTCCCTTTCCCTACCGAGTCAACGGGTCGATCGCTTCGATGAAAACATTGCCCACATCATCGGGGGTACACGACAGACAGGGTTAACCTTCGCCCCAGAAGCCGGCACCCAGCGGATGCGGGACATCATTAATAAAGGGTTGACTAATGAAGAACTACTGCGTGGGGTGAAAACAGCCCACGAACAGGGTTGGGACAAGGTCAAGCTTTATTTCATGATCGGTCTACCGGGAGAAACGGATGCAGATGTGATCGGCATCGTTGAAACAGTGCGCTGGCTACGGCAAGCCTGTCGCCTGAACGGTCGCCGTCCCCTAGGCTTTAATATTACGATCTCCAACTTCACGCCCAAACCCCATACCCCGTTCCAGTGGCATTCAGTATCAACCACCGAATTTGAACGCAAGCAGACGCTACTGCGGGAAGAATTTCGCACCCTGCGCGGCATCAAGGTCAATTTTACTGACGTGCGGATCTCCGCTATGGAAGATTTTGTCGGACGGGGGGATCGGCGCTTATCAGCAGTTGTTCGCCGCGCTTGGGAACTGGGGGCCGGGATGGATGCCTGGTGGGAAAGTCTAGATCGAGCTTTTGCAGCTTGGACCCAAGCCATTGAAGACGCTGGACTGACCTGGAAGTACCGCCAGGTGGAAAGCGGCGAATGGAATGTGATGGAAACGACTCGCGATCGCAGTTTAGATCTAGCCGCCCCTTTACCTTGGGATCATCTCGACACCGGGATCGATAAAGGATGGCTGCAAGCCGACCTAGAACGGGCACTCGCTGCTGCGACAGTACCCGATTGTTCCTTTGAAGGATGCTCTCACTGTGGCGTTTGCGGCACTGATTTTGGTCACAATGTGGTGGTGCCACCGCTACCCATTCCCCAGTTTGAAGGCCACTTTAAACCCAATACCGAGCGGGTTCAGCGCCTACGTGTCACCTTGGGCAAGCTGGGAGAAATGGCCCTAGTCAGCCACTTAGATCTGGTTCGCTTGTTTGATCGTGCCGTGCGTCGTGCCGGATTGCCCATTGCCTTTACCGGGGGCTATCATCCAGGGCCACGGATTTCTCCGGCGAATGCCCTGGCTTTAGGGGCAACCAGTACTGGTGAAATTGTCGATTTTGAATTGACCCAATGGATTGGCCCTGAACAGTTTCAGCAGCAGCTTCAGGCGCAGTTGCCTCTAGATATGCCGATCTACCAAGTCATAGAGGTGCCCCTGAGTGACCCCTCGGCAACCAAATCACTTGATCAAGCTGAATATTATGTAACGCTGCAACTCATACCGAGACAAGACGGGTCTGCTCCAGATTGTATTGACTTAGAAGAGGGTGGGGGTGAAACAACGACAAGTTCCGAAACTGCCCTAACACCGACTAGTGAATACGCTATTGATGACAACGTTACTAACCAGGACTGGGCCACTTGGCACCATCAACTTTGGGACTGTCAGGAACTCTGGATGACCCAAACTTCAAAGTCTGGGAAACAGCGACAGGTCAACCTCCGCGATCGCTTGTTTGAGCTTGAGCTTAATCCTGCCTCACCCCCAGCGACTCTGCCGACCAATCCGGCGTCTGGTGCCCATCAAGCCACCTTCCGATATGTAGGCAGTTGTCGCAATGACGGAACGCTGCTGCGGCCAGAGCAGTTTGCCATCATGATGGAACAAATCGCTCAACGCCCCATTCAGCTGATTCAGACCCACCGTCACCGCCTTATCCTCACAGAATCATAGGAGGCATGCTATGGGAATCTTGCCGACTCTACCCCCTAATTTGCCCCGGTTGCTCTCTCGGCAGCAACATTTGCAGTGCGTTGATCATGGGCTTAACCGGCCTAGAGGAATTGGATCTAATCTTGGGGTCCATCGCAGTTGGGGTCGATGGCTTAGCATCCTTGGGTTTGGGACTTTTGGGGTGACCATTGGTGTCTTTGTGACTGACGTGATGGCTCAATCGGATCCCCCTTCATCATCATTTGCCCCAAACCGCCGTGAACAGTTCATTCAGCAACAGCCAGCCCAGTTTCGAGACGAGCTGAGAGCATTGATTAATCATGCGGGCAGCTTTGACCAGCCCGATAGTCAAGTGCGCCCCCCCCTAGAGACAGATCGAGAGAAGATTGAGAACCTGATTCAACAAGAATTAGTGGTTACCGATAGAACTACGTCCACCACGACCTTTACCCTACCCAGCCTGTGGTGGATTCATCAAGCCTTAATTGAGCGGTTCGACGGCGATCGCGAAACTGCCCCAACCCGGACTGTTAACACCGACCAAGATAATGCCGATGCCGATGAAACGGCCCCCTTACCCCCCCTACCGCCCGTCATCGACACCTGGATCGCCTATCGGGGTAACCCCCAACATCCTCGACGGGTGGACTTAGTGATCAACAGCCGTATCTGGAATCAGCTCACTTATCTAGAGCGATATACCCTAGTTCAACAATTTGGCACCTCAACCCAGGAGTTTAGCTACAACCTGCGGGTTTTTTCTGGTGATCAACCAGTCAGTCTCTATGTTTGTGATTTTAATTCGGGATCTACTACCCCGTTGGGGGTATCTAGCAGTCGCGATTTACCCCGGGCAGAAAATTTAGAAATTCCTTGCCTACTCCTGCTTTCAGCTCAAGGTCGGGGGGCTATTAGTGGGTCTACACCCCTGAGCGATCCTTAGGCAAACCACCAGCATCGTAGTCTTAGTCAGCATCATGCAGCAAATTTAACAGGTCACGATAGCGTTTTTGATCAGCGTAGTCTAACGGGTATAGAAATTCGCTGCGCTTGTAAATCTCTGTCGTGGGTAATAACGCTAGATTATCTCGAAGCGGTTCAGGTAGCTCTGGGGCGTCTCGGCTGGTATAGAGTGGCGAAGAACCTTGATTACTCACTGAAAGCTGTGTTGCCGCCTGAGCATCCCAAAAAAAATCAATCCAGTTAGCCAAAGGATATTCGAGGACCTGCGGTGTCGGTAGTGCCGTCTCTAGCGGTGCACTCTCAATTTCTTCAAGAAAATTGGTCCAAGGTTTTAGGAGCGGTTTGCGGAAATTACGCGGTGAGTTGAGGCCCGATCCAAGCTCATTTGGCAGGCTAAATTGGCTTTGGGGTCTGGACTTAACCCAAACGTCTGCTGACAAGAGCGTTCCAGAGTTCGGAATCGCAATTCTGAGGTCACGATTACGTTTTAGCGCCGGTAAGATGTCTGTTGACCATCCCACAGCCAGGGTTGTGCTTTTAGTCACCAGCGCCTGGAGATAATTGTCTGAACTATAAAACTTGACTTGCCGGTGCAGCTGCTTCATCTCAGCTTCGATCTCAGGCCACTGAGCGTCAAGATTCCTAGAATTCGCTGACTTACCCAGTTTTTTCAGCACAAGACCTAAAACAAGACGCGGATTAGCTGGCAACGAAATCTGCCCTGCCAGCTCTGATGCCCAAAGATCTCCCCAGTCCGTCGGCGTCCAAGCGAAGCTTTGGAAAGGGCGATCGCGATAAACCATCATCAGGCTGCCCCAGCGATAGGGGGCCCCCCAGACAGGTTCATCTGCCGCTGGCATTCCCGAAGCATCACGACGCACTAAAGCTTGCCACCGGGGCGCAAGGTTTGACCAGCGGTCGAGTGAGTCAGTATCCAAGGGGAGGATCAGTTTCTGACGAATGGCAGCTGCCAGCCAATAGTCGTTTAGGCTAACCAGGTCAGCGGGTTTAGACTGCCTGCGCCAAAATCGCATTGAAAACCTTCGCCGCCGATTAAGCCAATCCAAGGGGGGGGCAGGAGAGCGTACCAGCAGCAGTTGCTCGTAAAGGTTCGCTAATTGGTCAGCCACCTCAAATTTCAGCGGCAAATTGCCCTCATATTGCTGCCGGAAAGCCCGAATCAGCTGATCCGGAATCGTGTGATCTAAGAGCGAAATTCTGACAACGCCATCAGCAGCGGCCCCACCACAGGCAGATAGTCCTTGACAGACGGCGAGGGCGGCAGCTGTTCCTAAAAACTTTCTTCGATCCATAGCGTTTCATTTTAAGGTCAATTCAAGGAACTGTTGACATGATTTTCCTAAAGCAATTGTTTCGGGATCATGTCCCTGTCTGGGATTGAGTGAAGCTTACCGGTTCTGCCATGCTCAAACCTCAATTCCTAGTTTGACATCAGTTATGAATCTAAAAGGACAACAGCACTAAACCACATCCGATTGAAAGCTGTAGTTTTAGCTTCGTGAAAACTATAGATCTAGATTTGGTCGAGGGTTAACGTTATTTTTCAAATACAGCGTAACGCTAGATATTCTGTATTTTCGCTGAATTCAGATCAGTCATGATCACAAGCTTAAGATCCCCATAGCTTTAATGGGGTGAATCACAGTCGATTTAAAGACTTGACTCATCGTACAAAGCCTTGCGTGCCTACAAGGGAAACTGTAGATCTGAGCAAAGCCAAGGTTTAATCATGGTTCCAACGGTTGAAACACAGCCTTTCTAAGGGAATAAAGTACTTTTTAGGCTAATGCTGAGTATTTATTCTCAATTCAGAACGAGTTTTTATCTTTTCGTAAGATTGTTGATGTCAATCTAAAATGACCCTGATTCATTGAATCACTCCGGCACAATCCACCGTTTTGAACACGCCTAAATCCTTAGAAAATAGTGCCCTGATAAGACATCAATCAGCTTTTATGAGAGCAGTTGTAAACTTTGTTCCGACAAGCGTCAACAAAGGTTAAATGATTTAGGGATAACTCGGTATTTTGCAACAAAGTTTCTAGGATAAATAGTGAACTAATCGTTTGAGTGTAATTTTATGGATTCCCTGCAAGAACAAGTTGTTCTTTTGACGGGCAAGGTTGATGCGCTACACCAGGTTATTGATCAGGTCAATCTGCGCATCTCAGAAGCATTAGCCAGTTCCCAAAGTGCCCTGCTAGATGAGGTTAATGCCACTTCCCCAGGTAACGGTCGGGGTGAGCGCTCAATCGTTCATCGGGGTCTTGATGCAACTGTTGATCACAAAGATGTGCTGCTCGATAATACTTACCTAGAGCTAGAAACACGGAGCTCTGAACGCGATCTAGCGCCTGAAATTCAAATTCAGCGTTTGACCGCTCAATTAACCGCAGCTTACAACCGCATCGCCGCCCTGGAAGAGCAGCTCTTGGCGTCTCGCGTTTACTAGGTCAAGGCATTTCTGGGTGAACATTACCTTTTAGAGTTTTTGGATGTTCCATCCAGGGTTACTGACTAGGATTTCCTCTAAAACTCAAGATGGATATCTTGTTCAAGATTTAGGTCTAAGCAGTTGCTTGCTCCTAGGACACAGGTGGCTGACCCTTACGCCCCACTCATTTCAAGGCTCACCTGCCAAACTCATTTAGGTCATTGAATGCGCGATCGCTCCCATCGCCCTCGAATCTCAACCCCATAGATGGTTTAGTCTCGTTGATCGATGTAAGCATAATGTTCGAGTAATGCCTCAATTGCTTTGAGCAGGAGCGTTTGCCCCCAGTTTTGGTAAAGATGGGCGGCGATCGCGCACCCGCCAGCACCCACGCCTTCTTTCACATATCCCTGTTCATAGGCACGAAGTTGACTAAAGCGGGCTTCTGTAAAGCTTAGCTGAGAGGCTAGCAGGGATACGTCCGCGATCGCGCTAGCCAAACCCACTGTATCGCCTGTGCGATCTTCGGCTACCCAACTGGTTGTGCCGACAACTATGTTTTCGGGATGCCAAGGTAAAGACTGGGACTGCGCGATCGCGCGCGCTAGGGCAAACACCGCTAACATCTGAGTGCCCCCTGCCAGCATTACACCACCGTGCTGACTAGCCGCTAAAGCCATGCCAGCCACGGTGATTTGCATGGGATCACCCACCGCTGCCACCCAAGCCATCGGATCTGGATGGAGACTGTTGCCAAGTCGTGCTTTAGCCATGGTCAATCCTTGCTGCACCACAGCCAGCTTTTGAGCATGGTTACAAATGGGATGACTACTATTGATCTTACCTGTGGCATTAATGCCTAACCCCGACAAGAGTGCCTGGGCTGTGGTCGTTCCGCCAACAACGCATTCAGCCAAAATCAAATAATGACGGGGATCACGCTGACTCAGGCGTTTGCCCCATACCAATCCCTGATTGAATAGATGCTCAACCATTGCTGGGGCAAGCGCTTGCCCACGACTCAGACAGGCTGCAGGTCTGCCACCGAGATCTAAGCAAGGTACTGCAGGGGCCACAGGCAAGCCTGCATTGAACAGCCATAGGGGAATATCTTGATTAGCTAAAACCGCACGACTAATCATGACCGGAGAAGCACCAGCCTGGAGGGGCGGCAGGGAATAACGCGGCTGAGCACAGGGGCCATTATAGAGAAACTCAGCATCAGCGATCGCCGTATAGCGGCGATCTGCTGGCGTTGCCCCAGCCGCAGAGATGCCAGGAATCAAGCCAGTTTCAGTAAACCCCAACACACAGGCAAATGTGGGGCAGTAGCCTCGATGTCGCTCCAACCATGCCAACCCCTGATTAACCTGGGTGTAAACCTGAATCCACTCCCCATAAAATCGAGCTTGATCACGCTGTCGCTCTGCTCCTGTCAGCTGATGATTGACTCCCTCGCCCCTCACACCTTGACCCTTAACTAGATCCTGTTAGTCCTTCGATCGCTCTGACTTGACCGACCACTAATCATCCAATAACACTTGTACCCAATTGGGCGGGGCAGACATCACCGTGCCCAAGCGCTCAAACAAGAACCAAGCCGCTAAATGAACCGTGAACAGGTAAACGACATCGCTGACAACAACCAGTCCCACAGATAAGACTTGAATCGTGATCAGATTAGGCGGCCCGACACTGCCCAGTTCAAGCAACCCAAAGGCGATCAAACGATTCAACAGCCAAGTCAAAAACTCGGTGATTTGGGTGGTGAGATAGACCCACAAATCTTCCCCCAACATCAGCGAGAGTAACCAAACTTTGAAGAAGAACCCCAAAGTACCGAGCAAAGAGCCCAAAGCGATTGCACTGTACCAGTTGGCTCCCCGTCGCCACATAAAACCTAGCTGTACCCCTAAGAATCCATAGGGCATGATGAACAAAACACTGCGGGGTGGCCCCATTAAAATCGCCAGGAGTAAACCCGTAACGAGAGCAGACATCCATGCAGCACGGGGACCCCAGCGTAAATAAATCAAAGCCGTGGGTACCGGAAAGAAAATCCTTAAAATGGGCCCCGGTGGAAAATAGTAATTGACTAGCCAAATCAAACTGGCTGTACTGGCAAGAAAAGCAGTTTCAACCATCATCAACGGCCCTGCTTTAAGGCGGTGAGCAGTCGACTTAGGCTTAGACCCATAGGCCTTAGGCTTAGCCTCAGCCGGAGGCGTTTGGAAGAAATCGTCTTGCCAAGAGACATCACTTCCTTCCTGACTGCCAGGATAGATCATTCCCGATAGGTTCTCAGATTGGGACGCCTGCGCCTCGCGGGCGCGTTTCAGATCAGCTGGATTTTCTTCCATATCGTCACAGACAGGCCAGAACAGCGGGGCCAGAAACGGCTACACCAATAGTCGTTCTAGCGCATCAATATCGGGAATGCATAAATTATCACGATCGCGGGTGATGATGCCTTTCTTTTCAAGCTTACTCAAAACCCGAGTGACTGTTTCCCGTGCCAAACCGCTTAAGCTACTTAGCTCTCGATGGGGTAAGTTGGGAATCTCAATTCCCTGTTCTCGCACCATACCCTGACCATCAGCCAAAAACAAAATAATATCAGCGACCCGCGACATGCTATCTGATTCTCGCAATCGCAATCGCCGATTAACTTGGCGGAGTCGACGAGCCATTAGCTGCGCCAACCGAATTCCCGATAAGGGCTCAGTATGAATCAAATGGACAAAGTCATTGGCAGGCATATTGCCAATCACCGTCGGCATTAGGGTAATCACGTCTGTAGAACGTGGCACTTCGTCAAGGGGGGCCATTTCCCCAAATAGCTCTCCTTTACCGATGATATTGAGGGTGACTTCCTTACCATCAAGGTTATAGGTGCGAATTTTGACCCAACCTTCCAAAATAAAGTAGACAGAACTTCCCCAATCATTCTCCAGTAAGATCACCTGATTAGCGGGATGACGGCGGGTTACAACTTGAGCTGTTGCCCGTTCTACGGCACTTTCAGGTAGCTCTGCGAAAAAAGGCGCTGAGCGAATCAAAGCGCTATCAACCTGATTCTCTCGTGAGCCGTAACGAACATCCATAATGGTGTTGATTAAACTTGAGAATATACGGCAGAACTAGACCTTGGGCTATTAAATAACAGCCCATAACTCAGCCACTTAAACCTAAATGGCATCAACTATGAATAGCATCAACCCTTTGACCATAGGATAGTATGCCCCTATGAGGCTATCAATATAGCACGTAGCAATTCCACATCTCTCTCAATGACGTAGCACAAACTTCATAAACTGTTACACCAAAGAATTGATTCGGATGAGGGGTTATCTAATTGTGACTTTTAGCGTAGCCTGGCCTAAACTTTGGGCAACAGAATCCTAAATGATTGCAAGTAGGCATTATGTAGTCAATCTAATACACTAGTGCCTTAGCCTCTTCCAAAGGCCGCGATCGCCCTTATATACCTTCCTGTTCAGGGTTTCCCGCCGTGACTTCTCAGAAGACCCAGATTCAAAACCTGATTGCTGAAATTGATACTGCGCTCAACAAAGCCAGCCCCCGTTTGCCATGGGTGGTTTCTGGTGAAGTCAACCAGCAGCGCCAATTGCTGGAGAAGACCCGCAGCTATTTAGTGTCTGTCCAGCAGATGATGGAGGCACCTTTAGCGTTTGGCACAGATGCCAGCGGAGGGCTTGGAGACTCTAGACAAACCCCAACGGAATCAGCACAGCAAGTGTTGCAGGCCGTGCTGCAAGAGATGACCTATCTCCGCACTCAGCTAGTTCAACCCATGCGCACCGAGGTTAGTTCTCTGCAACAACAACGTGACCAACTGTTGCAAGACGTCAAAGCCTTGGAAATTCAGCAGTTCCAGCAGCAAAGCAGTCTATCCCCACAACCCGCCGCAGATTTGATGCAAGAGTTGATGGAGCGATTGCAAGCGACTTTGTCGGAACAAATTCGACAAACCCTGACTCAGCTAGAGTCTGACAGTGCTAATGCGTATCTGCTCCAAGGGACAAGCGATAGCGTCACATCCGATACACCGCGGCTGAGTCCAGCCAACCGCTTGAAGCAGTTTGAAGCGCTTCAGTCCCAATCCGATCAACTGTTGTTAAAGCTAGATTCAACCCTCCGCGTTGTCTTTGAATCGCTACAAAGCAGCATTGAAAGCTACCAAGACTCCTTGGTTCAAGGTCTTGATAAGATGCATGACCTCGGTCAACAAGGAGAAGTTATCTTTACAGCCTTGATTAACCACTTGGCTCAACAGTTGAGCCAAGACGCCTCTGCCCATATAGAAGCCAACCGTCTCTCTCAGGAAGAGCAGGCCGCGCTCTCGGCGGCCCAACCTCAAGCTTACGGGGCTGAGGCTGAGGTTAGCGATAACGCTATGGCTGGACCTGCAGCGCATGAAGTAGGGCTCAACCTTGATAACCTTGACCTTGATGCTGACATCGAGACTGAAGACATGACGTTGCTTCAACTCGATGAAGAAATCACCCAGTTTCAGCTCGATGATGACGAAGACATTACCGTTTTCCAAGTGAGCGATGAAGGCGTCGTCCGTCAAAGCAGTGACGAGACTGCAAAAGCGGAACAGGACGACACACTTCTGTCGTTGCTGAATCAAGATGACGACGACGAAACCGTCATCGAAATCGGGACTCCCCCGGACATTAGGGATGCCCAACAAACTGAAGATATTGATGCGTTCTATGAAAGTTTATTTGGCCCATCGGCGATCGCACCTAACCCTCAAACTCAGCCCACCGATGATTCTGTAGCAGAAGATAGCAGCTCGAATATCCCGAGTACCGCTGAAGCGAGCGATGAAACCCTATTCCCAGACTCCGACCCATCAGATCTAACGGATACCCAAACCCTGGGAGTCGAAACCGATGATTTGAGACTGCCCCTGGTTGAAAATTCAGACTCTGAGGAGGATGATGCGCCATTAGAGCCCTCCTTGGAAACGGCGGAAATTGAAGCTGCAGAAATCAAAATCGATGATTCTAGCGCAATAAACAATGAATTAGTCTCTCCTCCCGCATTGGATACCCTTTTATTCGACGGTGTTCAAGCAGAAGAAGCCCCTGTCACTGAGAGCGCATCCGCTGAGGCGAACATCGAGACGCCCCTTGAAACCACAGGGATAGACTCTTTCTTCGGCGAGGCTGGGGCAGATACGCCCCTCGATGAAACCGTACCTCCACCTTCGGAGGTCATCGAATCATTGACCGACTTACTCCCAGAAAATGCGGATGCAGACTCCGGCAACCGTTTGCTCTCAGCGACGGAACTGCTAGATGCTTTAGACACTGAACTATCCACAGATCCCAGCGAAGAATCTTGGACGGAAGAAGGGTTCATTCCTGCGCCACCAGAAGAACGGTTGCTCTCGGATGATGCAATTTCCAATGATGACGAGAATGTTGATCTCAATATTTCCCTTGATGAGTCAGTATTACAGGCTCTAAACGAAGATCTATTGGGTTTAGAAGGGTTAGAAGAATTAGAGCAACCAGGATTTGAAGGGTTAGGCTTACCAACTGAGCCGCCTGTTGTTGACCCATTAGACACCGACGCCGACGTTTTGGGTGAAACTTTTGAAGCACCTCAGCCTACCGATGAAGCAGTTGAGCCAGCTCAGTCTTCAGAGGAACCTTTAGTAGACCTTAATAACCATCCACTGGAGTCTTTAGAAGAAGAGCGTTTTACCGATGATCCGATTGCAGAAAACTTAGCCAACCTCGACAGTGATCTACTCGAATTTGACGATGAGGGCGGGATTACCGATAGTTCTAGTGAAGCGCCCCCAGTCGACTTTGAGAATAATGATGATGGGGACGATAACGCCATCGCCGTTCCAGAAGCTCGCCAAGAAACAGTGCAACCCGGTACATTAGAACCAGAGGCACTCACATCAGAAACCTTGGTGTCTGAAACCCTCGGCGTAGAATCCAATGAAGCAACCTGGACGCTTTCAGATTTAACTGATTCAGAAGCGGCACTTTCAGACACTGATGTAGAGGTTCCGTCCGAAGAGATTGATGAGTCTTTTAGCCTAGACAATTTGCCAATCGAAACAGACGCTGAGACAGATTTGGCATCACCCCTAGCAGATGAAGGGGGTGATTTGCTAGCTGACCTCACTGAACCCAGCGCTATCGAAGCAAGCGATCAGCCCTTCAATCTCGGTGATTTGATCCCTGATACCGAGTCTGAAGTACCTGATGAAATTCCCGCAGCAGCCGATCTCTTAGATTTTGAGGATTTTGAGCCAGATTTACTCGAAACTGGATCTTCAGCCCTAATCGAACCAGAAATCTCGGAAGTTGAAGTATCTCAGGAAGCAGCTTTTGAGTCAGACTCCACTGATGATCCATCGATCTCTACTGAAGACAATGTCGCCAATTTGTTAGATGCGTTAACGACAGAAGCGCCAGTAGAGGCATCATCATTCCCCCTTGAATCAGAAGGCTTGACGCTTCAAGCGTTAATTGACGCAGAAGCCTCTGACACAGAGGGTAACGACACTGATGAAGAAACTTTAGAGCCCGATTCTGTAGGGGATGCCAATGATCTGCCCGATTTATCCCTAGAGGGGTTAGACGACAGCGACTTTACCCTACCCGATCTTGATTTGGCTGATAGCGATCGCCCGTCAGATACGGATGAGCAGTCCGAGGCAGAAATCACGAATCTTCTGGATAATCTTGATCTCGATAATCTTGATCCCTTTGGTGCCGATGGTGCATCAGAAACCATCGAGTCTGTAGGTCTAGATGACCCCATCAGTATCTCCGAGCAGCCTGCTGCCAGTGAGTCAGATGATATCTCACCTGAGGAAAGAACAGCCCCAGACTTTTCCTTTGAGTCTTTGGAAGAGAACATAGATCTCGACATTATTCCACCAGACAACCTTCCATCAGACAACACAGATGAAGCGTTAGACTTTTCCCTTGAGGCTTTGGAAGAGAATACAGATCTCGACGTTATTCCACCGAACGACACAGATGAAGCGCCAGACTTTTCCTTTGAGGCTTTGGAAGGCACCCCGGATCTCGACATCATTCCATCAGATAATGCCGATGAAGCGTCAGACTTTTCTCTTGAGGCTTTGGAAGAGAATACAGATCTCAACGTTATTCCACCGGACGACACAGATGAAGCGCCAGACTTTTCCTTTGAGTCTTTAGAAAACATCTCAGATCTCGACCTTATTCCACCAGACGACCTTCCACCAGACGACACAAATGAGGCGTCAGATTTTTCCCTTGAGTCTTTGGAAGACACCCCAGATCTCGACACCATTCCATCAGACAATGCCGATGAAGTGTCAGACTTTTCCCTTGAGTCTTTGGAAGAGAACCCAGATCTCGACAGTCCACTAGACGATACGGGTGAAGCGCCAGCCTTTTCCCTTGAGTCTTTGGGAGATACCTCAGACCTCGACATCATGCCGTCAGACGATCTAGATGAGCAGGTCATTGAACCTACCATTCCTGACGATGTCATGGCCGATTTCTCCACTGATCTGGAGTTACCAGCAGAACTAGCCCAAGAACTCTCCGTGGGGTCTGAGGGACTATCTACAGAGCCTAATGCAGATGATTTACTAGCTGAGCTCCCTGAATTAACCCTGCCTGACTTTGACCAGAATGAAATCGATCAATCGACGGATGCTGATCAGAGCTTGCTTGACTTTGATGATACGGATCAGTCTGCCACCACTGAATTAAATCTGCCTGACTTTGAAGCTCTGACGGATCTTGAAACGGTTGAAGTCAATCCACCTGATGTAGCCCCTCCACCCACAGATTTGCCTGATTTTAACGAGGCCAATCAGTCTGTTTCTGAGCTTGAGACTACAGACATTGCTCCGCCCACGACACCCAGCCTAGATAATCTAGATTTTGAGGATCTATCGCTCGACGAGGACACACTGACAAGTCCCTTCACCGATTTGCCAGACCCTGACTTTAGCGACCTTACCAGTCCGACGATTGAGTTTGAGATCGAAGATATTGAAATTGAAGACATCGAAATCGAAGATATTGACATCGCTCCCTTGGGCGATACCTTAGCAACAGACGAACCGATCGAATTCGAACCAATTGAATTGGGGAACAACTCACCCGATCCGTCTCAAACCACTGACCTTGACCTTACACCGCCAGCAGCTTTAGATGACGCTGAACTCGCGCCTGAGTTAAGAACGCCCCTGCCTGAAGTTGGCAACCCTCCCCTGGATTTACCAGAAGTAGAAGACACCATTCCAACAGAAACGGATTCTCTACTTTCCCCAGAAGCAGCGCCCAACGCGATGGACATTGGCGTAGCTGCCCCTGAAGGACTAGACCTGCCCGTGGAGGCAATCGCAGCGGCAACTGAAAGTACCATGGAACCCGCGATCGCGGAACCGCCTGCGCCTCTGGCTCGGACTGTTGATCCAAACCATGCCTGGTTTTTAGGCATTGATTTTGGTACGACGGGGCTATCAGTGGTGTTGCTTGATCAGGTGACCGATGAAGTGTATCCGATATACTGGCACAACCTAAGCCCAGAGGCAGATGCCCCAGAGCGAATTTTCCGATTGCCTGCCATTGTTGACTTGACACCAGCCCAAGCGCAATCATCAAGCCAGTGGCAGATTCAAGCCTCGGGGCTGGCCGCGATTCAGACCGCTTGGCAGCGCAGTGCTCAACCTGCGACAGAAATGGCCTCTGGCGGGTTGCTTCTGCGGCAGCTAAAACCGCTGCTCAAGGTTGGCATTCCCCATCGGTCAAGCAGTAGTAGCGATTGGCAGCCAACCGTGCAATGGTCGCCTGAGCATCAGATTTCGTTACAGCTTGTCCAAGCCGGGCTCAGCGATTTATTGCAAAACCTACAAACTCCCAATACCTGTGCCGCTCTGGGGTTAGAGGCAATGCCCCTGCGAATGGTTCTGCAACAGCTGACTGGCGTTATTGTGGGGTATCCACCTAACTGGCCCGACACCTATGGGTTCAATCTGCGCGAGGCAATTTTGGCCACAGGGCTGGTGACCCAACCCGATCAAATCTTTTTTATTGAGGAGGCGATCGCGACGGTACTCTCTGGGCTACCCAATCCAGCCAAGGTCGAGGCAGAAGCATCCACTAGCCCAGCGCGTCAACAAGCCCTCTACAACTCCAATTGGCAGGGAGGTACGGTCGTAATTTGTGCCGGGGCAACGCTGACCGAACTTGCCTTAGTTGACTTGCCTAATCAACTCAGTACCCTAGCCTATTCAGACTTTGCCCTCAAAACGCTTAACTATGCTGGGGATGCCATTGACCAAGACATCATCTGCCAACTGCTATTGCCTGCAGGCAATCGTCAAACTGGTAATGGTCGAGGAGATACCCCCCCCAACCCCTTCAACCGCTACGCTTCAGGGGGCTGGAATTGGCAACCCAACCTACCCACAATTACAGAGGCAGATTGGGACAGTCTCCAGCTTGAGAATTTGACTCTGCCTAGAGCCGGTGAACCCGACTTAATTCGGCGGCGGCAACTCCAACAGCACCTCGAAGGATCCCTACTAGGTCAAAGTCTGATGGAGGCGGCCCGCTACCTGAAGCTGATTTTGCAGCATCAAGGCCAGTTTCAGCTCGAACTCGGAAATCAGCGTTGGACCATTCGACGACGCGAATTAGAAAGCCAGATCTTTTTGCCCTACATTCAACACGTTAATCGCCATATCAATATGCTGTTGACCAAAACTGGGTTGTCAGCCCAGGGCATCAATCAAGTCATTTGCACTGGCGGCTCGGCTTCATTACCGGCTTTTGCCCGCTGGCTACGACAAAAATTCCCCAACGCCACCATTATTCAAGATACCTATCCTAGCGATCGCCCAGCCAGCTGTAGCCGCGTAGCCTACGGGTTGGTAAATCTAGCTCGCTATCCTAACGTACTTGACATTACCCGCCAGCAGTACAGCGATTATTTTCTCCTGCGGGAACTGCTGCGTCATCTGCCTGAAATGCCCTTGCCCGTGAGCGGCATCATGCATCGTTTGGAACAACAAGGTCTGAATACTCAAGCATGCCAAATGCATCTGCTGGCCTTACTCGAAGGCCACCTACCACCTGGCATGGTGCCCACAGAGGCCGATCAAGCCTTGCTCAGCGCCTCCCCTGCAGAAATAGAGTTGTATCGCTCCTTAGTCAGTCAGCCCTTATTTACAAAACAGGGCGGACAGACCTATGTGCCCAACCCAGATCAAGCAGAACGGTTAGCCCAGCACTTAGACACCTTGCTTGCGGGTAAGCAGCAGCAGTTAGAAGAGCCATTGATTGCTCACTTGGGCACGCGCGTGATTCAGTGAAGGGACCAAGTATCATCACGGTCTGGCCCATTCTCCAATCTTCCAGGTATGTAGATCCCAAGGGGTGGTGATGACGCCTGTGAGGCGATCGCTAACGGCATCAACATCGGCCCGATGAACGATAGGCAGCACAACTGCTTCTTGAACCAACAAGTCGTTCATTTGAACAAATAAATCAGCGCGCTTGTCAGGATCGAGTTCTGTCGTGGATCGGAGCCACAAATCGTCGTACACCGGATTACAGTAGCGAGCATAGTTTTGCTTTGACCAGTTGTTGGCCTTCTGAGTAGCCTCATCGCAGGTATAGGCTTTCATATAAGCGCTCGGGTCAGGGTTGGTGTTACCCGTCATGAACATCTGCATGTCGGCGTAGAAATGCTCCACCGTTTCTGTACTGGCTGGATCTCCAGAAAAATAAATGGTGGGATCAATGCTTCTGAGTTCGACTTCAACGCCAATGGATTCCAAGGACTGTTTAATGATTTCCTGAGTCTTTTGCCGTACCGGATTCACGGAGGTTTGAAATACCACGCTCATTTCTACCCCATCTTGATCGCGAATACCGTTACCATCCGTATCCACCCAACCCGCTTTATTCAACAGTTCTGCCGCCAGATCTAAGTCAAACTGATAGTCAGTATTCGTAGACCGAAATTGATCGGGGGCAACTAAGAAATCAGCCGTGGCTTGTCCCGCAGAGCCATATAGCTGTTCTGTAATGGTCTCGCGATCGATCGCCAGGTTAAACGCCTGTCTCACCTGAATATCGCTAAAAAAAGGATGGGGAAACGCCAGGCTAGATCGCTCACCCTCTGAAGTTTCTTGATTCGGGTCAGTAAAATTCAACACAATGCGTTCGGCCAGAGATCCAAATGCCGTCAGCACTTGCCCCTGCCCTGCCGATTCAAGCTGCTTCAGCACCGGGGCTTCTACCTGAATGTTGTAGGCAAAATCAGCATCGCCTGTTTGCAACACTGCCCGCGCTGCCGACGTGGCATCACCTCCACCTTTCAACTCCACTCGCTGAAAGAAAAGATCCGCTGCGTCACGATAATCAGGATTGGCTTCATAAATTACCGTATCTCCAGGTTTAAACTCCGTTACACGATACGGCCCAGTACCCACAGGCATCAGATTTGCGGGCGCTTCGCGAGCATTTGCCCCCAGATAATCCTGATAGAGATGTTTGGGCAAAATCATGCCCTCAGTACCCATGAATACTAGATACCAGGCAGGGTTGACGTCTTGAAAGGTGACTTTCACCGTGTGTTCGTCTAGAGCTTCTACAACTTCCACAACTTCATAGCTGCCCGCCGTAGTCGTTCCAACTTCTGGATTGCTAATAAATTCGTAGGTAAAGACCACATCCTCAGCCGTGAAGGGCGTTCCGTCTGACCAGGTGATATCCTGCCTCAGCTTCCAGGTGACTGATTTACCGTCTTCAGACAATCCGCCGTTTTCTAACGTGGGTTCCTCTGCGGCCAAAAACAGTTCAATGTCTCCCTCCGAATCAAAGCTGGCTAGGGGTTCTAAGGTGATGCGGCTGGCTTCAGAATCTTTGAACCCGCTGGTGAGGTGGGGATTTAAAATCGTCGGTGCCTGCCAATATAGCAGTTTCAGCGTGGTGTCCTGGCTATCAGCGCTAACCTCTGGGGTGGCGTCCGTTACATTTTGCTGACCCGAACCACAGCCAACAATCAACAAAGCACAAAGGAGCGGGGCAGCTGCAGCGTGAAACACCTTGGGTGTCAGTAACAAGGGAGTAGACAATAAAGGCATAGACAACGGAAGGTTGAAATGTGAGTTCAAGGTTGAATTAATAGCTAAGCCTATCAGACCTGTCTTAGATCACCTGCCCAATATAAACACAATGCCAAACGACCTGATGCCTTTTCTCATCGGAGTAGGGCTGCTAATTGTCTATTTAATCTGCTCAGCCCTGACTGAAATGGGAACCCGATGGCCCTGGACATCCCGCCGCGATCGCAATCGATCTTAGACCTCATTCCCCCCCTATCCTCATCTCTCAGTTACCCCGCTTCGCCCGCATGGTAGGAACTCCTCACCAACGGCCCCGATCGAACGTGGGAAAAGCCTAATTCACGAGCGATCGCACCGAGGTGATCAAACTCCTCCGGCGTCCAATATTTTTGCACCGGTAAATGGGCCAGAGAGGGGCGCATGTATTGACCAATCGTGAGGCGATCGCAGTCCACGGCTCTTAAGTCCTGCATAGCCTCAATCAACTCGGATTCCGTTTCACCGTGTCCCACCATCAAGCCTGATTTAGTCGGCATGTTTGGATCAACCGCTTTAACAGTCTGGAGTACCGCTAGCGATCGCTGATATTTAGCCCCTCGCCGCACCGGAGCCTGAAGCCGCTGCACCGTTTCGATATTGTGGTTAAAGCAAGTCGGTTTAGCCTGTGCTACGATTTTGACCCGTTGCTGTTGAGCAACATCAAGCGACTGGCGTGTTTGATCAGTATTGCCACCCCAAAAATCGGGTGTTAACACTTCAATTTGGGTATCGGGTTCCACCCCTCGAATCGCTACCATTGTTTTCACAAACCAACTCGCTCCCTTATCGGGTAGGTCATCCCGTGCGACAGAGGTCAACACCACATATTTCAAACCCAGCAAGCGCACAGACTCTGCTACTTGTTTGGGTTCTTGGGGGTCAAGGGGCATCGGGGCATGACCCTTATCGACCTGGCAAAAGCCACAGGAACGGGTGCAAGTTGGGCCCATCAACAAAAATGTCGCTGTCTTATTGGCATAACATTCTCCCCGATTTGGACAACGCCCTTCCTCGCAAATCGTATGGATATTACGCTGCTTGATAATGCGCTGCACCGTAGATAGTTCACTCGCCTTGCCAACAGAACGTCTCAACCAAGGCGGCAGTTGAACAATATCAGGGCGTTGTTGGACTTGAGTACCGGGAGTAGACGACTTATTTGACCGCTGAGACATGGGCAATAAATTGATAGCTGTCTTTGATTCTAATCAGGACTCAGAGGTTAATGCTCAGATCAGAAGTAACCCCGTCCCCCTTGGCAGTCTAGAGTCTAAGGAAAATGGGCATACTGTTTATAGAATCTAGTTCCTGTTATCTCCAAGAATGGATATCATGGGCGACAATGGTTCGTACGGGTTTAAGATCCTGATGGATAGGGAGCATTTGAGCAATCGTTTGGCGTTAGATTAACTTTCTATGCTGACAGCGGTTTTGGTTCAACCCAAGCTACCATTCATTAGGCAAACCCTTTAATCATGCGGTGTTCCTAGCTCACCCATCTAATTTTTCAGTCACCCCTTAGAGGAGTCGGTTGTGGCAAGTCACAAGATTCTGGTCATTGACGATAGCCGTGTTATCCGGATGCGCGTTAGAGATATGCTTCCCCAGGGCAACTTTGAAGTTCTGGAAGCCAAAGATGGCGTTGAAGGGCTTGATAATATTCGCAATCAGCGGCCAAATCTCATCATGTTAGATTTCCTATTGCCCCGCATGAGTGGTTGGGAAGTCTTTCAAGAAGTCCAAAAACAGCCCGATTTACAAACGATTCCGCTTGTGGTCATGTCGGGACGTCGGGAAGAAGTTACCGAGAAAATCTCGGAACCGTTCGAGTACTTTGAATTTATCCAAAAGCCATTTGAGCAGAAAGAACTGATCGAAGCCATTAAAAGGGCTATGGTCAAAGCTCGTAAGCCCCGCACCAAAGCTGCCTCAGCTACCGTCAGCGCAGCTACTGCCGTCGCAGGGGATGGCGCATCTGCTGCTGAGATTGCAGCCCTCAAGGCCAAAGTCGCCAAGCTGGAAGCTGACGTGGCTCAGCTCAGAGGTCAACTGGGCAAGGTATTTGCCTTTGTTAAGCAGAAGCTGAAGTAGGGGTTAATCTAATTCCCGCCGACCTTCCAAAGCTCTTGCCAGCGTAACTTCGTCAGCATATTCGAGATCGCCGCCCATGGGTAAGCCAAAGGCAATGCGGGTTACCCGTGTAAAGGGCTTGAGTAGCTGCCCGACATATAGGGTCGTGGTGTCGCCTTCAATACTAGGGCTAATGGCGAGAATGACTTCTTGGATGTCTTCTTTATTGACGCGATGAATTAAAGGGCTAATGTTGAGCTGCTCTGGCCCAATCCCCTCCATTGGCGAAATTAACCCGCCCAGGACATGGTAGCGACCTCTGTACTCACGGGTTTTTTCTAAAGCAATCACGTCACGAGAGTCTGAGACGACACAGAGCGTATGGCGATCGCGGCTGGTTGAACGACAAATATCGCACACCGCTTCTGCCGACAGATGAAAACATATTGAACATTGGCCCACCTGCAGCTTAGCTTCCATTAGGGCCATTGCCAGAGCTTTAACTTCAGCTTCAGGGCGTTTGAGTATGTGTAGAGCAAGACGCTGGGCAGTTTTTGGCCCAACGCCAGGCAGCTTTTGAAACTCTTCAATTAATCGAGCAAGGGGACGGGCGTAGATAGCAAGCCTCCTAAAACGGTCACGACAGCATGTGTGCCCCCTTATTCTGGCCTGATTGAGGTAATTTGCGGCAATTCAATATGGGTCAATTGGCCCACTGTCTGAAATCACTGCGCTAACTCCTGTGGTTAAAAGGGCACCTTAGACTGATAGCGGAGGTTTTGCCATGGCACAATCACAATCCATCTTTAGCCCGTTCGCTCGTAAACTTGTGATTTTACTTTGGCTGAGCTTATCAGGCTGGCTCATTTATGGCATGTTTGTCCAGCAGTATCCAGCAGCCTACCTAGTTGAGTGGCAACTTCAACTGTTTGATGGCTATTACTATCCCAAGTTCACGATTTTGATGCTGGTGGTCGGGGCCATGATCGTGGCCTTTGCCGTAGGACTCATTCTAGATTTCGTCACCCGAAAAGGGATCTTCCGCCCCAAGCCAGCAGAATAGGTCTAAAAAGCTTGGCAATTGAGAAATATCCCTCGATGGGCATTTTAACGAACCACTAGTACATTGGTTGACGCGGTAAGTCCTACTCAAACCAGTGAACCACCACAGCTAGAACCGCTTCCAGCGGTACATCCATAGCAATAGGGAGCCGTTTTAATCGTTTCGATCAAATCTAGACTGTCTGCCTCTAGCAGGGTTTTTACCGTCATCGGCTGTCCTGCGGGCGTCATTGCAGGAATCTGAGCCATTTGATTAAAGTCACAATCGTATACATTGCCTAGATAATCAATCGATAGCTCATTGCGGCACATTAGGTGGCCTACTGTATCGCTGTTAAAATTCGCTTCTAAAAACCGGAGATAAGGCTGATACAGTTCTTTCGATAGCAAATATTGCTTCACGCGACCGATGGGCAAATTTGTAATCGTAAACAGTTGATTGAACACAATGCCGAAATGTTCAGCCAGATAACGGCGATAGTCTTGGGTTAAACCAACTTGGTCAGGCGTCAACGAAAACTGATCATTGCGAGGCACTGGCGGATTGTAAACCAAGTCAAGCATCAAGGCCGGATCTCTGCCATAGCCTAGAGCATTGAGGCGTTGAATGGCATGTACAGATGCATCATAAACTCCAGCTCCCCGTTGTTTGTCAACATTGTCCTGCAGGTAACAGGGTAGGGAAGCCACCACTCTGACCTGCTGGTTCACAAAATATTCGGGCAGATCTGCAAAGCCTGGTTCAAAGAAAATCGTCAGATTAGAGCGCACAATTACTTCTTTGTCAGTCTGCTTAGCCGCTTCTACCAAAGGACGAAAACCATAATTCATCTCCGGTGCCCCCCCGGTTAAATCTACCGTTTCAATTTGGGGAAAACGGTGGATCAGCTCAATCAGTTGATCACAGATTTCAGGGGTCAGCTCTTCAGTACGATTTGGCCCTGCCTCTACATGACAGTGGGTGCACGCGAGATTGCAGCGGCGCCCTAGATTGATTTGCAAAACGCTAATGGCAGTTTTGGCAAGGGGCGTATCGAGTTTTTGATCGAACGGTGTAACGTTGGAGATCGACGTAAGATTGGGCGCTTGAACCATAGTCCTTGAGAATTTTATTTGAAATTACAGCTTAGGCTATTTCTTCTGAGTGTGCGGCAACCACCATAGAGCTGAGATGAGTAAACCCTAAGAACATGATGAGAATGTCAAGTACCCTGTCCGTCAACTGTAAAAATATCAATCTGCCAAAAAGATGCACCCAAATGATTAATTTGGGTGCATCGAGTCCAGTATTGATTTCGTAGTCAATTCATCAATAATTTCAGATCTATTTTTGCCTATACGTCCCTACATCCTTAAACGTTATGCCTGTTGGATTTTTTCTGTAGAGTTTAGCGGTAGGCAAATCAAGTTGTCTCCATAACTTTGAATTAGCCCCCTTTGGCGTAACTTACCCATCAAGCGTGTCACCGTAACCCGCGTTGAACCGATCGCGCTACCAATCTGAGCATGGGTGAGCGGCCAAGGTAGATAGTAGCCTTGATCGCAGGCTTCGCCATATTCTTCAACTAGTAGGGTCAAAAAACCCAATAAGCGATCAATAGTACGACGCTGCCCTAAGGTACTCAACCATAAAAGCTTACGCTGATGCTGATAGCGAAAGGCACCTAAGACTTCGCGACGGAAGTGGGGCCAATTGTCTAAATCATTCCAATAGAGCCAGATAACAGCCGTTTGGTCAACGTGGGAAAAACTTTGTAGGGTAAAAGGCGACTGAGCCACAATTTCAAAGGGTTGCCCTGCTCCTACAAATCCCAAGAACGCTTCTTCAGCTGCAATTAAGGGGGGGCGAGAACTTCCGCTTTTCTGGCGGATACTCGCACTCACTTGGGAATGTCCTACCAAGCGGACTGCACCATGGTGCACGAGGTAGAGTAAACCTGATCGGGCAGGAATACGCTCATCACGACCAAAAATTCGATATCGATAATGTTCTTGAGACCAATCTAGAATTCTTTGCCAAGTAAGAAAGGGACGTGCACTATTGGCGGCGGAAGGTGATGAATACATGGCACACAACTCAAGTAGAAAGAGATTGGATAGCTAGAACCGGACAATCAATCACACAATATGCAATCCTAGGAATCTGTAACCGTTCTCAAAATCGCATTTGAACATCTACACGATACTTTAAGAACATTCCTCACGAGCTAGTGTACTACTGAACCAGCAATACTCAAGACAGAGCTGACTCAGTATACACGGCGTATCATTTATATTTATGTTACGGAGCAAACGGTCTAGTGTAAAACATGATCACTATGGTTGATGTTTTCATTCAGAAAATATCCAAAAACTGCTGCTGGAATGAACTATCGAGAAATTGCTAGTCAATTGCATTCGTTTCAACCTTTGCCACCTGCAGATTCATAGTTTTCCCCGAGCTAAAAACTCAAGTTCCTAATCGGATGTGGTTTACGGTCGAATTAATGTCCAGTGCACTATTCTAATGGCTGACCCGTCAGGTCATTTAAATTCGATAGCCCGATATGTTGAGGTACAGACATCTATTAAAAGATGCATTATTGATTTAGTCCAAAGCACGATCATAGCGCTTGAAACTTCAGATGAGTTTTCTCAACGTCAACAGCGGCTAAATTGGAATAAACAACAACCGATCACAGCGCTTGATATTCACAGAGTTGATGATTCCTTTCCAATTTGCTACCGTGCTGCGATCGCGCATCAACTGCAATCGCGCTGGCAGCGACCCCTCCAAGACATCGTTGCGTTATTGCGGCAGCATTTAGCGAATGACTCTGAAGGCAGTCAATGCAGTATCACACCTACCTCCACCCTTAACCTCTGCATCGAGGTCTCAATTCTAGAGTCTGGCTGGATGCACTGTGCTGTCACCCCTCAATCTCTGGGCATTTGGTTAAGCTTTCTCAACGATGACCAACAATGGGCATCAGCCGTACCCAAATCAGACATGCATCTAGCCCTAACGGATCGAGTTCGAGACAATAGGGCGATCGCTCCAACCACTATCCAACCAGGCTCAACACCAACTGATGCAACCAGCTTCCCCTGGCAGCATCTTCATGCACGCTGTTGCTCTCGCCTCGCGATCGCCCAACAACTGGGTTTGATTACCCTTAATAAGCAATCAGCGCGAGGATTCCAGACCGAATTGGGGGGGCCATCGTACCTGCAAATTTTAAGCCCCGACCCAGTACCATGGTTAATCGAGTCTGAGGTGAGACACCTTTACCTGAGAAACTATTGCACTCTAATTCACGCTGTAATTGCCCTCTGGGATGCGTCGGTGGCTTCCCACAGCAACCAGCAGGGCAAGGCTCTAATCAGATGCCTAGAAATGCTTTACCAAAGGTTTGAGACGATCGACCAACGTCAAGCACCGTACGGTCTATACCCAATGATAGTGGGAAATCCCAAACGAAATACTACGCGCACGCTCCCCCATAGCCAAGTCAGTTGCGGGGTTGTGCGTGCTGTCCAGGTCAGCCTGCAACATATATTGACTACAGCGATCGGCAAAGCTGCCCCCATACAACTGTAATCAATCAGCCGAAATTGCATAAGTAAGTCTAACCAATAAACACCGTTAAAAGTAGTGACAAAGCGGTTTTGCTTCCCTATACTAACTCTTGTGTGTGAGGAGCGAACCAGAGAGGGCATCGAGACGAAACACGGCCAGTCGTCGATGCCTTTTCTGCTTTTTTGAAATATTTTCTGCTGTATGCTTCTCGGGATGCTTCTCTGGCGAAATAATCCAGAGCCGCTCAGCGCATCAATAGGTTATTACTGAGCGATGCCTGTGGAGAACACCTCACTGCTGTCATCGGTCACCACTTTTATCAGTCATTAACTGCCATCATGGGTACGGTTTAGCTCCCTTACTGCAGTGGTTGCTGATTATGGTATCCAATTACATTCCCATGATTGCGTAACCCGAATCTACATAAATGATTTGACCTGTCATGCCACTGGCCAAATCGCTGCATAAGAAAGCTGCCGCATTGCCAACCTCCAGCTGGGTTACTGTGCGACGTAGGGGAGCAACAGATTCAACATGGTGAATCATGTCTAAGATCCCACCCACCGCGGAAGAGGCTAAGGTGCGAATTGGGCCCGCAGAGATGCCGTTGACGCGAATTTTCTCAGGGCCGAGTTCTGCTGCCAGGTAACGGACATTCATTTCCAGCGCAGCTTTGGCAATTCCCATCACGTTGTAGTTAGGGACTACGCGCGCCCCACCTAAATAGGTTAAAGTCACGATGCTGCCCCCATCCGTCATTAGCGCTTTGGCTTGTGATGCCAGTTGAACCAGCGAATAAGCACTAATATCTAGGGCCGTTTGAAATACTTGACGAGAAGTATTGCTAAAGTCGCCAGTCAAATCATCCCGGTTGGCAAAAGCCAAGCAGTGGATCAAGATGTCTAGCTTACCCCACTGCTCTCTAATCGCTTCAAAGGTGATCGCCACCTGAGCTTCGTCTTGCACGTTACAGGGTAGAAAAAGACCAGGATTTAGCGGCTCTACCAATTCAGCCACCTTTTTCTCCATGCGTCCTCGATCATCAGGCAAATAAGTGATCCCCAAATTAGCTCCAGCCTTGTGGAGTTGTTGGGCAATGCCCCAGGCAATCGAGCGATTGTTCGCAATTCCCGTTACGAGCGCGTTTTTTCCAGTCAGGTCTAGCATGGTTATTCTCTTAGAGGCGCACCTATGGAGAATACTCAAAAACGGGGACTTAGAGGTAGGGGAATAGCCAGAATCCTAAAAAAGAGTGAACTTGGTAGGGACTTTAACTAACCTCGGGACACAAAATCTGATCATTGGAGAGGGGGTTGGGGCTTGAGCTAAGCCATCTTAGGAGTGCCTTGAGACACTCCAGCGGACGCAAGCATAGGGCAAAACCTATGAATTCTCAAACTTTATATCCGGTTTGAAGACTTTAGGTATTTTCTTATACAAAAAAGCAGTGAGGACTTAAGGTTAAGTGTTCTAAAGTTAAAATTCTCTGGCATTTGGTATTCGTTTGTAATTTTAGATACGTATTTCTTGTCAGTGCTATAGACGAGCGTTTATAGAGATGTAATGGATTCCAGACTATCTGGACTTTTTAGCAATGGTAGGTAATGTTGTGGCCCAAGATAAGCCATTGGCTAATGTGTTCCGCCAGATTTCTGGCGGGGCATTCCCACCTGTGGTGGAAACCTTTGAGCGGGGAAAGACAATTTTCTTTCCTGGAGATCCGGCAGAGCGGGTTTATTTTTTGATTAAAGGCGCTGTCAAGCTGTCGCGGGTCTACGAGGCTGGGGAGGAGATTACAGTCGCATTGCTGCGTGAAAATAGTGTCTTTGGTGTTCTCTCGCTGATTACGGGGCATCGGTCTGATCGCTTTTATCATGCCGTGGCCTTTACGCCAGTTGAGCTGTTGTCAGTGCCTATTGAACAAGTTGAGCAGGCGCTAGAAAATAATCCAGAACTATCGATGCTCATGCTGCAGGGACTATCCTCTCGTATTTTGCAGACGGAGATGATGATTGAGACCTTGGCGCACCGAGATATGGGATCCCGGCTGGTTAGCTTTTTACTGATTCTCTGTCGCGATTTTGGAATTCCGAGTCAAGATGGCATTACGGTTGATCTAAAGCTTTCCCACCAAGCGATCGCAGAAGCTATTGGCTCTACACGGGTTACTGTGACTCGACTATTGGGCGATTTACGTCAAGAAGGCATGATATCCATCCATAAGAAAAAAATTACGGTGCATAATCCTGTGAATTTGAGTCAGCAGTTCACCTGATAGGGTTAAGTTGCAGTAGTCTGGAAGCTAACCTGCTGCGGGCTGCAGATGACAACTGGGTATCTTTTAATTGTTGCGGTACTAGTGCTGGGCGGTGTGATTGCAACCGTTGGCGATCGCATTGGCATGCGTGTTGGCAAAGCCAGGTTAAGCTTGTTTAACCTACGGCCTAAACAAACCGCCACCGTCATCAGTGTACTCACGGGGAGTGTTGTCTCTGGAACGACCCTCGGCTTACTGTTTATCATTAGCGATCAGCTGAGAACGGGGGTATTTCAGCTAGAGAATTTGCAAAGCGATCTGAACACGACACGCAGTGAGCTTACCCAAGCGCAACAAGACCAAGCAGATGTAGAACAAGCCCTAGCCGAATCTACCCAAGCTCAGGCCCAAGCCAAACAGCGTTTAACTCAAATTAACCGCTCTCTGAAAACAGCTATTGACCGGGAAGCAGAAACTCAGTCGCAACTCCAACAAACCCAATCGCAGCTGCAAGGCGTATCTAACCAGGCCCAGGAACTCAGATCTGAGATTGCATCCCTCCAACAGGAGCGTCAGACACTGTTGAGCCAGCAGGCATCAGTCCGAGCTCAAATTCAGCAACGTGATGCAGAAATTGCCCAGCGCGATACAGAAATTGCCCAAAAAGAAGAACGACTTGCAGGGCTACAAGACCAACAAATTTTTCTGGAACAGGAAATTCTGCGTCTTGAACGGGAATTTATCGGTCTGCGTCAGGGCAGCTTAGCGCTGAGTCGCAATGAACCAATCCTGGCTGGTTTAGTGCGGGTTGACGACATGAATCAAGCGCAGCGATTGGTGGAGCAACTGCTACAGCGTGCCAATCGCGTTGCCCTGGAGCGAATCTCGGCCGGAATTGATCAATTTGATCGACGGGTGATCCAAATTTCTGACTCAGAGGTCAACCGTTTGATCAATCAGATTCGCGATGGAGATGAGTATCTTGTCCGGCTACTGCCTGCAGCCAATTATGTGGTGGGGGAGCCTTGTGTTGTGCGCGATCGTACGGCTTGTATTCAAGTTTTTTTCGAGGTCTTTGAAAATCGGCTAATTTACGAGCCTGGGGAACTCCTCGCAACCACTCGCGTAACGGCCATTAATCCTTCTGCCCCAGCTATCTTTGAACAGATCAATCTCCTTTTGGCTTCTAGCCAATTTCGAGCCGTCCAGGATGGCGTCGTCGGAGATGTCGTGCAAATTGCCAATGGTGAAGTGGTCCCTGTCAGCCAATTCATCAATCGAATCAGAACCTATGGGCAACCCCTGACGTTACAAGCCGTCGCTTCTGAACCGATTTTTACCACTGGGCCATTGCGGGTCGACTTGTTGGCCTTAAGTCAGGGGGAAGTGGTGTTTAGTACCGTTCAGGTCGGTCAAATAGACGTCTCTCCGACACTCAATTTTCCGCCTGCTACAGATCAGCCTCCTGAAGCTGAAAGCATTGACATTCAACCCTTTCAGCCTGATTAAGTTCTGCCATCGGCTAGCCTGAACTTTAAAAAACAACAAGAAAGTTCGTATAGAGTAACCATTTCGCAGAGTAAATAAGCGATTGGAACCGTCTGTGATTAGAATTGACAGTACTAAAGTCGTTAGCAAGCGCCCTGTTATCCACCACAAAACCTCGCCCAGGCTCGTGCTGCCTCGTTTGTATTGTAATGGCCTAGTTTTGTTGTTTAACCTAGAGCAGTTGCTCCCGTAAAACCCCCCAAGTCAAAGCTTTCTGAGGGTTGGGATGGGGTTCGTGCTTTCGATTGAGTCTAGTAGTGCGTTACTTTTTACGTCCTACTCGTGATCTTCGTATTGCAAAAGCTTGGAGCAGCCTTATGAAATTTGAGGATATCTATCAATTTTTTGCAGATCCCCCGCCGATCTATCTCAATAAGGAATTGGCAGTGTGCTATGTTCTAGCCGTTCTCATCCATCGGGATTCCTATGGTACAGAGTTGATTCAAGCATTACTACAGCAATATATAGGCTATCGACTCTCAGATACTGTTCTCTATGGCGCTCTCAAGTTCTTAGAAGACGAAAACGCAATTACGGGCTACTGGAAGAAGGTTGAAGGGCGCGGAAGACCGCGGCGGATGTATCGGCTTAGCCCTGACTATCAGCTCAAGGCGCGAGAACTCGCTGATTTATGGCATCAATACATGAATGTCCGCAATGCCCGCCAAGTCACTCATGAAAGCGAAGTCTTTGCTCCATCCTCATAACGTAAGCCTTACAGGCATTTTGCCGCTATTTTTACGCGGTGAGGCTTTGATCAAAAGCAATCGTTTTTGTTTACCCTGATAGGGGGGTGAATCAAGTCTGTTTGCCATTTGATGACACCCCCTGTCGTCAATATTGTTTCTGTTTGTGACTAGTATTATCCTCAGCTCAACTTTTTTTCTGACCCTGCTACTTGCCATTGGGTTGTTTTTCTTCATTCGGGCTTCATTTAAAGACCGAACCACAACACTCACGTTTGAGTCTCGGGAAACAGAGTCAGTTCTGATTGAACAACTGAAGCAGTATTTTCAGCGTCGCGCTTACCAAGTGGCGGCAATTGAACCGGATAATAGCCGGATTAATCTGACGGGATTTGTCCGCCCCAGTGTTTTTTTGGCAGTTTTTCTGTCAGCCTTGGCAGCCACAGGAATCCTATGCTTCGATCTGTTGATTGCCTATACTGCCCCCGGTTATTGGATTTGGTCTTTAGGCCTATTGGCGATCGCGCCAATCGCAGGGATCATTTATTGGCAGCGGGCGGGGCGAGATGAATCGGTCTCGTTTCAAATTCAACCCTCCAGCCAGATGACTCAAACAGGTAGCCGATTAACGGTAACAGCCCATCGGGATGAACTGATTCAACTCCGGCGATCGCTGGCATTAACGTCTGGAAAATCTGACAGTGGGCATTAGAGACTTATTAGCTTTAGTCGCAGGACTCAAGGATTGAGTCCTACTGAACTGCTTGGCCACAACGGGATTTTGAGTTCAGAAACCTTCAAAATTGGGCACAACGGAAATTTTAGGCATATCTTTTGACGCAATCATCTAACCTAAAACGCTAAGAGGCAAACCTTTACGGCTTGCCTCTTAATGCCTGAGCGACATAGCACAAGGAACTAGCTATATCGACAGTTGCTTTAGATATATGCCCCTGCTATCGACTGGTAACAGTCAGCGTTGGGACTTCTATCTCCTCATCTTCTTCATCCTGTTCCAGTCGCAGGCTTGGGAATAGAAAATGATTTTCTTCAACATACTGCGCACCGAAGAGCCCTTTTTCAGCCCAAAAATATCGATCGGTGGTGTGTTCGTTGCGTTTGACCAGCAATAGGGCTGGTGGTGCAATCCCCTCAGTATGAATGAAATTACGCGCTGCTGTAACTGGTTTCTCGCTGCCGCTCTCGATACTATACTGGGGTACACATTCTAAGATGCGACGCCCTTCTAAGCGACGACGGCTCTTCCGCTTGCGTCTCCGTGCCAAACCGCCTACCTCCTATTTAACTATTACAGGCCAGATGTAGTGGTGGTTACAAATTTCTTGACCCAGGCAAGTATATCGGTTAGACATTAGAATTTCAACATCTCTTAAATATCTGGTGAGGTCTTCAGAAAATGTGAAGACTCCAACGACATCAAGCGTTTACGGTGACCCTAGTTGCTTGGAACAGACCCAAAAAAATTTATAAAAACTTAATTTCTGCAAATTTTCTCATAATTTGAGTCTCGACTAGCCCATGGCCATTAGCCCAGATTTCATGACCTTGTGCCAATCTCAGATCGGTTTGCTGACGCAAACACTGGGAGCAGCGTCTGTTGTCGTTTATATGGCAAAACACTGGGCTGGGGAACAAGATGCTGAGCTGGTACCGATTTTGGTCTATCCCGATGAAGGTGACTCAGCCAGAGCCTATCCCCAACTGACCTTACCAGGTCAGGCTACGCCACCCAATGACCAAAATCCTACGGTGCTTGATCCGTATGCCCCATCCGTTGATTTGCCATTCTCTACAACACTAATTCCCCGTGAACAAACCTTGTCTAAGGCGTTGGGAAGTAGGTCTCCTGCGCTGGCCGATGGACCTTCTACAGGCGAAATGGGCAAGTTGGTGCTGCCGTTGATGCACGACGGTGCGGTTTTGGGGTTTTTGGTCACCACTCGGTTCGATCGCCCCTGGAGTGATCAAGAACATACCCAAGTGAAGCGGGTGGCCCAGACTTTAGCGATCGCCTGCTTTATGGATCAGCAAAATCGCTGGCTGCAACGCAATCTACAACAAAAACAGTTAGTCCAAGATCAGCAATCCCAAGGGTTCCATGATTTGCTGCACCAGTTTCGCAATCCCCTCACCGCCTTACGCACCTTTGGCAAACTCTTAATTAAGCGGCTTCAAGCCGAGAAAGATCATCTGAGTGACGATAATAGTCAGAAAATTCTTGCCAGCATTGTGCGCGAAAGCGATCACTTACAGGCCTTACTCCAGCAATTTGATCAAACATTGGATGCGGGCGATCGCTATTGGCAAGATCATCCCACTGCCTTGCCATCCTTACGGCTCAACGCAACAGCAGATGATCAGAACACACACGTTGTCCCCTTCGACGGGGTTAGAACCTTAGACGCGGCCACAGAAGAATATGACGTCTTCGAAGATGAGGATTTCGAATCTCAGCCTGCTGGGGTAAAAGATCCTTCGGTAAGTACTGCTCAAGCGCTGTTACCACCCACTGCATTTGGCATTGACTTAGAAATAAGTCCCTATGATCTAGGGATGATTTTGCCGCCGCTGTTAGACTCTACCCGGGCAATTGCACAATTGCGTAATATCTCTGTCTATACCGATTTACCTGATCAGTTTCCGCAGGTCAACATCAATCCCCAAGCACTCGAGGAGGTGTTGAATAACTTGCTAGAGAATGCCTTAAAGTACTCTCCCGAAGGCGCTTGGCTTTACGTCCGGGCAGGTTTTCCCCAGTCAGAACCGAATTCTAAGGCTTATGGCGTGTTGATCGCCGATAGCGGGCCAGGCATTCCGACTCAAGATCTCGATCACATCTTCGATCGGCACTATCGGGGGATCCAAGCCCATAGCAACATTCCAGGTAGTGGATTGGGGTTGGCGATCGCCCAAGATTTAGTCATCCGTATGGCTGGGGAAACAGCTGTCTTCAGCCCCGTAGCAACCTGCCCCTACATCCCCCGCGAGCGGCTCCAAGCGCTCACCCAAGCCCTCCATAACCAAGGCTCTGGTACTGCATTTTTAGTTTGGTTACCCAACTCACTTTAGCCCCCCGATCCATTGCTATTCCTCACACCACGAGCGTCCCCCGTAGTGCGGACATTAATTACTCGCTTCAGAAGGCTATACCAAAAGTTAGCACCCATAGAAATAGCTACCCCGGTCACCAGCCACCCAAAGACACGCCTGGGCACGGGAAAGCGCCAGTTTTCTTCCGCAGCCTTTTGTTGGGCTAAGTTTTGGGGTTTACGGCCAATGGGTAAGGGTAATTCTTCCAGACCATCACTAACGGTGCTAGTGACCGCGTTCATTGCTTCCTTTAACTGCTCAGGATCATCTGCTGAAATTGAGCTGGTATCGATTTGACTGGCAACCTGGGTAATACTAACTCTTAAGGTCTGATCATTAGTCAGACGACTAGCAATATGAAAAGTATCCGCATTAACTGAGTAGGCAATCGCAATCCCGATCAAAATTGCCACGATTTTTGCATTGCGATTATACACACCACCAGCTCGCTCCATCGCATTATCGAACCACTGTTCAACTTCTTGTTCAAACCCCAGCAAGGCATCATCGACCCTAACCTTTTGGAGAGTGCGCTGGGTTTGCTCTGCCATACCCAGCAAATTCTCTTTCAAATTATTGGGCAAGGCTTGACTTTCCAATTGTTCGATTAGGGACTTCATTATCCCGTCTTCCTGTTGGGCCAGGGTCTTGGCCTCTTGATAAAGCTCACTACCTTGATTTAAGATTTGCAGCAATTCTGCTAAAGTCGGTTGAATTTTTTGCAGCAGGGCTTCTATTTCGGGTGGAGTTGCAGCCAGCCCATCCCGTAAATGCGTCAGCCGTGTCAAACATGTTTGGGTAAAGTGGTGATCAGCAGGCAATGCTGTTTCCGCTTGCGCAATGAGCCTATCCAGTTTTGTTAAAGCAAGCTGTATCGTTTGACTCAGGGTAATTCGTTGGGCTTTAAAGTCCTGATAGGTTTGACCGATGGCCTGCTCAAACAGTTTGAGCTCTGAGGCCAATAGATACTCGTTAGCATTACTGACCCGCAAATCATTGATCACATGGTTAATGGGCAGCCATATCTGATCTTCAAATAATTTTCTCAATCGCGCTTCGGTGAAGAGCTGCTGGAACTTGCCTAAGTTGAGGCTATCGAGCAGCGCAGTCGCAAAGGTTTTTGAAGGGATATAGGATGGGCCACTGGTGTTTTGACCAAAGGTATTGCGAATCCGAAAAATACTGCGATAGAGCGCCCCAATACCATGGAAGATTTTGCGTGGAATACTGGCAAGACTGCCCTTCGCCTCATAATTCAGGCTGCTAATTAAAGGACTACTGTAAAGGCGTTCGGCTAAGGCTTGGGCCGCTTCCGTATTTTCTAGACTATCGCCCTCTAGTAGTTGTTCAATCGAGCGTCTTAGGTGTTCAGCTCGCCATTGCAGCAAAGAACTCAGAATTTCTTGAACTTCACTGGCTAATAAACTGAGTATTAGATAGGTCAGAACCAAGCCTAAAGCGAGGTCGAGAATGAGCGGCAGATCCATAGTTTGAGCTAGTTCGTTACGTCTTCAAAGAAGTCGCCTTTATTAAACTAAGGGATAGGCTAATTCACGCGATCGCTTTAAAAAAAACGGCTCATCTTCATCAAACTTATCCTGATAACCCTAAGTCACCCCAGACATAGCGCGAATGAGACCTTGCAGAGAAGACTGATACTGTCGACGGACGACTAAGGCTTCAGGTAGATCGGGCATTTCTTGCCAGCAATGGGAACAAAACCAGTAAACACCACCGTGGCGAGCATGGCGTAGCAAGGGCTCAGAACAGCAGGGGCAATTGTTCAACATCACTTTAAACCTCTATTAAAATTGCAGAATTCAACAAAAATCCCATTTACCTCCTCGTCTCGTCGTCCAAGCCCAATCTGACAGGTCGTAACCATTTTGATTCGAGTCAGGGGGCAAGGAGGCAAGCCATTCCTTTCAAAATCAAGTTGGTGGCGTGCTCAATCTTGTCCAAGTCCAGCTCCCGAACTGACTCGGTATAGGGAGACTCTCTAGATCTTTTTCAAGTCAAATTTCATGCTCGCTTATCATCAAAAACGCAGATTCCAGTCTACACAAGGCTTTTCAAGGCCGATTGAATGGGCAATCTAAACACCAATTAGGACAATCAAGCAAATATTAAAAGTTTTTCGATCAGACTTATACTACCTTTTACTTCTCTTACTTAAAATTGATTTTCATTAAGATTGCAGAAAAAATATAACGCAGGTAATGGCTACCCCTGCGTTATGGATATTCTACCGAGACCTGAAAACAGATCCTTGACCACAACTGGCAGCGGCACACATCGCTGAATCGCCTGTTAGAAAAGTGTTATGTTTCATACCGCCATCTGATTGTTGGCATCTGCATAATTTGAAATCTTTAGACCACTAAAAAAGGGCACAGTGTTTGTGCCCTGGAATATTGGTAACCTTTTTGAAGTTTCTCTAAGCCCAGCAGCAGAACCTGGAGTCGCAAAGTGGGCTATTCCTAACTAAATTTAGCGCAACCCAGATAACACTCTAATCTTCGTCTTCTCCATCCTCGTCTTCTAGACCATCAGTCAGTTGCTTTAGACGGATATGTTTGCGGCCCAAAGAAATTTCAAACTCATCACCGGGCTGTAGACCCATCTGCTTTGTGTAAGCAGACCCAATCAGTAAATTGCCATTCGACTGCACGGTGATTCGGTAACTCGCACTGCGCCCCCCACGACCGTTTGTACTTTGGGTACTGTCGAGTTGAATGCCTTCCGCATCAATGAGGGCATTGAGGAATTTCATCATGTTGACTCTTGCAACACCGCTTTTAGTAACGGTGTAGTAGCCACATGCTTTTGCCTTTTCCTCTTTGCTAAGATGCTCTAAATCCTTAACTTTCTTAAGCAGTGCCTTGCCTGTTAAGGCCTCTAACTGGGTTTCACTAGCCATTAGCTTCAATCTCTAAAATCTACAACAGGGAATTAATGACGTGCTAGATCTTTCGCACACCGGCCTATCTATCCTAACGGTTATCTTGACCAGCTGAATGATACTACACGCAAATCGATTTTGACATTTTTTTGCGGAATTTTCTGAATGACTTAGAGACTGTTGATCCCCAGTTCTTGGCAGGATTGATCAATATCTAATCGCAGGGTGTGTTGTCAGCATCTGAAGGCTTGGCATACCTAATTATGATGGGGCAATGAGGGGCAACACCCATTGTTGAGGTGTCATGCTCTCCACATAAACCGCTGCCAGCTCATGATGAGGAGTTTTGCTGACACAAAACTTCAGCTGGGGATGTGGAGAGAATTTAGCTAACGCCAAGTTGATGCGTTTAGTCTGGAAGCAACCCCCGTGATCAATCAGCATCTAGGTGAATTGCGCGATTTGACGCCAAGGCATCAAACCATTTTCAAGTGATTGCTTTTAGTTTGATCAGGCGGCTGCTTGTTAAATAACCGTTGTCGTCAACGCGGTATCTTGAAAGTGACGATGTTAGGGTGTGGTGACAGTCATCTGCTCGACAATAAAGCTCATGAAGCTAACGACTCGTGGCCATTACAGTGTTAAAGCGCTACTCGATTTGAGTTTGCAACCCCAAGGTTGTTTAGCTTCGGTGAGTGCGATCGCACAGCGACAAGATTTGCCCGCCCCCTATCTCGAAAAATTGTTGATTGAACTCCGTCGAGCCGGGTTGGTGATCTCAGTGCGAGGGGCTCACGGTGGCTATCAGCTGGCACGATTACCCGCACAAATTTCACTCGGGCAAATCCTGGAAGCAGTGGGTGAAACCCTCGATCCTTTACCACGACACCAGGCAGATCACGGCCATGCTGAAGACTGGGTCACCTTTACCCTGTGGCATCGCCTGCACCAAAAGCTCAAGGAAGCGCTTTACAACATTTCCTTAGAAGATCTCTACTACGATGCCCGCAGTTGGCAAGCAGCCCAAGGTGAAGATGCCAGTTTCGTGGTTTGAGGAAACATCAGCTTGAATCATACGCTTGCGGCCACAATTGTGCTGGTGGTAGCCAGCAGTTTAGATTATCTGCTGGGCGACCCATGGGGATGGTTACATCCTGTGCAGGTAATGGGGGCTGCGATCGCCCGTTACAGCCAGTGGGCTTTAAAGCACTTCCAGACACCCCATAGCCAACGGATAGCGGGGATTGGGTTGGGTTTAGGGCTGATCCTCGGCAGTGGGGGCATCGGATGGATTCTGATATACGGTGCCACACTAATCCATCCCTGGCTGGGCATCGGAATCCAGGTGATTATGTTAGCCAGCTGCTTGGCAGGACGGAGTTTACGCCAAGCCGCCGAGGCCGTGCTAGCCCCCTTAGCCGATGGCAAAATCGCGATCGCCCGTGACACGCTCAGTCGTTACGTCGGTCGCGATACCCAAGATTTGTCCACCCCCGACATTTACCGCGCCATCATGGAAACTATCAGTGAGAATGCAGTGGATGGCGTGTTAGCTCCCTTGTTTTATGCACTGCTTGGAGCCATCCTCTCTGGAGTAGGTAGCGTTCCCCTAGCCCTGTCCTACAAAGCAGCCAGTACCCTAGACTCAATGGTGGGCTATCGAGATGCGCCTTACACCTATCTTGGGTGGTTTAGTGCTCGTCTAGAAGACGGGTTAACCTGGTTGCCCTGCCGCCTTAGTGTGCTGACCCTAGCCCTCCTATCCGGTAGACCTAGGCCGGTATTGCGGGTGTGTCGTCGAGACGCGATAGCGGATCCAAGCCCCAACGCAGGCTGGAGTGAATGTGCCTATGCAGCCGTATTGGGCGTACAACTCGGCGGCGTTAATCGCTATGGCGGGGTGATTAAAATAAAACCCCTCTTAGCCGATTCGCGACATCCCATTACCCCCGACATCATTCGACAAGCCATGACACTTACCCGGCAGGTTTACGGTTTATGGCTGGCGCTAGGTCTTGTAGGATTGGGATTCTTAGCCTACGCCTCTTGATAAACCTTGGCCCCATCCAGAAACGCTGACCTATGTCATCAGAAGTTGTTGAACTGCTGTCGTCCGATGAACTGCGACGTACCCTCAACCGTTTAGCCTCGGAAGTGGTTGAACGCTCTAGCAGTCTTGAAAAACTGGTGTTATTGGGCATTCATACACGGGGCGTTCCTTTAGCTCTAAATTTGGCTCAGCAGATCGAATGGCTTGAATCGATTCAGGTGCCTACAGGCGCAATCGACATTACCTTCTACCGCGATGACCTCGACAAAATTGGGGTTCGAACTCCGGCAAAAACCCAAATTCCCTTTGATTTGAATGACAAAATAGTGGTGCTCGTTGACGATGTGATCTTTAGTGGACGCACTATTCGCGCTGCCCTAAATGCTGTGACCGACTATGGCCGTCCGGAGTTGATTCAACTAGCGGTATTAATCGATCGCGGGCATCGAGAGCTGCCCATCCATCCTGACTTTACGGGTAAGCAGGTGCCCACTGCAAAAGAAGAAATCGTGAAAGTGTATCTCAGCGATCCCGATGGTCGCGATGCTGTCGAGTTGCTCAAACCATAACGTTAACCAAGCAGGCTGCGTAATAGTCAATGAACTCTACAGCTATCAATAAAGTGTGCTTAAAGTCAGTATCTCTACTTAGATTCAGAATCTGATCGCTGTGACTTGGGGTGCAGAATATTGAATGAGATTGAAGCAGACTTAGGTTGCAGCCGATTAATTTGAAATGACAACGGCTTTGTGCATTGCATCGCCGATGGGGATGTTTTGGCATTATCGGCAGCGCTAGGAGATGCAGTAGATAGATCAGGTTGAAACGTGCGATCGCGCATTCCTTTGACCGCTAATCCGAGAAAGTGAGTGTGGTTAGACGCGATCGCTAAGGCCATCCCCCCCGCAATTACTAGCGGTAGCGACAAGCTAACCTCACTAAACCAGTGCAGTTGAGATACCCACTGATACCCCTCAGCACATCCGAACAGCAGCACAAAACAAACAACCCAAAGCCTTAGCATTACCCCTTACGGCCCAAACTCAGACAAGCACTCAAAAAGTTACTCGAAGGATAGCTAATTTTTGGGATTTCAGCGCCACAATCGGAGCGGGGATCAACACGACGACAAAATATGCAAATCTAAAAACTTCTAGAAGCTTTGCCATACGAGCTTTTCGGCTTTAAGTCCATGAAATTTTCTCAACCCGACCGACGCTGATTGAAAGTTAGCGCTATCGTGACAAGAGAAGTGTATTAATGCCGTCATTCAGGATATAAGCTGCCTAATGAGTGATCCGATTAATTTGACTGCCGAACAAACCACGCCGTCATCCCTGACAGACCAAACTGCAATGGAAAGTGACGATTTAGCGGCAGCGAAACGTATGGCTATCGACGCTGCGATCGCAGCAGATGATCGCAAAGCCAACGATATTCGGATTTTACAGCTCTCTGATGTCTCTTATATCGCAGACTTTTTCGTGATTGCGACGGGGTTTTCGAGTGCCCAAGTCCGTGCCGTTGCCCGCAATATTGAAGTAGCGCTCGAAGAAAAGTGGCATCGCCAGCCCCTACGCACCGAAGGCCAAGCCGAGGGCAGCTGGATTTTGCAAGACTATGGCGAGATCATTGTCCACATCTTTATGCCCGATGAACGAGACTTTTATAACCTAGAAGCCTTTTGGGGTCATGCTACTGAAGTCGACTTTGACCTGACTGCAGCGGCAGTGGCAAACCAGCAATAAAACCCTAGGACTTAGTGCTACCTTTCAATGAAAATGACCATGACTCGGTGTCCGGTACCCAGTGAGCAACAACCCATTAACGAATACGAGGATATGAAAACCTCGTGGTTTTACAGCTGGGGATGCCGTCCGCTACGGGGATATCTCACACCCTTGATTGTGCTTTGGAGCCTGAGTTGGCTGGTGGTAGGCCCCGTGGTATCAGTCAATTTCACACCGGGTAAGTGGCCAGTACAGTTTGTCATGCTTGGAACCGCCGGGGCATTGGTTTTACCGCTGCTGACGCTGGCTCAGCTCTATGTAGGCTGGCGACATGTAGGCGATCGCCTACGCCAACCCGCCGTGCCCTACGAAGAGTCAGGGTGGTACGACGGACAAGTGTGGATCAAGCCAGAAACCATTGCTGATCGCGATCGCCTGATTACCGATTACGAGGTGAAGCCCATTCTCAACCGGATCCATATCAGCTTTGCCACAATTGCCAGCGTTTTGTTAGTTGAGAGTCTCCTTTGGCAATTGATATAACCCCTAACACCTAGAGACGCTCACCAGTTCATCTAAGTCATTGGTATTGCTTGCACTCAACCCATAGTTATGTCACAGTTTTAGCGATAATCAAGGCTAACTATGACCAAGGCAAAGCGAACTCAAACAGACATTCGGATTCAACTGTTGCGCGAGGGCGTTGTTGAATCAACCCACCATGCTGAAGCAGTCATTTGTGATAGTCGAGGACGGGTATTGTCGGTAGCAGGCAACCCAGAGACAGGCACGTTTATGCGCTCTGCCCTAAAGCCTTTTCAAGCTCTCGCGATTATAGCGACAGGGACGCTAGAACGTTTTGATCTCGATGATCGCGATCTAGCCATTATCTGTAGCTCTCACCGAGGCAACATGGAACAAGTGCGCCAGGTGTTTCACATTTTATGGCGTGCTGACATCGAGCCAGAAATGTTGCAGTGCCCTGCCGCAGGGGATAAACAAAGTGCGTTACAGCATAACTGCTCCGGTAAACACGCCGGCATGTTAGCTGCCTGCCGCCAGCAAAACTGGCCTCTAGGCACTTACCTCGAACGTAGCCACCCAGTCCAGCAGTTGATCTTGAATAAGATATCAGAGCTCCTGGGCATGCCTGCAGATGAATTTATCTGCGCCCATGATGATTGTGGGGCTCCCACCTACTACATGCAGCTAGCGCAAATGGCCAGCCTGTTTGCTAAGCTTGCCTCCGGTAACAACCTAGCCATGGAAAGAATTGTCCGCGCGATGACGAGCTATCCTGCCATGGTAGCCGGACAGGACGCCTTTGACACCGATTTGATGCAGCTGACCGGAGGGGCAATTATCAGCAAATCGGGAGCGGAAGGGATCCAGTGTATTGGCAAGGTCGGGGAAGATCTGGGCCTAGCCATTAAGGTATTAGACGGCGCGAAACGAGCCAAGTATGCCCTGGCAGTTTATCTATTGAAGCAGCTGGGTTGGATTTCCCCAGAAATTTCTGAGACCCTAGCCGAGACATATATGGTGTTGAGCAGCTTTAAGCGCCTAGACGTTGTCGGAGAATTATCTTTATTTTAGAAAATTGGTAATTAACGTTGCTGAAATTGCAACTCTTTCGTTATAGTGGATAAGCAAATGACGCGGGGTAGAGCAGTCTGGTAGCTCGTCGGGCTCATAACCCGAAGGTCGTTGGTTCAAATCCGGCCCCCGCCACCATAGTCAAAGAGGGACTCAAGCTTGAGTCCCTCTTTGTTGTTTTGGGGTCTTTCTGATTATTTGAAGGCCCTTTTTATTATTTGAGAGCGCGTGAACAAAACCGCCGCGATCGCCGTCTACAGCTCTATATGAGTTCATTTGGCCGCAATGAGTCGCTAAATGAAATCGTTACCCTAGAATTACAAATTAATCACACACAGACTAACAATCGGGAGCAGTGGAGAAATGAGCGCAACACAACGCAATCAGGGGCTATTTCGCTTTAGCAGCGGCGTTTTGCTCGCGGGTTGCCTAGCCAGCATGGGGATCCCCGCTTTGGCACAAACTGAAGAACCCACAGACGATTCTGCCCGGTTTGCCTGTCAGGTGCAAAATGGCGAATACACGGTGGTGTATCTACCCCAAAGCCAGCCTGGCCAAGCTTATCCCTGGGCAGTGCCAGACGATATGGGTGCCAACTGGCCTGCTGAACGCCGCTGCAACACCATTAGTGAACGGCTAGAACTCTACCGACCTCAAGGTTTAGTGGAAATGCGCACCGGCATTGAGAACGGCTACAATACCGTTTGTGTGATTACCGAAGCCAATAACACTTGCCAAATTGTTTTCACCGTACCCCAAGGTCAAGACCCCGTCGCGACCCGCGACCAAGTGTTTGAAAACCTGGCCTTAGCAGATGAAGGGCAAGCTACAGAGGGCGTCACCACATTCACTGGAGGGGGTGGCAGCATTCTGGATCAAATCGGCGGTGTGTTGGATTCAGGCGGGATTGGCGGCAGTCAACAATCGAATGGGATTAACTTGAAGCCGTTTTTGGCACCAGAGGACGGCGGCACTGCAACACAGTTGAATAGCGCACCGGGTCGCCCCTTGAATCCGAATAATTTTTAAGTCAAGAGTTTGGGGCACTGTCCCACTCTTCTATATATTTCTCTCCTTGGCTGCACTACTCCGGTGGTGCAGTCAGTTTTTGTTGAGCACAATCCTACCGTAGAAACTGGGCTTCTTTTGCGATGGCGGTAGCCACAAAGCTTTGTGCACTAACGCGAGTCAGATTGCCTGTGGACTCAGCATCCTGGCGATCCTCAGTGCATTAAGCAATTTGGCCATCGCTATAAATACTCAATTTTCGTCGACTACTCCCAGCCGGAAACCAGTTTATTGGCAATCTAGGACTAGTCACTTATGTAATTATGAGGTAAAAATGAAATATGAGACAATTATGAAAAATCGTTTTAGCCATGGCAAACAATTTGCCCATCAGAAGTTTAACCCTTGCAGCCAGCCTCATACTTGGAGTTTGGCTGCAAGGCTGCGCGCCTACAGAAATTTCAACCCCTGACACTGCTGAGATTGAAAACGCCGTTGAGCCCGACTCAACTACCCAAGCCGGAGGGAAAAAGAAAGTGCTAACCACTTTCACCATCCTGGCAGACATGGCCCAAAATGTGGCCGGCGACAAACTGGTGGTTGAATCAATTACCCGCATTGGCGCAGAGATCCATGGTTACGAACCCGTCCCTAGCGATTTAAGTAAAGCTCAGGATGCTGACTTGCTGCTTTACAACGGCATGAATCTAGAGCGTTGGTTTGAGCAATTCCTAGGAAATGTCCAAGATGTGCCCTCAGTCGTTTTAACAGAAGGCATTGAGCCCATCCCCATTGCTGAAGGACCCTACACCGACAAACCGAATCCCCATGCCTGGATGTCGCCCCGCAATGCCCTAATTTATGTTGAAAATATTCGTCAAGCGTTTGTTGAACTCGACCCTGAGAATGCGGAGACCTACAACGCGAATGCCGCTGCCTACAGCGAACAGATTGAAGCCATTGATAAGCAACTCCAGGTCGATCTAGAGCGAGTGCCTGAATCACAGCGATACCTCGTGAGTTGTGAAGGAGCGTTTGCTTATCTGGCTCGCGATTACGGCATGACAGAAATTTACCTTTGGCCCATCAACGCTGAACAACAATCTACCCCCAAACAAATTCAGGGCGTGATTGAGCAGGTCAACGACGGTGAAGTCCCCACCGTGTTTTGCGAAAGCACGGTTAGCGATGAAGGTCAAAAGCAAGTCGCTCAAAGTACTGGAGCCCGCTTTGGAGGCAATCTATACGTTGACTCCCTCTCGACAGAAGATGGGCCTGTGCCAACTTTCTTAGACCTACTGGAATACGACGCCCGCACCATTGCAAATGGCCTATTGGCAGGTAGCAATACGCCTTAGAGGCTGTTTGACAGGTCAAATCCTATGTTTCGTGGGTATGGCCCACCGATACAACGCCCAAGATAACCTGACCTCTTTTAGGCAAATAAATTAGGTAAACAAATGATGATGCAAACAACTACACTGCCTTTAAGCATTACCGTTCAAAACCTCAGTGTTACCTACAGCAATGCTCGCTTAGCCCTTTATAACGCCAACTGTAGGGTTGAGCCGGGCACGATCACAGGGCTAGTGGGGCCAAATGGGGGCGGCAAATCTACCCTGTTTAAAGCAATGATGGGTTTTTTGCAACCAACCCAGGGGCGGATTCGCATCGGCACAGAGCGCGTACAACAGGCTCAAAAGCGTCAGTGGATAGCCTATGTGCCCCAGGCCGATGAGGTAGATTGGCAGTTCCCGGTTAGCGTATTTGATGTGGTAATGATGGGCCGCTACGGCTATATGAATGTCTTGCGGATTCCTAGTCTCAAAGATCGCCGCATGGTAATGGAAAGTCTTGAGCGAGTTGGTCTGAGTGACCTCCGCCATCGCCAGATTGGTGAACTCTCAGGTGGCCAGAGAAAACGAGCGTTTTTGGCACGGGCTTTGGCTCAAGAAGGGAAGGTAATTTTGTTAGATGAACCGTTCACTGGGGTTGATGTCAAAACCGAAAAGCGAATTATCGACTTACTCATACAGTTGCGCAATCAGGGACATACAATCTTGGTTTCAACCCATGATTTAGCGTCAGTTTCAACCTTCTGCGATCGCGTGATTTTGCTAAACCAAACCATTTTGGCTTCAGGAACCACTGCAGAAACCTTTACCCCAGAAAATCTAGCGATGACTTTTGGTGGCGTCCCGGTTGCGGGTTTGGGCAAATCACCTTTTATGACTGAATTCAGAACGGGAGTAGACGCTGCATGATGAGTTACCTGAGCGCTGCATTTCCCCTATGGGATACACTGCTTGAGCCGCTACGACATGGGTTCTTACTTAAGGCTCTCTGGGTCAGCGCCTTTGTAGGTACAGTCTGTGCAGTGCTATCTTGCTATATCACCCTAAAGGGATGGTCGCTCATGGGTGATGCAGTATCCCACGCAGTGGTGCCGGGTGTAGTAGTCGCCTACGCACTGGAGATTCCCTTTGCTGTTGGCGCATTTTTGTTTGGTTTTGGGGCAACGGTCGCCATTGGCTATGTCAAAGCCAAAACCCGACTGAAAGAAGATGCAGTGATTGGCGTCATCTTTACTGGGTTCTTTGCCTTTGGAATAGTGCTGTCGACTAAAATTCCAAGCAACGTCGATCTATTTCATATTCTGTTTGGCAATGTGTTGGGCATTTCCCAGCAGGACATCATTCAGACCCTCATTGCAGGAACCGCAACCCTAGTGATCATTCTGCTACGTCGCCGGGACTTACTGTTGTTTTGCTTCGACCCCAACCACGCCAAGGCTATCGGCCTCAATACCCAGCTGATGTACTACACGCTGCTATCTGTGCTTGCCTTGACGATTGTCACAGCGCTACAAACGGCAGGCATTATCTTAGTCATCGCGATGCTGGTGACACCTGGTGCGACAGCCTATCTCCTGAGCGATCGCTTTGACCGTATACTTATGCTCTCGGTCGCAACCAGTGTGGCATCTTGCGTGCTGGGCACCTATATGAGCTACCACCTAGATACGTCTACGGCTGGCAGTATTGTGGTGCTGATGACGCTGCTATTTGGGGTTGCAATGGTATTCGCGCCCAAATACGGCATTCTCAGTCAACATCGTCAACAACACTTGTACGCCACAGCCACGACGTTACCAAAAGACCCGGGCATCAACCACTAGGGTCGATATCCGGGTCGGGTCAAGCACTCAAATGTACAGGAGTTTACCAACTGCGATCGCGACGAGGGGCACTATTTTCACGCGGCCTCGCTTTATTAACGCGGAGCTCTCGGCCCATCCATTCAGCACCATCTAGCGCTTCAATAGCAGAATCTTCTTCTGCCGGGCTGCTGAGTTCCACAAAGGCAAAACCTCGGGGACGCCCAGTTTCACGATCAAGGGGTACCGTTACTCGATTTATTGTCCCATACTCAGTAAAAACACCGCTCAAGTCATCTTGAGTGGCAGTGTAGGACAGGTTTCCAACGTAAATTGACACGGGTATAACTCCAAAAACTGAAATTGTCGTGGTTTGCCGTTAGCTGATTATTAGCTGATCAATTATTAAAAGAAAACCTTTCTAGTCACAAATAATGCAGCTAACGTGATATCAAGACACGTTTTTAACGTAGCATAAGCTTAACTATTCGAGCTTGAATATCGTGAACAAGGCACAATGCGATAGACAATATCACTAAAACTCACAGTCAGAATCGTTGGTATTATAGAGAACAATTTCATCGGTATTATTTAAATCAATTCTGATTCAAATATCACCAAACAATATCTGACCAGCCACGATCGCGATCGCCAAATCAGCCATCATATGGCTGATACAGCAGACCAAAAGCGATCGATACCTCACGTAGAAAACAGACCAAATCAGTCCAGCAATGAAGACACCGAGAGCCCCTAAAACAGTAATCAAGCTATTGCCAACATATCCTTGCAACGCAACAATATGATGTAGCGTAAAGCAGAATGCGGCTAATCCGACAGCTCCCAAACCCGGTAAGAACACTTCACATTGTCGACAGACAAACCAACGCCAAATATATTCTTCGATCAAGACATTAACCACAGTGAAATAAACTGCAAAGGCTAAGAAAATACCGCGATTATCCAACCTCAACGTCGCTGCTGTTGAGCGAATCGCATCAACATTCATCCAAGGTCGCCCAATATACCAATAGGCTATCCAGATCACGACGAACATCAATCCTCCCAGCCCCAACCCTTGCTAAAGCTCTGACCGCGTCGGCCATACAAGCGCTAATCGCCGCCGTTCAACACGAAAAAACCACAGGAGGGGTAGCCCCAAAATCCAGAGACGGGTCGCAACAAATAAGCCCTGGCCAATATTCTGGGGAAAATACAGCCGAGCCACAATTCCCAAATTGGCTGCTCCGACTAAAAACCCTAAGGCAATCAGGGCCGACCGCTTAGAAACAGAGTGAACCATCTCTACCCCCCAAGGCATCTCTGCTTGACGATTCGAGTCAACGGCGCAAGAATCGTTGGGTCGTTGCAGAAAATTGCCATGTCCCTTTCCAAGGTCGAAGCTAAGCAGCTGTTAGAGCGGATGATTTTTAATGCTGATCTTCCCCAAAGTTGGGCACAAGACGTCTGGGATATGAGCCCGACCTTGGGAGAAACAGCAGCAAAACTCGTGGATATCCTAGAGGCTCTGATAGACTGCTGCCCTGAAGAACAATTGAACAATTTATTGCAAGGTCTCTATCACGATCGCATGTGAATAACCCGTAAACTACCCACTGGGGTAGTGGAATTACGTAAAAACCCCGTTAGTCTGAAGAAGACGTTGCCGGAAGTCAGCGCAGCAAAGCTTTTAACCCCTTGAGCGCTGACTTCCTTTTTTGAGTAATGTTTACCGTCGCGCCAGTTTTTTAGACATTTTTCGCAATCGAATCGACTCAGGCGTCACCTCAAGCATCTCATCGGAGCCGATGTATTCTAGCGCCCGCTCCAGGCTCATATCTACAGGAGCCTGGAGCTGTACCAGTTCATCGCCACTAGCCGCACGATGGTTAGTCAGCTGCTTCGTTTTGCAGATGTTGAGCTCAAGGTCTTGCTGGCGATTGTGTTCGCCGACAATCATGCCTTTATAAACCTTAGTCCCGGGTGCAATGAAAAAGACACCACGATCTTCTGCATTTTTTAGGGCATAGAAGGTCGCCGTGCCCTCTTCAAAGGAAATCAGCACACCGTTGCGACGAGTATCGACATCACCAGACAGGGGGCGATAGTCTAAAAAGCTGTGGTTCATGATGCCTTCACCGCGCGTCAGACGCATGAAATCACCCCGGAAACCAATCAACCCCCGGGCCGGAATCACAAACTCTAGCGTGGCGCGACCATCCCCCAATACCCGCATGTCTTGAAGTTCACCCCGACGCTGACCCAGTTTTTCCATGCAGCCCCCCACGCCCTCTTCTGGCACATCAAGCACCAACAGTTCGTAGGGTTCGCAGGGATGACCGTTGACTTCTCGGTAGATGACTTGGGGCTGGGACACTTGGAACTCATAGCCCTGCCGCCGCATGGTTTCAATCAAAATGCCTAGGTGCAGTTCACCCCGACCCGACACCCCAAAGCGATCGGGAGAATCGGTGGGTTCGACCCGCAGCGCCACATTAGTTTCGAGTTCGCGCATCAAGCGATCGCGCAGTTGACGAGACGTGACAAAATCGCCCTCTTTACCGGCGAAAGGTGAATCATTGACCGCAAAGGTCATTTGCAGCGTCGGTTCATCAACTTTAATCAGCGGCAAAGCTTCGGGTTCATCAGGACAGGCTAAGGTTTCACCAATATTGGCATCAGCAAAGCCTGAAACGGCCACCAAATTACCCGCTGAGGCGTCAGCAATCTCAACGCGCTGCAGCCCTTCAAAACCCATCAGCTTACTGACTTTGCCCTTAACAACGGATCCATCTTCTTTAATCAGCGCAGCTTGCTGCCCAGCTTTAATAATACCGTTGTGAATTTTACCAATGATGATGCGGCCTAGGTAGTCTGAATAATCTAGGGTCGTTACCTGCATTTGCAAAGGCTTAGCGAGATCGCCAATCGGTGGCGGCACATGATCCAAAATCGACTCAAACAGAGGCTTCATGTCTTGGTCTTCATCGTCGAGATCGGCTTTGGCATAGCCAGCCAGACCGGAGGCAAACAAATAGGGGAATTCGCACTGATCATCATCAGCCCCGAGTTCAATAAACAGATCCAAAACCTTATCAATCGCCCCATAGGGATCTGCTTGAGGACGGTCGATTTTGTTCACCACGACAATCGGACGCAATCCCTTTTCCAGCGCCTTTTTCAATACGAAGCGGGTTTGGGGCATAGGGCCTTCATTGGCGTCAACAATCAGGATACAGCCATCGACCATACCCAGCACCCGTTCCACCTCACCGCCGAAATCAGCGTGGCCAGGAGTATCCACAATATTGATCAGCGTCTCTTGGTACCGCACTGCTGTGTTTTTCGACAGAATCGTAATCCCCCGCTCCCGTTCAAGATCATTGGAGTCCATGACGCAGGTCGGGACATCTTCTCCTTCGCGGAAGATTCCAGATTGCTTAAGCAAGGCATCGACAAGAGTCGTTTTGCCGTGATCAACGTGGGCGATGATGGCAACATTACGGATAGGCAGCGTCATGGCGAGATACTCTAACAGCGTGGTTTGCGGTCAGCCTCCTAGGTCAAGATTTGTAGCGACTATCACATCTTGTAAAGAAGACTTAACAATTCTAGCTCACACAGGTTGAGTTCAACTGCTTATTGTTGCTGATCTATATCAATGTGCGTCTCGATAGAATTTTCTTCCTGAGAAAGATTTTGGGCGAGTTCTAAATACTGGCTATCGAGTAAAAAACTGCCCCGGCTAAATCGAACCCCGAAGTATCCCCCCGGTCGTTGATCAATTACCGTACCTTCTTCACCACTGGCAACCACATCAGGAGGTCGCAGCATCGGCATCGAATCGGCAGTTTTGATATAGGGCGGGTTGCCAATTAAACGGACGCGATCGCCGGATTTGAAACTTTCAGACATTTTCTTTCTCCTCCCTCTAATCAAACTTGAGGATCAACCTCCTCACTCTTACCCCTCACCGGAGGCAATTTCTCAACCAGCCCCATTTCAAAGGCAGTATCCGGCAATTCTCCGGCCAAGTATTTACCGGGTTCAAACACACGACCGGGAGTAAAGCAAAGCTGACGCAGTTCAACTACTTCGGTATCTAAAAATATGGAGCGAGACAGTCGTCTTTCAAGAGCCATGGGGAGTTCCTATTCTTCAACTTGCCAAAGTTCACGAGTATAGCCTTCGTCTAAGATCTTCTTAGGTTTGAGGATTAAGATGACCTGCCCTAAGAGCGATTGTGCCGGAGCGGTTTCAAACCATTGCAGATCAAGGGTATCCTCTTGAGCTACAGCAAAATAGCTAGACACGTTCCACTGGCGTTGAGATCGATCGATGATGACCAAAACCAGCTCAGAGGGGGTATCAGCGGTAGCGTTGGGCAAGCGATCGCTGGTGGTTAAAACCCCCACCGGATCTTCTGCCTGCATTATCACTTGCCAACCGGGTAAAGGTGCCCAAGCCCCCACCCCCGAAAACTTCACGACCCCAAACGGTTCTTCAGTGAGTGTCACAGGCACTGCTTTGAAGTCGTCTACAGGCAGCGGCATTTCCCCAGCAACGGGAATAATTCGGGGGAGTTCTGTTTCATCATCGGCCCGAAAGAAGGGTAAACGGGGTGCCGCTTTAGTCTTAACCACGGAGAAATCGGTCAGCAGCGTTTCAATCTGCTGGCGAGCACTGACACTGTGGGCATAGCGCAATCCTTGGGCAATCAGCCGCGATCGCAGTTGCAAATCTTCTTGCTGACGGGCCAAGCGCCAATAGTGAAACGCTAGAGCATCGCCGGGGTGAAAGGTAAATCCCTCTGGTGGTTCGCTACGGTAGGCAAATTCTTTCAGCGGTTTGACGATTTCTCTCACCCCATCGGAATCGAGACCTTGGGCAACAATGAAGTCGGCAGCGGCAGCGCGATCGCTTTGGGACAGAATGCGCAATTCATAGAGGCTGTCACTCCCCCGCTCAGCAAAATGCGCCTGAGTTTGCGCCGATGCCCCCCCTTTCGCAATAGACTCATAGACCTGGGCAGCGACAATAATCTGATTTTGCTGAATCGGTTCAAATCCTGTACCTTCAAAGATCTTCTGGGGATTGAGTCCAGATTTTTGTAAGGCTTGACACGCTTGGCCCCACTCAACCCAATTACCCTGCTTGCGGCGCAGTTTATGCAGCAGCGCATCAGTATCGGGCGGATTGGTCTCGTTAGGAGGTACAGCAGTCATAGTAATCGTCAGTGAAGGCACGTTTTTGACTGTAGCGTGAACCTCCTGCGATCGCGTCGTTTGCTCAAGATAAAGTTGAAATATCCCTTGACGATAACTCAAGCTCAAGCGATGATGGCTAATGCATGATCCGGGGCTATAGCTCAGTTGGTAGAGCACTTGAATGGCATTCAAGGGGTCAGCGGTTCGAATCCGCTTAGCTCCATTGGTTTTCAGAGATTACAAGGTCCAAACCATAGGAGTTTCGTTCTTTAGTACGGGCGTATTTGGTCAAGGTTGGATACCCTTAGCCCTAATTTTGGGCTAAAGATTGGGCTCTAAAATTAGGCATCGTAGCTCTCATCGTTTGTAGAAATTTCAAATTCCGGAACGAAGGGTTGTTCATCAAGATGTCTGTAGTGTTCTCGAACCATGCGGGTTGTTTTATGACCCAGCCAGTAGGCAATTTGCTCATCTGTCATATCGTTGCGCTTACCCCATGTAGCAAAGGTATGCCGTAATGCGTAGGGTGGACAATACGGCGTAATGTCAGTGGCACTGAGCATAGACCACCAAACGCGCTGAGAAAAGTTGTGGTCATCAATAGCACGACCCTTTGGGCTAGGAAATACGAGATCAGTAGCTTGGTTGCCTGATAATCGCTGATTTGTGAGCAACTGAACATGGGAGCTGTTGGATAGTTCCCCAACAATCGGTTCACAATGCCAATGTTGTTGAGGGTAATGGCTTCGGTAGCGCGGTCGCCAATGGCTTGTTGGATCACCAGACTTTGCTGGTAATAGTTCAGCGCCGTGGCATAGTTCCCCAACGAGTCGTTCACAATGCCAATGTTGTTGAGGATGCCCGCTTCGCCCGTACGATTATCCAGAATTCGATAAATCTCTAGCGCTGCTTGCCAGGTCTCTAGGGCTTCCCTAAACTGGCTACTGCGATAGTGATCAATGCCCTGCTGCAATAAGCGATCGGCCTCGGCTAGGCGATCGTCGTCACTCGTCTGCGCCCAACCTACCGAACTGGTCAGCGGCAAGGGCACGGCTAACAGTGGCGACCCAACTAAAAGGCAGGCCGCGATTATCCATTGGCAGGGGATTCGTCGGGGCTGGCGCATAGGATAGGTTCCGCTAGTGGTGGGGCAAGTTCAGTCTCGGGCTCTAACTCAGACTCTGGCATCAGTGCCGCAATCTCTTCATGAATCTGGCCGAGCAACTCAGCATCGCAAAAATAGAAAGCCGCCACTTCGGCGCGGCGTAGAGACTGAATAGCACTATCAGTCTCTTCAGTTTCAGAATAGAGAATGGCTAAACCAATGTGCACCAGCATCCAATCTTCTAAATCGGCATAAAACTCAGCGGTTTCAATGGTGTGCCGATAGGCCGCTTCGGCAGGCAACCGCAACCCGCTAGCCAAATAAAGATCACCTAGCTGTTGATACACCGCCGCAGTTGCCATTTCAGCATCAATGATCCCCTGCAACACCGTAATTGCCTCAGGAATTAGCCCCGCTGTAACGTAGATATCAGCCTTTTCTTGTGCCGCAATAGCGGGCGGTAAGTCCAGGGCATCCACCTCGTCAAGCTGGGTTTGAATATCACCCCCCGGTCGGACAACAAAAGACTGGGCCTCAACCGCCTCATCGCTGGATGATTGCCCCGTGTCTGCTTCCACCACCACGGTGTAAAACAGACGGGATTGCAGGGGCGGATTGCCCGGATAGTCAATGGCAGTTTGCGCCGTTTCAACTTGCCACAGTACCGCGTCTGGTTCTGGCTGACTACGGCGTTCTCGTACCTCTAAGCGAACAGTGTAGAGGCTGGCATCGGGAACGGCATTCCAGCGAATCGTGGGTTGGGCGGAGATAATCGCCCCCGAACGGGGAGTGATGACAAAGGGAATCATCGGGTCGCTGCCCCCGCGCAAATCACCCACCTCTAGCTCAACGCCGGGGCGATAGGTGTAGCGCCCCTGGCTACACAGGCTGTTGACGCTGCGGGTAGAGCCTGCGGGAATGGGGGTGAGGGTGGAGCGCCCAGGGCAATTTAGCAATGCCGTTGTGTTTCCAGTTGTCCGAATCAGGTCTGCACTGCTCAAGCGTGCGCCGTTTCTGAAACGGCGAAAGTTGCTGCGGCCATCGCGTTTCACACTAACCTGACCCCGGCGGATGACTAGAACGGCTTGATTGGCAGCCGCAATGGGCGCAAAGGTCGCCACCAGGAGCGCCGTCAGGCTCAAGAGACTCAGACATTTGGCAAACTTCATGGCGATTCACTCTCCTGAGCATCAATATCCTGGGCATCAATGCGCTGTTGGGCTTGGTCAATCCAAAGATCGTCCTGGACTCGGGCATATTTCAGGCAGTTCTCCCACTGGGGGAGGGCAGCGGCAGCTTGGTCTTGCTGCTCCAATACCTGGGCGAGCAGGCAATAGGCATCGGCCCGTTCGGGATCGAGTGCGATCGCCTGTTGCAGTTCGGCCGCCGCTTCCGGTAAGCGTGCTTGCTTGAGCCTGGCCCAACCCAGATTTTTGTGGAGAGCATAGGCTAACCCTGGCTCATGCAGTGCTGGGTCAAAAATGCTCAGCCCCTGCTGCAAAAAGGGAATGGCCCGGTCAAACTCCTCCTGCACAATGTAGAGATGGGCCAGGTTGTTGTAAGCCGGGAGATAGTCTGCGCTCAGGGCTTTGCGATATTCCGTTTCGGCTTTGTCGGGTTCTTGCAGTTCTTCATAGGTGGCCCCGAGGTTGAACTGGGCTTTGGCATAGTCAGGATTGAGGGCCAGTGCCTTTTGAAAGTCACCCTGGGCGCTGACGATTTTACCGGCTTCATAAAACTGAATTTCACCACGATTGTTGTAGAACCGAGCAATGTTAGGTAATGAGGTGTGAAAGATCATTAGGAGCACCAGTAAGCTACCGGAAATGGCAAACTGCGCTTCGTGCCAGCGGTGCTTGGAAATACCAATTTGGCTAAGCACATGTTTAATGGCCATCCGTCCGGCTTTGGTCAAGGCACCCCCACCTGCAAATAGAGTGAGCACACTGGGGGCGATCGCCGCGAAAGAACTCAACACGCCTGGGGCTCCCGTAAAGAACCGGGAGGCAATGTCGGTGACCAGGGCCAGATTGGCAGTCAGGGCGGCAAGGGTGAGGGAATTCCAGAGCCAATCGACGCGATCGCGCGGGTCAGTAGGCGGTTCAAAATGCCACCACCAGGCGGTGGGGGGCGGTTGAAAGCTGTTCTGCCAGTTTTGAAGTTGGGGAAAGGTGGCGATCGCTTTGCCGTGGTCCTTTAGCTGGGCATCTAGTTGGGCCAGCTGGATTAAGTCTGCATTGCAGTCTGCCCCGAGCGGCGTGGACTGTTGCGCAATCTGATCCAAAATCGCCTGTACTTCGTCCCTGGCTTTGAGCAGTTCGAGTACCTGCACCTCAGACAATTGGGAGGCTGGTTTACCTTTTGGGGCATTCAGTGGGGCCAGCGCCAACTGGTATCGGGTAACGGCTCTGGCTAAGGGTGGAGGATTAGACATTGATGCATAAAACCCTTGATAGTCTTAAGCTGGCGCCGAGCAAGGCGGTTCATTTTCCCCGCGATCGCAGGTTTTGGCAACGACGCGATACAGCAGAGAGACAGCCGCAACCTGCCCCGTATCCATTTGTCGCTGCTGATTTTCCGCGCTAGGCTCTCCCCTTTGAGTCGATAAATCATCTAACAGGGCCGCCATCACTTCGCCCGGTTCCGTCAAAGGTATCGCCCCCCGGTGGCTGGCTGGGGCTAAACGCTGCATGGTTTTTAGGGCCTGGCGCAACTGGTTGTTGCTGGCAATGACTAATAGCTCGGTAATGCCCTCTGGGGGAATGGCGCGAATGGTAGGGAACGACACTTCCTCCCCTGCCCGCACCAAAGCCTGATCCTCTGGAGCATCCCAGTCGTAGGGAAACAGAACGGTCACTTCCCCATGGGCATCAAGGACCAAGAGACTCATGTAGAGATCCTGGGCTTCACCGTTTTTCAACACCAGTTCAATTTGGGTCTCTACCGGAATTTCTTCGATCGCTTCAGTCAGCAGAGTGGGTTGTAGTGTTTCTCCCCGACTACGGGGGGTAGTGGCCAGGATGGGCACACCCCGTCCGCGTGATTGCTTAACAGAGACAGAGATATTGAGCCGGGAGGTTTCTGCATTCAGCAAGAGGTGCAGAATGCGGGTGATGTATAAGCTTTTGAAGCGCGGTTGTAAGCGGGCGATCGCGTCCTCAATGGACTCATTGGGCTGGTCAAAGGCAGCGGGTAAGGGTTCCAGCAGCGGATTAAACAGCCCTACACTGCCGACAGGCGGCAAGTCTTCAACCCTTTGTGCCATTAGTGTCTGACGGTTCTCTTCAGTGAAGCGTCCAAAAATGACTTGCACAGCTTGCTGGGTCGGCACCCTATTGCTGGTCAAAAAGGCCAGACGATTGCTGAGCTGAGTAGCAATCGTTTGCCAATCAGCATTCAGAGAATCATCGAGTCCAACCGCTAAGGACACGGATGCGGGAATGGTGCGGACTCGCTCTTGCAGCAAGTCGCCAACTTCAGCCCTACCTTCGGTAACTTGCCCCTGGGCCACAAGTCCATCGCGCGGGGAATCTTGGGTGATCGTTCCCTTAACTTGTCCGTTTCGATTCAGCAGGGTAAAGGTACTGCCCTGATCAAATGCCGCTAGGCTTTGGGCATCTAATCCGCCCAGCCATAGCCGGATCCGGGTATCGGAGACCACTTCTGTCACGACGGCTTCTCCGGGCGGCGAGTTGTGAGCGGATTGGTAAAGGGGTTGAGTTTGGACGATTGGCCCTGATGCTGGCTCGTATTCTGGATTTTGGGAATGGTCTGAGAGGCGAGTGGTGCTGCGAGTGACATATTTAATCGTTTGCTCGACGGCCTGGGTACCCGTCTGCTGCCATAAATACTTGGTGAGCAGATAGGTAAATGCCCCTGCAGCAAACCCTTCAAACTGGTAATCTGCCGATCGCTGGTTGGCTTTAGAAGAGGTGATCACGGCCCCTTTGGCAACCCCCGCTCGACGCTTATCAATAAACTCATCTTCGCTCCAGCCCAAACGACTCAACCAAGCTTGCTGATAGTCCAGTTCTGTGGGGGAGATGGTGGTGGGCCCACCGCGCAGATCTTGATCGCTGAAGCGCGATCGCATCACCACGTTTCCACGCTTACCGCCGCCAGAATAGCAGCAGTCGAGGACGATGGTGACGTTCTCAGTTTGAAACGCCGAATCCATTAGGAATCGGGTGTGGCCCATGATGTCTTGCACGGTTTCGCCCTCGGTTTCTGCGGCGTAGTCGTAGGGCACCAGGGTACTGTTTTGGCAGGCATCTGTATCGCACACATCGAGTTCTTCGACCCGTCCGCCGTGGCCAGAGAAGTGAAAAACCACCACGTCGCCGTCTCCGGCCTGTTTAATCAGGTGCTCGTCGTACAGGGTCAGAATATTTTCGCGAGTGGCCTGATCGTTGGTCAGGGTCTGGATATCGTTGGGATGGAAGCCAAAGCGGTGGATCAGCAGTTGCCGTTGCAGTTCAACGTCGTTGACTGCGCCGTAAAGGGTTTCCGCGCTAAAGCTTTGGAGCAGTTGGGGTTGGGGATAGTCGTTAATGCCCACGAGCAGGGCCAGTTTGCGAGGGGTGCTTTGGGCTAGGGCTTTGCCGTAGCGAGTGGCGCGGCGCTCTAGGCCAATTTGGTTGAGGCCAATGGCGGCTAGGGCGGCGGCTGAGCCTTGGAGGAGCTGGCGACGTTTCATGAGTTATTCGGCTTCTCCAATTAGGGTGAATGCGGCCCAGTCGATGGGATTGGGATGATTTTCCAGGGTCATTAACATGGCTTGTCGCAAGGCTTGGGCTTTGGTCTGTCCCTGGGTAAGCTGGCGGTAAAACTCGGTCATCAAGCTAGCTGTCGGTGCATCGGGCACTGACCAGAGGGATACCACTACACTGGGCACACCAGCGGTAATCAGAGAACGAGATAAGCCCACCACACCATCCCCTGTAATCTCCCCTTGTCCGGTATCGCAAGCGCTAAGGATGGCAAGCTGGGCTTGCAACTCCATATCCAAAATCTCATCGGCAGTGAGTAGACCATCTTCGCCGTTTCCAGGGGTAAGGGCGACTGCACCGGGGATGGTAAAGGGAGAGCCGCCGTAGCTGAGTAAGCCATGGGTGGCAAGATGGATCAGTTGGGCGGTGGGTAGAGTTTGCTTAATGCGGGCTTCAGTGGCTTGGTTGCCAATCAGAGCTGTGGTGCCCACTAACTCGCCAATCTCCATAGCTTCAAATTCTGCGCCAGGAAGGGAGGCCAAGGGGATATCAGGAATGTCTGGCATGGTGGGATTGCCAACGACCAGAGCATCGTTGAAGATTGGCTGGGTGTTTTGGGCGGCGAGGTTGGTGGCGAGATCGAGGACTTGAATGGAGGGGGCGGTGGTGAGGGTGTGGTTTTCAATTAAATAGTCGCCATTGGCATTTTGTAGGGCCGCAAAGGGAACCAGGAACAGGTTGCCTTGGGGAATGATGACGACTTGCTGGTCGGGGTCGGTGGGGAGCCACTGGGCGATGGGGTCAATCAGCAGTTGATGGAGTTGGCGTAGTTGTTCGTCTTGGGTAGCTTGCTCGACCAGTTCAAAGCCGCCGCCTCTGTCAGCCGCACCGAGGGTAGCTCGGAAGTCGTTGATGACGTTGACTAGGTCAACGGGCTGATCTGATAGGGTTACCTGTTGGAAGTTAACCGTTCCTGTCGGCTGCACCACCCAGATGTAGAGCGTTTGTCGATTCCTGGAAAGGGAGTATTCGACAAGTGTGCTGTTTTGTTGTTGAGCGATGCGCTGAATCTTCTCAATGGTGGGAAAGGTAGTAGCAGTATCTGAGGTGTTACCTGAGCGCATAGCAAGCTGCAACGCAAAGGCTTGAGCACGACTGCGTTCAGCAATCACCAATGCTTCTGTGACTTTGCTTTGCTCAATCAAAGCTTTTTCTAAATTGGCGTAAGCTTGAGCTTGAGTGTCAGCTATAGCGATGCGTTGTGCATCTGATAGATCAGCCCGTAAAAATTCAAAGGTTTCGATGGACTGCACGAGTACAGCTTCAGCTTCAGCAAATTGATTAGCTTCATTCAACGCAAATCCTAGGTTGTTTAGCGAAATGCCTTCAAGGCTGGAATCGCCAAGTTCTTGGGAAATCGCTAAGGCCCGTTCATACAGTTCCACAGCCTGCTGGTATTGACCAAGAATCAAATAGGTATTGCCCAAATTAGCTAGGGCAATACCTTCCCCACTCAGATCGCCGAGTTCTTGGTAAATCGCTAAGGCTTGTTCAGATAATTCAAGGGCCTGTTGATATTCACCTAAGCTTTCATATGCATTGCTCAAATTGTTTAGAACACTACTTTCCCCGCCCTTGTCACCAAGTTGCCGGACAACAGCTAAAGCTTGTTCGTGGAATTCAATGGCTTGTTGGAATTGACCTAGACGGGAGTAGGCATTGCCCAAGCTGGCTAGGGCACCGCCTTCCCCACTAAGATTGCCGATCTCTCGGGTGATTGCTAAGTTTTGCTCGTGAAATTCAATGGCTTGTCGGTGTTGGCCAAGACTTCCGTACACAACACCTAAACCACCCAAGGCAACACCTTCCCTACTACGATCACTCAGTTCTCGGGCAATGGCTAAGCTCTGATCGTGGAATTCAATAGCCTGCTGATACCGACCAAGCCTCTCATAGATGGTGCCCAGGTTACCTAGCACAAAACCTTCCCCATTGCGATCGGTGAGTTCTTGGGCAAGCACTAGACCGCGCTCATAGAATTCAATAGCCTGCTGGTATTGGCCTAGCCTCTCATAGGCAACACCCAAATTATTCAAGACATTGCCTTCTCCACTACAATCCCCAAGCTCTTGGAAAATTGCCAAGGCTTGTTCAGCCGATACGATCGCCTGCTGATATTGGCCAAGGCTGGCGTAGGCTCCACCCAGATTAGCCAAAGCACGGCCTTCGCTATTACGATCGCTGAGTTGTCGAGCAATTATCAATGCCTGTTGATGAAACTCAATCGCCTGTTGATATTGATCGAGCCCTAAGTAGGCATTACCCAAATTCTCTAAAGCCTGCCCCTCTCTACTGCGGTTATTAATCTCCCGGAAAATCTCCAGAGCTTTTGCAGATGATTCAATCGCTTGCGGATACTGCTCCAGCCTTAAGTAAGCACCACCCAAATTGATAAGAGCAGTGCCTTGTATGCCCCGGTTATGGAGTTCCTGGGCTAAAGCTAACTGTTGCTCGTAGAAATCAATGGCTCGCTGGTATTGACCAAGATTAAAGTGGGAATTGCCTAACTTGACAAGGGCAACAACTTGACCAGAAAAATCATTGAATTCCCGAGCAATGGCTAAGTGTTGTTCATGTAAGTCAATAGCTTGCTGGTATTGACCAAGATGTGCATGAGCACTGCCCAATTCGCTTAGAATACGGCCCTCAATATCACGCTCACGAAGCTCTCGGGCAATGGCTAAGTGTTGTTCATGCAAGTCAATAGCCCGCTGGTATTGACCAAGATCTTGATAGTTAAGGCCCAAATTACCTAGAGCGCGACCTTCACCACCACGATTGCCCAACTCTCGCGCAATGACTAAAGATTGTTCATGAAATTCAATGGCTCGCTGGTATTGACCAAGATCGCGATATACGAGGCCTAGGTTGCCCAGGGTATCGCCTTCCCCACCTCGATTGCCAAGGCAGCGAGAAATAACTAAGGCTCGTTCATGTAAGTTAATGGCCTGCTGATACTGTCCAAGCCTGTTATGGGCAAGTCCCAAACTGCCCAGTGCATTGCCTTGCCCATGTTGATCGTTAAGCTCTTGATAGAGTGCTAATGAGCGCTCCCAAACGGTAATTGCTTCTCGGTATTGGTTATCACGATAGTGTCTATAGCCTTGCTGGATTAGTTGGTCTGCTTGCTCCCGTTTACTAGGTTGACTGTCTGAAAGTATGGCTTGCTTCAATATCATAACTATTGTGTAGTCATGGAGAGCTTCTCTCTTTGAGTGTTCATACCGCTCTAATGCTGAAGCAATAGGAATTTGAGCTTCCCCAGGTATCCCAAATGCCAAAAGTACTAGAGGAATACAACCGAGCCGCCGCCGTATACACACTGCCCACCATTCCATCAACAAAACGCCACTACGCAAACGCTCAGAGTTGCCTAAGGCAATCCCGAACCCTAAAGCCACTATTTGACACATAGCCTGGCCTTCCAAGCCAAAGCTCTACTAATTATCAGATCTAATGCAGCTTTTGGATATGCTCCATGCGGGTACTCTTTTCTTTGCCCTCAATTTGCTTCCCCAATCAACGTAAACGCCGCCCAGTTCTTTGGTTCAGGATGATTCTCTAACGTTGTCAACATTGCCTGTCGCAACGCCTGAGCCTTATCCTGCCCCTGCTGCAACTGTCGATAAAATTCCGTCATCAACGCCGCCGTCGGCGCATCTGGTACCGACCACAGAGACACAATCACACTGGGCGTCCCGGCTTCGATAAAAGATCGAGACAGCCCAATCACCCCATCCCCAGTGATGCGGCCCCGTCCAGTATCGCAGGCGCTAAGCACCACCAACTCTGCTTGCAAGTTAAAGGTTCTAATTTCAGCGGCAGTGAGTAAGCCATCTTCCGTAGTGCTGGGGGCTAACGCAATGGCCCCCGGAACATCTTGCACCCCGGAGTCTTGAGGACTGCCGTATTCCAACAGACCATGGGTGGCAAAGTGCAAAATCTGGGCTGATTCAATTTGCTGTTTAACCGCTTGCTCCGTTGCCGCAGCGTTAATCAGCGGCTGAACATTGAAGAACTCAGCAATTTCTCTCGCCTCAAATTCGGCCCCAGGCAAATCTGAAAGCTGCTGATAATCCGACGCTTCAGGGTTCCATACTTCGGGCATGGTGGGATTGCCAATTGCCAACACTGAAGGATTGGCAGAGTTGCCAAGAGTCATGCGCTGTTGCCGGGTTAAGTCCAGGGTTTGAATCGAAGGGGCAGTCAGCACTGTGTGATTCTCAATCAAATAGTTGCCGTCTGCATCGATTAATGCCGGGAACGGCACCAAAAACAGCTCCCCCTGGGGAATAAAGACAACGCGCTGCGTTGGATCGGTGGGCAGCAAATCGGCAATGGGGTCAATCAAAAGCTGGTGCAGTTCGCGCAGTTGCTCGTTCGCGGAAGCACCTTCCACCAGCTCAAAACCACCTCTGCCCCGAATGCCCATGGCGTCTCGGCTTTGGCGCACCAGTGAGGATAGATCCAGAGATTGATCTGCCAAAGAGACCTTTCTGAAATGTAGTTCTCCTGTGGGTTGCACCACCCAAATGTAGAGAGCAGGGCCATCAGGCGCAGAATCGTGGATGGAATATTCCACCAGGACACTTTGCTGGGCAGCGGCGATTTGCTGAATGGTGGCAAAGTCGGGCGGCGCTGAAGAGATGGGTTGAGCTTGTTGTGACGAGAGGCGATCGCTCAGCAGTTCCACAAAGATGCGGGCGCGACCCCGTTCGGCAATCTCTAAAGCCTCATTAGGCTCATTTTGCAGAATCAGCGTTTGTTCCAAAGCTTTGTAAGCCCTGGCTTGGGTATCGAAGAGGCTCACCCGATCGGTGTCGCTCAAGTCGCTTGCCCGCAAGGTCTCTAAAATTTCGATCGCAGTATAAAAGCTACTCTCAGCCTCATTGAGACGATTTAAGGCCAAGTAGGAAGATCCCAAGTTAGCCAGAAAGACTGCTTCGCCGGGGCGATCGCCGATTTCTCGAATCATTCCTAGCGCTTGCTGATGCAGCTCAATGCCTTGGCGAAAGTCACCCAAACCGTCGTAGATAGTACCGATGTTACCCAGAGTGTTCGCTTCACCCAAGCGATTGCCGACTTCACGGTAGATGCTTAAAGCCTGTTCGTAAGACTCGATGGCGCGATCATAATCGCCGAAACTGGCATATACATCACCGAGATTGCTCAAGGGGAGTGCTTCACTGCGACGATCTCCAATTTCACGGGCAAGGGTTAGGGCTTGGCTGTAATAGTCAATGGCGCGCTCGTACTCATCCAGAAAACGGTGAGCACTACCCAAGTTATTGAGCGCGAGAACTTCACTCTGGCGATCGCCAAGGTTAGGGAAAATCGCCAGGGATTGTTCAAAATAATCAATGGCGCGGCGATAGTTCCCTAAGCGTTGATAAACAAGACCTAAATTCCCGAGTGCACGCGCTTCTTCAACGCTGTTGTCAGACCTGCGGGACACAAAACTGCCAGGGGCAAGTGTATCTAAGGGGCGATCGCGGAGTTCGCGGCCAATCGCCAACGATTGCTCATATAGCCCGATCGCCCGACCATAGTCGCCAAGGTTATAGTAGGCAAGTCCTAAGTTATTGAGCGCGTCAGCTTCACTTTGGCGATCGCCCATTTCTCTGGCAATGGTCAAGAATTGCTGATGATAATCAATGCCTTGGCGATAGTTACCCAGGAGATTGTAAATCCTGCTTAGATTCCCGAGGGTGTTGGCTTCGCTCTGACGGTATCCCGTTTCGCGAGCAATGACTAAAGCCTGCTCATAAGAGTCAATAGCGCTGCGTTCATTCCCTAACCGCTCGTATACAAGCCCCAAATTGCCGAGGGAGGCCGCCTCACCCTCGCGATCGCTGAGCTGACGATAGAGCGATAATGCGGCTTGCCAAGAGGCCAAAGCTTGTTCGTATTGGCGATCGCGATATTGGTCAATGCCTTGTTCAAGTGAACGATCGGCTTCAGCTTGTTGATCGGCCTGCTCAATCTGTGAGGCACTGAGGCTCTCCACTGTTAATTGATAAGTGCCCCGTTCCGTGCGGTCATAGGCATTGGCGACAATCTGGTATACGCCGTCTTCTGGAAGCTGCAAAACGATCTCTGAGTTGGTGCCCTCGCCGTCATCGTCATTCTGTGCAATTAACTCGTTTGACGGTGCGTACAGCAGTAAATAGGTGTCAAAGTCCTGGCTTTCCAGGCTAATTCTGACGCTTTGGCCTGCCTGTCCCTGAAAGGAATGCACATCGTAGAGACTCAGGTCAGGCAGCCTGTCATCGCCATCGGATAAGCTGCCTTCAACTTGCAGCAAATTTCCTGACGGTGCCCCAGATTGCTTCAACGAATCAGAGATAACAGCTTCAGGCCAATCTTTAGGCATCTCCTTTGTCAGCGGAGTAGCCTTTGCCCTAGTGTGTGGGTGCAGCAGCCCTTCAAGCCTCAAAGACGCCTCTGCTTCCGCAGCAGCACCCCATACCAAGAGAGCCAATGGCATTAGCCCTAGCCATCGCTGCCGCTTATCCATTCGCCAACCCCTTACTGAAAAGTGATACCGCTGTTGTGGTGACGGGAACGACACGCCTATTCGGTGCAGCCTCCCCACAGCCAAACTTTATTCAGTATCGATACTAGTTCAGTTTTTGGATATTCCCCCCACGGGTACTGATTATCTACAGCCCATTGCCAATTAAAATAAACGGTGCCCAATAGTGGGGATGGCTCAGATCCGATGGGTCGAGATTCGAGCCATTGTCAGTCGGCACCAGCTCAAACCCACCGCGATTATCGTCGCCACCACTGCCTGTCGCTCGCCCCTCTTCCCCGGCGCGAATCAGCGATATCTGCGCCTGCCGCAGCGCTTCTGCCTTAGCTAGTCCGCCCTGGTTGAGCACATCGTAAAATCCATTCATCAAAATCTGAGTGCCGCCATCGTCCACTGCCCAGAGGGAGGCGATCGCAGCATCCGCTCCCGCCAACTGCATCAAATAGCCAAAGCCCAAAATCTCTTCCCCATTACCCAAGGGCACATCTCCCACGGCGGTTTCACAGGCGCTTAGCACAATTAGCTCCACATTGGGAAAGCTCCAGTTTTTCACGTCGGCCAGGGTGGCGCGATCGCCGTTGCCAAAGAGAATAAACGAATTCTCTGGCGGCCCCGGATTGAAAATGGCGTGGGTTGCCAAATGCACAATCCGGTAATCATCCATTTCATAGACGATGTCGGCGCTGAAGTTTTCGTTTAAGCGCTGCTCCGTGCCGGGAACCAGCGTGGCTAGGTTTTCCACTTCTACCCCGGCAAAGGGCAATCCCGAGAAGCGTAGGGTTTGCTCACCCACGGGTACCTCATGGCGACCTTCGGTAAAGGCGGTAGCCAAAATGTTCAACCCGCCCGGAGATGGGGCATTGTCCAAATCGTCCAGGCTGGCGGCGGTGATGTTATTGACCCGGTAGGTTTCGATTAGCCACTGGTCACCGTCGTGCAGCGCCGCTAGCGGGACGTAGCGCAGTTGCAAGTCGGGGGCGTAGATGATGGTTTTGGCTTCCGCCTGGGCCAAGTCGGCCTCAATCGGGCGAATCAACCAATCGTAGAGCTGCTGAGCGGGGGTAACCGCATCGCGACTGGGGGACTCCAGGGCGTGGCGCAGTTCGCCGATGGTGCGGTTGAGGTCTTCCCGGCGGACGCTGACGGTGCGGCGGATGGGGGCCGTATCGGGGGTGACCAGCACCAGTTCTAGTCGATCCTCAAGGATGAGGGGATAGAGCACAACAGCGTCTTGATCCAGGTTTTGCAGGTTGTCCCGCAGGGCGTTGAGTTCGGCGAGTTCAATGTTGGCGGCTCCTACGGTGCGACGCAGGCGATTTACCAGTTCCACAATTTCGCTCTGCTCAAAGAAGCCTCGGAACTGCTGCCGGATCGCTTGCTCTAGCTGGCGCAGTTCCACAATCCGCTCGGCTTGAGCGGCGGTGCGCTGGTCACGGGGAATTTTAGCCAGTTCGGCCCGTTCCTGTCCCAGGGCAATCAGCTGATCTTGGTTGGCGGTATAGCGCTGCAAGAGCTCCTGCTCGGCGGGGCGGAAGGTAACACCAGCTTCGGTGTCGGCGTTGCGACGAACGCCGCGCAGGTAGTTGTCGAGCTCTTGCACTTTGAGCAAGTCTAGCACTCGCTGAGCTTCCAGGATGCGGTCTTGCTGGAGCAGTAGATCGGCCAGATGGCGATAGGTGTCTTCGACGGTGGCTGTGTAGGAGCTTTGCAGGTCAGCTTCTAGACCTCGGTTGCTGTCGCGGATGGCTTCGAAGGTATTGACCGCTTGCTTGAAAAAGACGATAGCGAGTTCGGGTTGGGCTTCCGCTTCCAAAGCGTAGGCTAGGTTTGTTAAGGCATTGGCTTCTGCCTGGCGATCGCCGATTTCACGGGCAATGGCTAAAGCTTGCTCTTGGAAGTCAATGGCGCGGCGGTCGTCTCCTAGAGCTTCGTAAGCGAAGCCCAAATTTCCCAGCGCATAGGCTTCCCCCCGGCGATCGCCGATTTCACGGTCAATGGCTAAAGATTGCTCATGGAAGTCAATGGCGCGGCGGTAGTCTCCTAGACGGTAATAAGCGATACCCAAACTACCCAGGGCATTGGCTTCCCCCTGACGATCGCCGAGTTCACGAGCGATGGCTAAGGATTGCTCATGGAGGTCAATAGCGCGGCGGTAGTCTCTTAGACCGCCGTAAGCGAGACCTAAATTATTCAGAGTAGTGGCTTCTCCCTGGCGATCGCCGATTTCACGGTCAATGGCTAAGGATTGCTCATAGAAGTCAATAGCGCGGCGGTCGTCCCCCAGACGGTCGTAAGCGACGCCCAAACTACCCAGGGCATTGGCTTCCCCTTTGCGATTTCCCAACTGGCGATAAAGCGCTAATGCGGCCTGCCAGGAGGCGAGGGCTTCCGGAGACTGGCTAGCGCCATATTGTTCAATGCCCTGCTGCAACAAGCGATCGGCTTCAGCTTCTTGGTTTGCTCGCTGGAGATCTGACTCACCAGGGAGATCTGACTCACCAGCAGTCCTAACCATTAGTTGATAGTTTCCCCGCCCCGTCTGGTAATAGGCGATAGCCAGCACTCGGTATACCCCGTCTTCAGGCAACTGCACGACAATCTTTGCATTAGTACCGCTTCCGCCGTCATCGTTTGCGGCAATCTGCTCACCCGAGGGCGCATTGAGCAGCAGGTAGGTATCAAAGTCTTGGCTTTCCAGTGTGATCCTGACGATTTGCCCCGCCTGTCCTTGAAACGTATGCACATCATAGAGACTGCCATTATCGAAGCTGGCATCCCCATCAGCTAAATTTCCCTCAACTTGGAGCAGTATCTGTTGCGATGTGTTTGCTTGTTTTAAGTCATTGGCAACCTCAGTTTGTGGCAGAGCCTGCAATTTCTCCTGCGGCAGAATGGCAGGCTCTGCCCTTAAAGGTGGATACTCTAGCGCGTTAAGCCTCAGTGGTTCCCTTGCAGCGACAGGCATCCGCCATGCCAGAAGCATCAACGCGATTAACCCTGACCATTGATGCCACTTATGCATATGCCATTCCCTTATCAAACAAGTCACCACGACTTAAAGCATTAATGCCGCTCTGAGCAATCCCGGAGGTCAACTCACTATTTGGCGCAGAACCTCCAAGCCAAAGCCGTATTTAACAGGACTTACGCATTGACAAATTCAACAACATCAGGGTTCAAGGCGTCTTCCTCGTCAAAGGCGCTTGGAGGATGAACTGCCGAGCGACCTCTTGATAGAGGTGACGTTGGAGTTCATCCCAATTGCCTAGCTGCTGCTGCCAAACTTGCAATTCCAACTCGACAAAGGCTCGCAGAGCACAAAAGATATGAGTGTGGATGGCTTCCTTCAGGCGCACTCGAAAGCGCCGTAGGGCACACAGTTGTTTTCCGGCGCGGTGAAAACATTCAATGCCCCAATGGAGAGTGTGCAACCGCTCGAAGTCAGCCGCTCCCGCGCTCGCCAAAGCCTTAGGGTCAGGCAAGTACAAGGCATAATACCGACACGATTCGTTTTTGAAGCACTGGCAAAAGACCTTGACTGGCCCGACTCCCTTAAGATAAACCAGAAGCCCGGCGTCGGGAATCGTCAGGGTCTCCACCCGCTGATAGGGCTGCTGGGATGTTAAACGGACCTGCCGATTCTTGGCAACGCCGACCAAAAACCCCATCTGGTCGTTTTTGAGCAAGTTGAGATTAGCTTTAGCGGCGTACCAAGTATCGCTGGTGACAGCTTGAGGCCGTAGCCCCCACTGCCTGACTTCTTGCCACATCTCTTGAAAGTACTGATTTTTGGTTTTGCCCTCCGCTTTGTCATAGAGACGATAGTTGACGGGCACTTGGAAGCCAGTGGCACTGGTGTAGAAGAGCGTGACTAATGAGAGTCCCAGCACTGGCTTGGCAGCTTTACTACTCCAGAAATAGCCTAAAAGAGCCGTGGCTTCTCGCTGTGAGTAGGGTTTCTCCAGCACCGTATCGTCTACGCTCAACACGCCACCGACTAAATCTAGCCAGCCTTGATTGACCAGTTCATCAAAGAGATCCTTCGGCTCATAGCGTTCTCGGCACAGGAATCGATTGATGCTGTCATGGGACACCGTCTTAAGGATCTCAGCAAGTTCACAACAGCCTGACCCTTGCGGTTGGGCGAGCAGATAGCGGACGTAGAGATCGATCGTGCAGTGAGCGGTTGAGGGTTTAGTGGCGATGCGCAAGGGTTGCTCGATAAAACACCTTTTATCTCCAACCCACGAATTTACTCATTTGTCAATGCGTAAGTCCTGAAAACACCTTTTATCTCCAACCCACGAATTTACTCATTTGTCAATGCGTAAGTCCTGTTTAATTAAATAATTAAATACGGCTTTTGGATATGCTCCATGAGGGTACTAGTTTCTTTGCCCTCAATCCGCTTCCCCAATCAACGTAAACGCCGCCCAGTCCTTTGGTTCAGAATGATTCTCTAACGTTGTCAACATTGCCTGTCGCAACGCCTGAGCCTTATCCTGCCCCTGCTGCAACTGTCGATAAAACTCCGTCATCAACTCTGCCGTCGGCGCATCTGGTACCGACCACAGAGACACAATCACGCTGGGTGTTCCGGCTTCGATAAAAGATCGAGACAGCCCAATCACCCCATCCCCAGTAATGCGGCCCCGGCCAGTATCACAGGCACTAAGCACGACCAACTCTGCTTGCAAGTTAAAGGTTCTAATTTCAGCAGAGGTGAGTAAACCGTCTTCACCCTGCCCTGGCGCTAAGGCAATGGCCCCGGGTAAATCTCTCACGCCAGAGTCCTCAGGAGTGCCATATTCCAATAAACCGTGAGTTGCCAAGTGAACAATACGAGCAGCTTCAATCCGCTGTTTGATCATCTGCTCCGTCGCATCAGCATTGAGCAAGGGTTGGATATTGAAGAAGTTAGCAATCTCTAAGGCTTCTCGCTCTGCCCCCGGCAAGTTAGACAGTTGCTGATAGGCAGATGCATCTGGGTTCCATACCTCCGGCATGGTGGGATTACCCACAGTGAGGATAGATTCAGCCTCCAGTGAATCGGAAATTTCAAGAACCATGCGCTGTCGTCGAGTGAGATCTAAAGTTTGAATAGACGGCGCAGTTAATATGGTGTGCTTCTCAATTAGGTAATCGCCTGATTCATCAATCAGGGCGGGAAATGGCACCAGGAATAACTCACCCTGGGGCATGAAGATGACCCGTTGTTCTGGATGGGGGGGTAATAGGTCAGCAATCGGCTCAATCAGGAGTTGATACAGTTGGCGCAGTTGCTCATTTCCAGTGGGGGCCTCCACCAGCTCAAATCCACCGCCCCTGCCACGCACACCGATGGACTGTCGGCTCTGGCTAACCAACTCGGCTAAGTCAAGGGCGTTATCGTCTAGGGACACCTTGCGAAAGTCTAGTTCACCATCGGGTTGTACAACCCATATATAGAGAGAAGGACTGTCAGGTCCACCGTTAATCAGTGAATATTCCACCAAAACACCCTGTTGAGCAGCCGCAATCTGCTGAATTTTGGTAAAGTCTGGTGGTTCTGAGGAGAGTTGTTCTGCCTGCTGCAGAGATAGACGTTCGGCTAACAACTCTATGAATGCGCGGGAACGTCCCCGCTCGGCCACTTCTAAAGCTTGGACTGGCTTATCTTGCAGAATCAGTGCCTGTTCAAGCCCTTTGTAAGCATTAGTCTGGGTATCAAAAAAACGAATTTTGTCAGCATCGCTTAAGCCAGTGTTGCGTAAGTTTTCTAAAACAGCGATCGCGTTCAAGAAAACATCTTCTGCTTCTGCAAGACGGTTCAACCACAGATAAGCAAAGCCAAGATTGTTCAGAGCATTGGCCTCACCAGCTTGGTTGCCGATGTCGCGGGCAATAGTTAAAGTTTGCTCAAAGTAATCGATGGCTTGCGAGTAGTTTCCAAGATTACCGTAAGCACTACCCAAGTTTCCTAATGAGTTCGTTTCCCCCTGCCGATCGCTAATATCGCGGGCAATGGCTAGGTGTCGCTGATGGTAGTCGATGGCCTGCTGGTAGTCCCCTAGACGGTGATAGGTGTTGCCCAAACTCCCTAAAGCATTCGCCTCCCCCTGGCGATAGCCAATATCATGAGCAATGTCTAAAGATTGCTCATGATGACTAATGGCCTGTTCATGGTCTCTCAGGCTGCGGTAGGCGTTGCCCAGATTGCCCAATGAGTTCACCTCCCCCTGCCGATCGCCGATATCGCGGGCAATGGCTAAGGATTGTTGATGGTAGTCAATCGCCTGCTGGTAATTCCCCAAATTGCGGTAGGTGTTGCCCAGATTGCCCAATGCATTCGCTTCCCCCTGGCGGTTACCGATATCGCCAGCAATGGCTAAGGCTTGCTGATAATAGTCGATGGCTTGCGGGTAATCTCCCAAACTATAGTGAGCAAGACCCAAATTTCCTAATGAACCTGCCTCCCTTTGACGGTTACCGATATCACGGGCGATCGCTAAGGTTTGCGTAAGATAGTTGATGGCCTGCCGATAATCTCCCAAACTATAGTGAGCATTGCCCAGATTGCCCAATGAGGCAGCTTCCCCTGGGCGATCGCCGATATCGCGAGCAATGTCTAAAGCTTGCTGATAATAGTCGATGGCTTGCGGGTAGTTGCCTAGGCTGTCGTAGGCTAGGCCTAGATTGCTCAATGAGTTTGCCTCCCCTCGGCGATCGCCGAGGTTACGCTTGATGGCCAAGGATTGTTGATGGTGGTCGATGGCCTGCTGATAGTTGCCCAGGCTGTCGTAAGCCAGACCTAAATTCCCCAGTGAGTTTGCTTCCCCCTGGCGATTTTCAAGCACTCGATAAAGCTCCAAAGCTGCTTGCCATGATGCTAGTGCCGCTCGAAACTGGCTGACACGAAACTGGTCAATACCAAGCTGAAAAAGACGATCGGCCTCTACTTGAGAGAAATCCTCAACGTTAGCCATGACAGCTACAAGCTGATACGCTCCCCGTCCAGTCTGGTCATAGGCATTCGCCAATACTCGGTATGGCCCATCCTCAGGTAACTGCACAACGATTTCAGAATTGCTGTCGCTACCACCATCGTTATCTTCAGCAATGAGTGCTCCCGATGGCGCTACTAGTAGCAAATAGGTGTCGAATACACCACTTTCCAGCGTGATTCTGACAATCTGCCCTGCCTGTCCCTGGAACGTGTGTTCTTCATATAGGCTGCCGTCATTGAGAGTGGCGTCTCCCTCGGATAGGCTCCCTTCAACTCGCAATAAGCTATCTTGCCCAATGACAGATTGCTTCGACCCACTAGACCCTGAATTTTGAGAGCGACCCTGTAGCACTTCCTTTGTCAGGGGCACTGCTTTTAGTTCGGTATTCCTATCCTGCAAAACTGCGGGTTGCAATGCTCCCCTGGCCATCACAGGTAGGCCACACACCAATAAGGCCAAAGGCATTAGCCCTAACCATCGCTGCTTACTGTGCATGGCAACTATGCTCCATCTATTGAGCCTCTCCCCTGAGCATCAATGCTGCGCCCAGCAACGGCAAGGACATCCCCTTTTCCCTAACTAGAACGGAGGCGATCGCACCTGTCAGCGGCCATCATTGCAAAACAACCATGTTTTCTTTTAACAAGTATTAGACATCTTTTCCAGTCTTGGATATTCCCCACTAGGGTACCTTGCAGGTTATATCTTCAATCGCTGTTGGCCAAGGGCAGAGCATCATGACTGCCACGTCTGACATCGCCCCCTTGGAACTGCTCTGAGAGTGGCGCGATCGCCAGAGCCAATCAAACCACTGAATTCTCAATCCGGTCAGAATTGAACAGTGTATGGACTGCGATGCAATCGTTTAGATCTGCATATGGAGAAGCGATCGCTCCCATATCCCTCTGATCAGTCTCACATCAAGACCCAAACCCTCAACAATCCCCTGGACTACCTGGTGACTAAAATCATCAACTGTCACATCCCTCTAGCCCCCAAACCGGTGAGACTCATCAGATCGAGCGGGCTCTCCTCAAAAGGCTGAAAACCAAGGTGCGATCGCGCCTCCCGCCCTTTGCCTGTTGAAGAGTATTTGCAGTTGAGAGCAGCTAATCTATCAATGGAGAGGCAGTGGTTAGAGACCAGAAGCTTGAAAGATCGCCTCAGCGGTGAGCGTTAATTTTGGAAAGGTTATCGAGGCGACGCGATCATTGCCGCGAAACTGCTGAAGTTGATATTCGCCGTTTTCCAAGGTGTATATCGAAATAGTAGGCGTCTTAGGAGAACCAATATAGCGGGTAGCGCCGATAGCTAGATAATCTACAATCCAATACTCCAGAATGCCGAGTGCTTCATATTCAGCCAGCTTATACAGATAGTCGTCCCGCCAGTTAGTTGAGCTGACCTCTACCGCTAGCTGAATGGGTTCCTCTATAGCGGCATACGCTTTTGGATCAACGGTCCAAATGGCTTTGTCAATAACACTAATGTCAGGGGTTCGCCCTTGCACGAGGCCGTCATCACGACGAGTTTTGACGGAAGCAAACCGTGAGATTTTGTAATGGAGATGGTCGCGTCTGACTTCGTCGCGAAAAGCATCGTAGATAAAGTCAGCCACATCATCATGGGCACGGGTTGCCATCAGCTGAACTCGTTGACCGTTAACCAATTCATAGCGGTTACCATCTTCTGGCAGAGTCTCCAGAAATTCTAGAAAGCTGAGTGGTGGTGCGAGCGCTTGAGTCATAGTGACTAACGGTCTCAGCTAGGCGGTGACAAAAGGTATAGTACCTCTAGTCTACCGATATAAGGGCTGAATAGTTGGCCCAACGCCGCCCCCAACGGCCAAGACACCACTAAAGACGCTCCCACCACCTGGGCCGGGAGATTCCACTTGCTCATCGCCCGACTAATGCCGCGATTCTTCAGGGCCAACTCAAAGGCTGCCTTCAGCTCATCTGAAACCTGAGACTGCTGTGCCATCCCACTGCCCTCCTTAAGCCTTGCGCACCACATAGCGCTTCAAAACCACAAACCCCGCCACGCCAAAGAGCATCAACATGGTTTGCACCAAATTGCCTCAATTAATCAACGAGAAATCCCAAGAGACAATCAAATCCATGGGTGCAATCCCGTCTGCTAAGACCGACCAATAGCAAGCACACTGCACCGCATCATAGACAATGCTGGGTTGAATAGGCACCTCACTCAACAAGCAGTTGCCCGACTGATAGCGAGTCATGGTCAACTGACTGTTAGCCTCGCCCTGCCGTGCTTCCACGCGAACTTGTGCTCGGTTCTGCGCCGTAGCTGTAGCGCCCGACCCTCTTGAATCTCAGGATTAGTCAGGGTTGAAACCGCCCCCAAACCAAAGAGCACTAACAGCAATCCCGCTAGCATCCAGGGTTGAAACTTCATGACTGACTCTCCTACCACTGCTTCAGGTCATTAACCCGGTTATTCGATGCAGCCGCTGGAGATGCATCCGTTGCCGAGGAATCATTCGCCTTTGCCGACTGCGACGGCTCCTTGCGAACCGATTTGCGCTGGGTCAACCAAACGAAGCCACCCCCGATCACCGCCAGCGCCACTGCCCCGACCAGCATCATGCCGATTCCGCCATGCTGTCCCAGCACCTACCCCAGTCTCAGTCCCCGTGACTGCTCCAGATTCAGAGGGTACTGCCGTCGCCTGGGCGACCGCCTGCTCGGGTACTTGAGTGGTATAGATAATCGAACCTCAATCGCATCCGGCCCCGTCTTGCACAACCCCTCAGCATCGAGATAGAGATGGGCCTTGTCCACTGGCATGTTGTCGTACTCCGCCAAGATCCGCGTCTGACCATCGGGCATGATAATCCTTTTATGCAACCATCACTCGTAGTGTATTCTCCAAGTAGTTGTGAAAGTGCATAGTTGAGATTTGCTGAGTCACTCCCTAGAGGTACCCGTATGAAGTCTTCCCTGGTCATTCTCTACCATCGAGAACCCTATGATGAAGTCAAAGAGAATGGAAAGATTTACTATCGGGATAAGAAAAGTCCAAACGGCATTATACCCACGTTAAAAAGCTTTTTTGTAGAATCTGAGCAAAGCACCTGGATTGCTTGGAAGCAGCTAGATAGTAGCCATGAGGAAGCTCAGTTTCAGGAACGTATGACGATTGAAGGCAGTGACGACACTAGCGTAGTTCGTCGGATTCCTTTAACGCCTGAGCAAGTCAAAAACTTTTATTACATCACCTCTAAAGAAGCCTTCTGGCCAATTCTTCATTCATTTCCCTGGCAATTTACTTACGACTCTTCCGATTGGGATAATTTTCAGGACATTAATCAACGTTTTGCAACCGCTGCCTGTGAAGATGCAGCAGAAGATGCCCTGATCTGGATTCATGACTACAACTTATGGCTGACCCCTTACTATATCCGTCAGCAAATGCCCCATGTGAACATCGCATTCTTTCACCATACGCCGTTTCCTGGGACTGATGTTTTCAATATCTTGCCCTGGCGCGAGGCCATTGTGGATAGTCTTTTATGCTGCGATCTCTGTGGGTTCCATATTCCTCGCTATGTGGAGAACTTCGTATCAGTGGCGAAGGGATTGCGTGGCGTTGAAGTGACTCGGCGGGTCGCCGTTGATAGTGCATTCACTGCGACAGGCACGGCTCTAGCAGAACCCGAAATGACGACCCAAATCCGCTACCAGGATCGTGTCGTGAATCTAGATGCGTTCCCGGTGGGAACTAGCCCAGCTTACATTCGTAGCCTGGTAGAAAAGCCGGAAACCCAAACGAGGGTGCAAGAAATCCGAGCAGAGTTGGGCGTGAGCAAGCTCATTGTGTCTGCTGGTCGGGTGGATTATGTCAAAGGCACTAAAGAAATGCTGGCTTGTTATGAACGGTTACTAGAGCGACGGTCTGACTTACATGGACAGTTGAAGCTAATCGTCGCGGCGGCAAAGCCTGCCCCAGGAATGCGCATTTATGAGGAAGCTCAGAGTGAAATCGAACAATCGGTGGGCAAGATCAATAGTCGGTTTGCCCAGCTTAATTGGTCTCCAATTCTAATGCTGATGCAGCCTTTACCTTATGAGGAGTTAATTGCTGTCTTTCGTGCGGCAGATATTGCCTGGATTCCACCGTTGCGGGATGGCCTTAACCTAGTTGCGAAAGAATACGTGGTTGCCCATGGTGGGAAAGATGGGGTGCTTATCCTATCTGAGTTTGCAGGATCAGCTGTCGAGTTGCCGGATGCAGTCCTGACCAATCCATACTCCTCTCACCGTATGGATGAAGCGCTTGAGCAGGCTTTGGAGATGCCCTTAGACGAACAACAGCAGCGGATGCAAAAGCTGTACCAGGCGATCTGTCGTTATGATGTGCAACAGTGGGCAAATCACATGTTCCGAGAGGCAAAAGCAAAAGTCATTTTGGAACAGGAGCCTGCTTCGTAAAACTATCAGATGTGAGTCACCCAAACCTATGGATTCTCCTCCTTCTGATAGGCTGGTCACACGCTTCCAACCTGACCGTATTGATCATCCATGGGTTGCCCTCACTGCTCATCAAAGCGAGTCTTGATGCTTGCATTCAGCAAAGTCTAAGGCGGTTTCTGCCTTTTGATAGATGTTGCAGCGTGTCAGATGCTTTAAGTTGGGAATAACTCAAGCTTGAGCGCTTAGTCATTGCTAAGCGTTCACTAACTCCAGTTTTAGCGTTGTGAGATTCATCGTTTCCAGGTTACTGGGAATGCATCTAATCGATTTGTGAATCCGCAACTTGTAGAACGACAGGAGGATAAACGCCTTGGCTATTATCCGATTTGAACCTTTTAGAGATGTTGATACATTACGCTATCGATTAGACAATGAGCTAGGTCATTGAGCAATCCTCCGATATGAGGTCAGCTAATCTTTCAAGCAATTCGCTAGCCTAGAGTTACCGCTTCAAATCTGATCATGGCTCATCTCAAACACCGTCGTCCCGAAAATATTGAAGGCGATCTGTATGTCGATAGTAGCTGCATTGACTGTGATACCTGTCGTTGGATGGCTCCTACTGTCTTTAAACGTGAAGAGGGGCAGTCCGCTGTTTATCATCAGCCGCAGGACGAGAAAGAACGCTTACTCGCAATGCAAGCTCTCCTGTCTTGTCCGACTGCCTCCATCGGTACAGTGGATAAGCCGACAGACATGGTGCGATCGCAGCAAAGCCTACCCATCCCTATTACTGATAACGTCTACCACTGCGGCTATCATTCAGAAAAATCCTTTGGTGCTGCCAGCTATCTGATTCAGCGGCCAGGCGGCAATGTGTTAGTAGATTCACCCCGATTTGCACCCCCTTTAATCAAACAAATCGAAGCCCTGGGCGGGATTCGCTACCTCTATCTGACACACCGCGATGATGTCGCTGACCATGCTAAATTTCACAAGCATTTCGGCTGCGATCGCATTTTGCATCAGGCCGATATCAGCACCGATACTCGCGGGGTTGAAATTCAGATCACAGGGGCTGAACCTTTTGCCCTTGAAGACGATTTACTGATTATTCCGATGCCGGGACATACGCGGGGCCATACCGTGCTGCTCTACCGCGATCGCATTTTGTTCACTGGCGATCATTTAGCAATGTCAACCACTTTGAATCACCTCTATGCCTTTCGCCGTGCCTGTTGGTACTCTTGGCCCCAGCAGATTGAGTCGATGAAAACATTGGCAAACTATACCTTTGACTGGGTACTGCCGGGTCACGGTCGTCGCTTCCACGCCTCTGTAGACGAGATGAAAATCCAAATGCAACGATGCATTGCCTGGATGGAAGCTGCTGCTTAGGACTTATGGGTTTGGGATAACTGCAACCGCATCCATCTCCATCAAAAAATCAGGATGGGCTAAGCCTGCAACAAACAACAGCGTCAGTATGGGCGGATTGGGGCGATTCCCCCAGACCTGCTGGAAGACTTCAAACGCAGGCTGGGGAGGCTGTCCCTGAATAACGTAAACATTCCATTTAATAAAGAGGTGCACAGAGATAACTTTCTATGCACCTTTACACTTTATTTTCAACAACAACCGTTGCGCTTCAATCAATATCGCTCAAACGCTTTATCGATTAGGATTTCCCGGTGCGCGTCCGCCTTCATCACTGCTACCACCATGGGGCTAGAGTTTCCTGGATCACAGCCCTCAGCACTGTTACCGATACCCTGGTTGCAGTTTTGACGGCAACCATTATCCATCGTCATCATCACCATCGTCGGAAGTTTCCGTAGTAGTCGTGGTCGTGGTCGTTTCGCTGACTACGAGGGTAGAACTTTCCATCACGTACTCAGACTCGATTACCTCTAGGCATCCCATACTGACAAGGGATTGATAGATAAACACGGCAATTTCAGCCCGAGTTGCCACGCTGTCGAGATCCAGCTCTTCAACATCAGGATAGTTAACCATAATCCCCTCTTCCGTCAGGGCCGTCAGGATTTGCAATACCTCGCGGGAGCTGACGTTGACATCTTTATAGCGGGCCAGCACTGCTTCCGAAGAACTGGTAGTGGTCAAGTTTAAGCCTTGGGCCAAAATGGTCATCACATCTGTCCGGAGGAGGTTGGATAGGGGCGAAAACAGGCGATCGCCAACCGTATCCATAAAGCCCATCCGATAGGCTGTTGTAATTGCTTGGTCGGCCCAAAAGTCGCTGGTGACATCGGTAAAATCGATTTCGGTGCGATACTCTGCAAACTCAAACGCCCTAGCGATAATCGACGCCAGTTCGGCCCGGGTAATGTTGCGGTCTGGCTGAAAGCTGCCGTCAGGGTAACCTTCAATAATATTGAGTGCCGTTAGCTCCTGAATGTATTGGTAAGCCCAGTAGTTGCTAGATAAATCGGTATAGTTCACCCGCGTCGTACGCTGTCGAGCAACGATTTGTGCAGTGCGAGTGCGGGTGCAGGTGGCATCGTAGGCGACGACTGTACCTTCTGTATCAGTGCGATATACCCAAATCTGTTCACCGTCCGTCGCAGTCACCAAATAACCTGCTGTGAGCGCTTGCGCACAAGCCCCATCGCCCTCCAAGCCGAGACAGCTATCAGCCCAGGTCTTACGCCGCACCTCGACGATACGCAAACTAGAGGCGCTGACTTGAGTCCGCTCAACAATTTTTTGGAATACTGCACTTTGCACCGACTCAGAAAAGACAGACTGGGTCGTGCTTACCTGGGTAGTTTGAGAGACTTGACTACTTTGAGAGACTGTTGTTTCTGAATACCGATAGTAAGAATAGGTTGAAGATGAGGCATATGCCTGCGTTGCGGCTTGGTCTAGCACCAATACAGAACCAGTGGCATTGGTGCGATATACCCAGGCATAGTCTTCGCTGGCGACGACCACCCGGTAGCCAGACACCAAGGCTTCTGTACAGGCTACATCTGGCTCTCCCAGACCCAAACAGCCATTGGGCCAAGTGGCGCGATTATATTCCACCACGCGTAGTTCCGATTGAGACACCGTGGTTTCTGAAACGATGGCTTGATAAATCGATTCTGTGACTTCAGCAGACAGCTCATTTTCTTCGGTTTCTTCAGTTTCTGCAGACGCCTCAAAGCTACCTGCCAGTTCAAAACTACCCGCTTCGGTTTGGAACTTCATAGGGAAAGACTGAAGCACAATTCCTGTTTCCAAGCTAAAGCTACCCGTCAGCACTAATCGAACTGAGTCCACTTCGCCTGCCTGTAGACCGTTATCAACAGCACCACCGCTACAGTTATTGGAAGAGAATAGACAGACATTAATGTCCTTAAATCCACCCGGGAAGTTCTGATTACCATTGATAATCACACTGTCAAACGTGCGGGTGCTGCCGTCGATCGCAACGATATCGATACTACTCACCCCCGCTAGCCCAAAGCCCAGACTCATCAAGGCAGCCTGAAACGATGCCGTGGTCTGGTTAGTAATTTGAACATCGAGAATAATCCGACTATCCGTAAATTCTGCCACCGTGATTGCTGCCGTCGCAGACAGGTCAGGAATATCGCCTTGGGCAGGCAGCAGCCAGTCAACGGTAAAGCTGTCGCCAATATCGCTAGCATCAATGCCAACGGTGTAGAGGGGCTGACCTTCTGGGTTACCTGCGGTTTCTCCAGCTTGAGTTTCATAGTCAAAGGCAAGGACAGGCATGGGTAGGGCCGTGAGTGCAGTGAGGCCCGCGATCGCGATCGCCAGTTTTCCAGCCAACAGCTTACCTGCCAACAATGTTGAATGCGTCATAAAGTTTCTCAATTTTGTTAAAAACATCTAGCGCTATTGAAAGATCGGGACGGGGAGTCTCACCACAAGTTTCAAGTTGCGGATAGGATTTATCTTGACTTAATGAACTTTCGTAAGTGAGTCTCGACCTGAGTAAATCTATGACTTAACAGGAACATTTTTGCCAGATGCCTACTGAACCTAAGGTTCAGTAGGCATCTGGCAAACTCCCTAGCAAGCTAGCATTTCCAAATACCTTGTCCCCTTTCTATAATGAGGGCTACTCATCGCATTCCTGGTAAAAGCTTGTGGCCCCCATTTCCCATCCTCCTCAAACACCCAGCACCCAGAAACTGACGGATATCGCCGTGCGTCCCGACCTGCTAGGCCGCTTTGGCCAATTTGGCGGCAAATATGTCCCCGAAACGCTAATGCCTGCCCTGGCTGAATTGGAAGCCGCCTTTGACCAATATTTTACCGATCCTGAATTTCAGGCAGAACTTCAAGGGTTGCTCAAAGACTACGTGGGTCGCCCCAGTTCGTTTTACTTTGCCGAACGGCTCACACAACACTACGCTCGCCCGGACGGTAGCGGCCCTCAAATTTACCTCAAGCGCGAAGATCTCAACCATACGGGTGCTCACAAAATCAATAATGCCCTGGGTCAGGTCTTGCTGGCAAAGCGCATGGGCAAACAGCGGGTGATCGCTGAAACGGGTGCCGGACAGCATGGGGTGGCGACCGCAACGGTGTGTGCCCGGTTTGGCATTGAGTGCGTAATTTACATGGGTGTGCAAGATATGGAGCGACAATCGCTCAACGTGTTTCGCATGCGCCTGATGGGAGCCACCGTCAGCCCAGTGGAAGCCGGGACAGGTACCTTAAAAGACGCCACCTCTGAAGCTATCCGCGACTGGGTCACCAATGTGGAAAACACCCACTACATCTTGGGTTCTGTTGCTGGCCCCCACCCCTATCCCAAAATCGTACGCGATTTCCACACCGTGATTGGTCAAGAAACCCGAATCCAGTGCCAAGAAAAATGGGGCGGCCTACCCGATATTTTGTTGGCCTGCGTCGGCGGCGGTTCCAATGCCATGGGCCTATTCCATGAATTCGTCCCCGATGAATCTGTGCGGTTAATCGGCGTCGAAGCCGCTGGAGAAGGGGTCGCAACAGAAAAGCATGCAGCCACCCTAACGGCAGGACGCGTCGGTGTTCTGCATGGGGCGATGAGCTATCTACTACAAGACGAAGACGGCCAAGTCACAGAAGCTCATTCCATTAGCGCTGGTCTTGATTATCCAGGGGTTGGTCCAGAGCATAGTTATTTAAAAGAAATTGGCCGGGCCGAATATTACAGCGTCACTGATCAAGAAGCCCTAGAAGCCTTACAGCAGGTGTCACGACTGGAAGGCATTATTCCTGCCCTTGAAACAGCCCACGCGTTTGCCTACTTAGACAAACTTTGCCCCACGCTGGAGGGCAGTCCTTATCTGGTGATCAACTGCTCTGGCCGAGGAGACAAAGACGTTCAAACCGTTGCTAAGGCTTTGGGCAATTTGCAGTAGAGTCTTGCCTCACAGATTGAGTCAATGACGGTAGGATAGCGGGTGGGCAAATGCCCGCCCCTAGTACTTGATGGGCACAATCGGAACAATCTCAGGGGTCATCTCTCCAATATTCACCACAGGACAAGACTATGGGCGCAGAAAATTTTCAGGTTTGCGATCGCGATTTGCCGGCTGATCTGCTAGATCGCTATCTAAAAGCCAGCGTGATCGCAGGAGATACGGAAACCATGGGATTGCTGCCCCAACGCGATCGCCTCTGTTTAGTCCAGCTTTGTGACCCAACCGGCTATGTCAGCGCCATTCGCATCGAACTCGGTCAAACCGAAGCACCCAATCTCAAAACCTTAATGGAATCCCCCAACAGCTTAAAACTGTTCCACTTTGCTCGATTTGACCTAGCCACGCTTAAACATCATTTGGGCATCCACGTCGCTCCAGTATTTTGCAGCAAAATCGCGAGCAAACTCAGCCGCACCTACAGCCCCCGCCACGGCTTAAAAGAATTGGTGAAAGAACTCACCGGAATTGAACTGGATAAATCAGCCCAAAGCTCAGACTGGGGCAACCCCGTCAATCTAACAGCGGAACAACTCAGCTATGCCGCCAACGATGTGCGTTATCTCCATGAGATTCACACAAAGCTCGTGGCTATGCTCAAGCGAGAAGGCCGCTGGGAACTTGCGCAGCAGTGTTTCGCCATGATCCACACTTTTGTTGATTTAGATTTGCTGCAATATACCAATATTTTTGAACATTAACTCAGTAACATCCACAACTCGAATCAGTAAATATACGTATAATCTCCAGGTTGATTAGGGCTTCTAAAGCTAACTCTCAAAGGCTTTTCAGCCACAGATAAGTTAGAAATAGCCGCATTGAGCAATACATCATCGGTAGTTTTGGGCACCATAAAATTGACCTGAAGCACGGATATAGATCAGATGTTCGCAGTATTCTTTGGTTGGCTCGCAAGCTGGACGGGAGAACCCCTAAACATTGTTCTGTCGATGCTCTCTCATGTGGCTATATTGCCCATCGTCTGGGGTCTATGGTGGACAATGGTGATTCAAAAAGCTGGCTTCAGGGGCGCAGCATTTTGGCGGTTATTTGGCTTCATCGTTGCACCAGTGATGCTCTATCCTATCGCTGACGGGATCTTAGGCCATGACGAAATCGTCAGCACGATCTTGGCCATTTGGTCGGGGGTTTGTATCAGTATTGGCATTTTGCTGATCACGTTTTTACCCTGGCCTACTCAACGCCACAGCAAGCTTCCTAACCTGTTCGAGATTGAACTCCCCTAGCAACTGGTCAAGTCTGTCAAGCTTCTAAACTTTGAGCAATTTGCTGACGGAGTTCCTCCGGTTTTGCGACTAAATCAGCTTGCGTCCAGGCCGCTTGATCCCCCGTTTTGAGCCACTTGAGCTGGACAGTTTCATTCTCAGCTTCGGCATCGCCTAAAATCAGGCAGGCAGCAGCACCACTCCGGTCGGCCCGTTTGAACTGTTTCCCAAAAGCAGAACTGCTGAGATCAATTTCTACAGAAAAGCCTAGTTGTCGAAGCATTTGAGCAAGTTTGATCGATTGGGCTTCAGCTCGAACGCCCCGCGACACCACGTAAAAATCGAGCGTTGCCACGCTCGGCGGGTTGAGCTGTTGTAATAGCAGCGTCAATCTTTCCAACCCCATCGCCCAGCCTACTGCTGGAGTCTCTGGGCCGCCCAGTTCACTCACCAACCCGTCATAGCGCCCACCACCACAAACCGTAGCTTGGGCACCGAGATCTTCCGATTGGATTTCAAAGGCCGTGTGGGTGTAGTAATCGAGGCCGCGCACCAATCGAGGATTGAGCTGATAAACAATCCCTAGGTCAGTCAGCTGCTGCTGAACGGCTTCAAAGTGCTGCTTAGAGTCGTCACATAGGTAGTCGAGAATGCTGGGGGCGGCTTGAGCAATCGCTTGGGTTTTTTCATCCTTGCTGTCGAGGATGCGTAGGGGGTTTCGAGTGAGGCGATCTTGGGAGTCTTTATCAAGGTCGGCTTTATAAGGCGTGAGGTAAGCTACCAGGGCCTCACGATACTGTTGGCGATCGCTGGGATTACCCACCGAATTCAGATAAAAGACCAGATTTTTCAACCCTACGGCGTTGAGAATATCCGTTGCGATCGCGATCACTTCCACATCAGCGCGCGGATCGCGGCTACCCAAAACCTCAACCCCAAGCTGGTGAAACTGTCGCTGGCGACCTTTTTGGGGCCGTTCATAGCGAAACATCGGCCCGGTATACCAAAGCCGTTGTACCCCACCCTGGGCATGCAGGTTGTGTTGAGTATAGGCCCGAGCCACGCCTGCGGTATTTTCTGGGCGCAGGGTCAAAGAGCGATCGCCGCGATCGCGAAAGGTATACATTTCCTTACCCACCACATCTGTGGCCTCACCAATACCCCGCTCAAACAAGGGCGTCTGCTCAAAAATCGGTGTGCGAATCTCGCGATAAACAGCTCGCCGCAAAATTTCCCGCGCTGTCGCCTCAACCCGTTGCCAAATAGCAATTTCTGCCACCTTCACCTCTTGGCCCACAAATTGAGAAATTGGCAGAATATCTTCTGTCCCTGGAAGTGATTGCAAGCTACCCATGAATCGCAATTAAACCCAAACTAAACGCTGCACATTAGCACATCGTCTCAGCGATGCCCTAACTAACGGATAATAGTTTCCCAGGGACGATAGCGTTCCCCATAATACTTAAGAATTGCTTCTACCTGTTGTTGATACGCCTCTGCCCCAACCTCCGGATAGCGAACCCACAACCCACCTACCTGACTTTGTAAATAATCAAATTCTTGAGAAGTCTGGGGTAAGAGCCCAGTTTCAACCCCATCTAGCTGACGGAGATGAGCCGCCACCTCTCGATAAACCGCAAGCGGCAGTTGAGGACATCGCAATTGATACTGAAGCTGTCGTAACTCTTCAGATGCTGTTGCATCTTGCAGGTCAGATTGAGCATCATCAGCCACAGTTCCGTCATCTGAACGATTCGGTTGAGCATCATCAAGGAGCTCAGGACTTTGAGTATTGCTAGCTAGAGTCTTATCAGCTTGAGCTTCGTTAGTCACAGCGCTTACACAGATTTTTCGGCTTCATGTCCAACATTAGGCAACGTACAGCAGTTGACATCGTCAATGCAAACCTTACCCCACTGCAATGCCCAACGCACCAGCGCTACCCGATTACCCGTGGCCGTTTTGGTCAAAATGTTGCTGACGTGATTATCGACGGTGCGCTTACTAATTTCCAGCTTTTCAGAAATCTCTTGATTAGTTAGCCCCGCAGCCACCAACTCTACGATTTGCAATTCCCTCTCAGATAGGGAACTTTGAGCATTAGTCTGGGTAGGCTCATGGATTGCCATAGAATTTCTCAGTCAATAACAGGGTGAAACGGGAACTGCGTATATCTGCCTAGCGATATATACTTAGCTTAGCGCTAAATAGGCTCAAAGGCTCATGGATGCGAGGGAGAAGAGCAGTAGGAGGAGTTCATGCTTTGACACGGAGATGGGAAATAAAGGGATGGAGAGTAGCGTCTACCGTTGAGCAGCAGTAGGATTAATCTCCTATGCGGATCCCCTCGATCGCATTCTGATCTCCTTTCCTGGCTCACGCTATGGACTCTTTTGCGACCTCATTCCAATCAACTCACTCGTTTTCAGCTTAAAGTTTTAGACTTAACAAAGACTGCTAAGCATAGCTGGACAACACAATGTCGCACCCTGAGTCAGAGAAAATTTATCTCCCCCGTACCGACGAATCAGAGCATCTCAAACGAATTCGCCACACCTTTTCTCACGTCATGGCGATGGCGGTGCAAAATTTATTTCCGAAGGCTCAGGTGACGATTGGCCCCTGGATCGATTATGGCTTTTATTACGATTTCGACAGTCCCGATCCCTTTACTGAGGCGGATTTGAAGGCGATCAAAAAAGAAATGATCAAAATCGTCAAAAAGGGTTTGCCTGTCGTTCAAGAAGAAGTGACCCGTGAGGAAGCTCAAAAACGTATCGAAGCCTTAGGAGAGCCTTACAAACTTGAGATTTTGGCAGGCCTAGAAGATCCCATTACCCTATATCACTTGGGCGATCAGTGGTGGGATCTGTGTGCTGGCCCCCACGTAGAAACCACTAAAGATCTCAACCCAAAAGCTTTTGATCTCGAAAGCGTAGCCGGAGCCTACTGGCGGGGTGACGCAACTCAAGCCCAACTCCAGCGGATCTACGGCACCGCTTGGGAAACCCCTGAACAGCTCCAGGAATACAAACGGCGGCAGGAAGAGGCAAAACGCCGAGACCACCGCAAGTTGGGTAAAGAACTGGGGCTATTTTTGTTTGCTGACGATGTCGGGCCGGGCCTGCCTTTGTGGACACCAAAGGGCACTGTTTTGCGCTCTACCCTCCAAGACTTTCTCGAACAAGAACAAGTCAAGCGGGGCTATTTGCCTGTGATTACGCCCCATATTGGTCGGATCGATTTGTTCAAGACGTCTGGGCACTGGCAAAAATATCAAGAAGATATGTTCCCGATGATGGCGGAAGATGACGCCGATCGTACCAATGAGCAAGGCTTTGTGATGAAGCCGATGAACTGCCCCTTCCACATTCAGATTTATAAAAACGAGCTGCGCTCCTATAAAGAGTTGCCAATGCGACTCGCAGAATTTGGTACCGTATACCGCTATGAACAATCGGGTGAACTGGGCGGTCTGACCCGCGTTCGCGGCTTTACCGTGGATGATGCCCACCTGTTTGTCACCCCGAACCAACTGGATGATGAATTTCTCAAAGTGGTCGATCTGACTTTGGCCGTGTTTAAGAGCCTCCAGCTCAAAGACTTTAAAGCTCGCTTAAGTTTCCGCGATCCGGCCTCTGACAAATATATTGGCTCTGACGATGTCTGGGAAAAATCTCAAAATGCCATTCGCCGCGCCGTTGAAACTCTGGGCATGAATCACTTTGAAGGGGTCGGTGAAGCGGCTTTCTATGGACCAAAGCTCGACTTCATTTTTACCGATGCTCTGGGTCGCGAATGGCAGCTGGGTACAGTACAGGTTGATTACAATCTGCCCGAGCGGTTTGAATTGGAGTATGTCTCTGAAGATGGATCCCGTCAACGTCCGGTGATGATCCACCGGGCTCCCTTTGGTTCTCTAGAGAGATTAATCGGCATTTTGATCGAAGAATACGCTGGAGATTTTCCGTTTTGGATGGCTCCCGTGCAGGCGAGATTGCTCCCTGTCACCGAGGAACAAGTGGGCTTTGTCCAACAAGTGATTGATCGGCTACATAATCACGGGGTACGAGCCGAGTTCGATACCAGCGGCGATCGCTTGGGCAAAATGATCCGCAATGCCGAAAAAGCCAAAATCCCCGTGATGGCAGTAGTGGGGGCAAAAGAACTAGAGGCTAACACCCTGAGCATTCGCACCCGCGCCGAAGGCGACCTGGGTAGTTTATCGGTGGATGAAGTCTGCGATCGCATGGTGGCTGCAATCCGCGATCGCAGCCATTTTTAAACCACCGTCGGCCAAGCAAGCACTATCTAAGAAATCATCTCAAAACTCAGCACAGCTTTCAGCATTGGGAGTTGAGGCATCGGTCGGATTACCCTCCAAGCGATCGACATCCCCTGTGAGACAGTCCAATTGACGCTGCAAATCTTGTTGAATTTCCTGCACTTCTGAAACTGGGGGTCTTGTATTCTCAAGAGACGCGTCCAAGCAGGCAGCCATTGCGGCAGCAAATTCATAACGCGTCAATGGTTCATCACCGCGAAAGGTGCCGTCCGGATAGCCGACGATGCAACCATAGTTTTCCGCAAGTCGCTCCACAGCGGTATATCCCCATTGATCAAGGGGCACATCGGGGAAAGGTGGGGTCGGGTCGGTATTGACCTGCCCCAAAGCTGTGCTATTGGAGGCATGAAGTCCAGTCACTGGATTGGCAGGTCCGGTCATGATCGCCGTTGCAGCTGTGGTCGTCAACGTCGAGAACGCTATTCCCCCGACTGCACTCCCCGCATACAGTACTGATATACCCAGCGTCTTAAAACCATTAAGCGATCGCGACATTTCCTTCTCTCTCCACTATGCGTAGTCAGCAACCTGATAGCATAATCCCTTGACAGCAATCATATCAGTGCTGTCCTTTGTCCATTTTGACGCATTGGTTGAGACCGCTGTGCCCGACTCTTTTTTGGTTACGGTACCCGCTACCACCGCAAACATCGGCCCCGGCTTTGACTGCCTCGGGGCTGCGCTCACCCTTTACAATCGCTTCCGCTTCACCGCTCTAGACGCAGCACCCGGCACCCTTGAGATTCTCATTTCTGGCAAAGATGCCGATCGGGTCAGTACCGAACCCGATAACCTGGCATATCAGGCTTTTGACATCTTTTACCAGAAGCAACAACAGGCGCCCCCTGCCGTTTGCATAGAGATAGAACTCGATGTGCCGCTAGCGCGAGGTCTTGGCAGTTCATCCACTGCAATTGTGGGGGGATTATTGGGCGCAAACGCGATCGCAGATTATCCTCTAACTTCAGAAGAAATTACCAACCTCGCGATCGCGATTGAAGGCCATCCCGATAACGTTGTTCCGGCAATACTCGGCGGTTGTCACCTGGCGGCTCAAGACGCAGATAATCGCTGGGTAATCTGTGATGTCCCCTGGCATGACTCCATCAAAGCGATCGTTGCTGTTCCTGATTTTGAACTGTCGACTGTCGCAGCCCGAAAAGTCTTACCCACTCACTACACCAAAGCCGATGCCATCTTTAACATGGCTCATCTGGGAATGCTACTCCGGGGACTAGAGACGGGAAACGAACAGTGGTTAAAAGCCGCTCTCCGCGATCGCATCCATCAGCCCTACCGTCAGACTTTAATTCCAGGGTTTGAAACAGTGCAGCAAGCAAGCCAAGCAGCAGGCGCATGCGGACTGGTGATCAGCGGTGCCGGCCCCACTTTGTTAGCCATCACCAAGGAAGCAATCGCTACATCGATCTGTAACGAAATGTTACAGGCATGGCAAAACCCAAAATTTAAAGTTGATACCCAGATCCTTTCCCTAGACTTTGACGGCGCGTTAATTGAACCCAATTAAACTTTACATAGATTTACATCAATAAAAGTGATTATTTTTATTGATTCTTAAACAGAAAAATCCTGAAAACTTTACTATGTCTTGATTTTCTTGAAAATCAGACGGATTTTAGGCGTTTTTACCTTATCAAATGTTGATTAAGTTTTATATACTAAAACGGGCGCATCAAATTAGTAGGTATAAATCCTCATTGATGTCTCCAACGGTTGGCTTACCTAGTCAAATGCTCTACGGGGCTTAAGCGCTGAGTGCTGGATTCCTCCGACCTTATCCATACGTGAGGCCGCTGCGAAACCAGGTAATATCCACCGCACGATGGATAACGATTTCTTAGCACTCAAGTCGCCTAAAGCTAGAGTCCTGCTCCAAGCGGGCCGTATTCGAGATGCGCTGCTGTTCTGTTGAATTCACGTAAATTGTGATGGTTAGTGAACAACTTCCGTGGTTGACTGCTTTAATTTTCTTCCCCGCCTTGGCTGCCCTATTGATCCCGGCATTGCCTAACTCGCAGGGTAAGACAGTTCGTTGGTACGCCCTTGGTGTGGGCTTATTAGAGTTTGCGCTGATTCTCTTTACTTTTGGGAAGCATTACGATCCCCAAATTTCAGGGTTACAGCTTATTGAAAGTTACAGCTGGGTTCCACAGATTGGCTTCAACTGGTCAGTCGCTGCTGATGGCCTCTCCATGCCTTTAGTCGTCCTCTCAGGGCTGGTCACGACGCTGGCAATTTTAGCCTCGTGGAACGTCACCGAAAAGTCTAAGCTCTACTTCGCGCTGCTGTTGCTGATGTACAGCGCCCAAGTGGGTGTTTTCCTAGCCCAAGACCTGCTGATGTTCTTCCTCATGTGGGAGCTTGAGCTTGTACCGGTCTATTTATTAATTTCAATCTGGGGCGGTCAGAAGCGTCTCTACGCCGCAACTAAGTTCATCCTCTATACCGCTGTTGGGTCAGTCTTCATTTTGATCGCTGGCTTAGCCATGGCTTTCTACGGCGATAACATCACCTTCAGCATGGCCGAACTGGGCATGAAGGATTACTCTTTAACGTTCCAGGTGCTGGCTTATATCGGTTTCTTAATTGCCTTTGGCGTAAAGCTACCGATTTTCCCCTTCCATACTTGGCTACCTGACGCTCACAGCGAAGCGCCTGCTCCCGTGTCGATGATTTTGGCTGGAGTTCTGCTGAAAATGGCCGGGTATGGTTTGATCCGAATGAATTTGGAAATGCTGCCCGATGCTCACGTCTACTTTGCACCTGTTTTGGCAGTGCTGGGCATTATCAACATTATTTACGCTTCGCTGACTGCCTTTGGCCAGGATAATCTCAAGCGCCGCATGGCCTACTCTTCTGTAGCACACATGGGCTTTGTCCTACTTGGGCTATCTGCATTCACCACTTTAGGTATCAGCGGTGCATTGCTGCAAATGATCTCCCATGGGTTGATCGCCGCTGTCCTCTTCTTCTTATCTGGGGTGACTTATGAGCGGACTCATACCTTAGCCATGGATCAGATGGGGGGAATGGCTAAAGCGATGCCTGTAGAGTTTGCGCTCTTTACAGCTGGCTCAATGGCATCCCTTGCTTTACCCGGTATGAGCGGTTTCGTAGGTGAGCTGTCTATCTTCTTAGGCTTTGCTACGAGTGATGCTTACAGCGAGTTTTTCAAGGTTGCAATCATTGTGCTGGCAGCCATTGGTGTGATTCTTTCACCCATTTACTTGCTGTCGATGCTGCGTCGCATTTTCTACGGCAATCCCAGCGAGAAGCTGTCTGACGCAATGGCGAGTTTCTCAGACATTAAGCCTCGGGAAAGTTTCATTGCCATGTGTTTACTGGTTCCCATCATTGCCATTGGTGTTTATCCTCGTCTAGCCACGGAAACCTATGACGTGAAAACGGTTCAAGTGGCCGATCAAGTGCAAGGAACACTGCCGCTGATGGCTCGAGAAACTGGACCGCTTTACTCCCGCATCTTATCTGCGCCTCAACTCACAGCAACCAGTTCAACCTCAGTTGACACAATTCTCGAATAATTGGGACAGCGCTCGTGCTGCCATACTCAGATCAAAAGCCTAGTTCGCAAAGTTGTGAGCTAGGCTTTCTTTAAACTTGATACAAACCTTGGCTGTAGGCAAATTCACAGTTTGCCCTAAACTCAAACTCAAGGTTTCAAGTCGGATAGGGTTTAGACCCGAAAACATGCCTAAGGTTTGGCAGTCAATGCTTAAACAGCCGTAACCCATTGACAATAACCTTATTGATTGCATAAAGCAGTCTGTTATGGCCAACTTCGGGTGTAGTAGGGAATTATAGAGACATGGGCTTTCCCAGCGTTCTTTGGTGGCAGTTGCAGTAATAAAGTTATGGTTGATACTTCTGGTTCTGTAGATTACAGCCCTCTAGTCTGCGATCAGGTCTGTCAGATAACGCTCCCAGCTTCATTTACGGTACTTGAAGCAGTTGAGTTTAAGCAGACCTGTCAGACGTTACACCAAGACTTTCCGGAGATTGCCCGGATCGTTTTAGACTTTTCTCACACAGCTTTTATTGACAGCAGCGGCATTGGTGCTTTGGTCATCTGCCGCAAGCTTTGTGACTCCCACGGTAGTCAGCTCATTTTGAGAGATGTGCCACCCCAGGTCATGATGGCGCTGAAGATGACGGATCTAGACCAGATCTTCACCCTCGAAGTATCTGCCCCAGATCAAGCTGAACCTGAATCAACCAAGCAGCCCAAACCAACCTTACCTCAGGCCACTCACCCATCTGTTGACTCAAAATTGAAACGCTTACTGGATATAATCGGCGCACTAGTTGGATTAGTGATTACGGCAGTTATCGCTATTCCCATCGCGATCGCGATTAAGCTGCACGACGGCGGCCCGGTATTGTTTGGTCAAACCCGCTGCTCTTGGATGGGACGCCGCTTTAAGATTTGGAAATTTCGCTCCATGGTCGTGAATGCCGAAGCCTTGAAGCAACAAGTGCAAAACCAGGTGGATGGCCCGCTATTTAAAAACGAGAATGATCCTCGGATTACGCCCATTGGCCGATTGCTCCGCAAAACTAGCCTTGATGAGTTTCCCCAGTTCTGGAACGTGCTCAAGGGCGAGATGAGCTTAGTCGGCACCCGGCCCCCTACCCCTGACGAAATTGAACAATATGAAGTCCCAGAGTGGCAGCGCCTAAATGTCAAACCCGGTATGACAGGAGAATGGCAAGTCCATGGCCGCTCCACAATCAAAAAATTTGAAGACGTCATTCGCCTCGATTTACGATATCAGGAAAACTGGAGCCTGCTATACGACATCAAATTGATTGTCAAAACGGTGCTCGTGCTCTTTAGTAAACGATCAGGCGCATCTTAATCTCTCTAATCCATTGCCAACCGTTATACCCTAGGAAGAGCGACTGAATAGGGCAAATCATTTGAGCATGTTGGCCAATCTATTGGCATTAGCTGTGGGGTTTGGCAGCTTTGGGCTGTACATGGCAGCGTTTTTTTTTCCGGAGGTACACCGCAGACAGGACTTTGCCTGGAGCGGAGTTGGTATGTTCTATGCTCTGGTGTTGTGGTTTTGTGCTGGGCGCATGACTGGAGCGGTGCTACTGGGGCAAACGGCGAGTGTGGCCCTGCTGCTATCTTTGGAGTGGCAAATGCTGTCGCTGCGACGATCGCGCACCCCAGAAAATCTGCGTACCCCCATTGCCGATGATGATATTTTGCCCGCCATGGGCGAACTTGCCAGTAGCACCGTAGACGCAGTCACCGATTTGCCGGGACTAGCTCAGGTGAAAGCATTGGGCAATCGCAGTCGCAAGCTGGCCACTGAGGTGACCAAGCCAGTGTCAATGACACCCAAGGTTGCGCCCACCGTCAAAATTGATCGGCATAAGCCGCGCCCCACTACGGCTAAACTGCGCTTTCGCTACCAGTATGAGTATCTAGAAGACCTTCCGGGTGAAGCTGTCCTACCCGCAGAAACCATTGAGATTGCCATAGAAGTTCCTATCCCCCAACCTGAACTATCGCCGAGCAATGCAGATATGCCCCCTGGCAATGGGCAAGAAAAAGCGATTCAAGCGGCTGCAAACACCGTCGATATAGCATCTGTGATCAAAACTGCTGACGGTGAACCCGTTGAGATAGCGGAACAGCCCAAAAACGAGCCGACACCAGCCACGATAGCAGTACCCGCCCCTGAAAATCTAACAGAACTAGGGCACAACGGGACGCCTACCCATGATCAGGATGACACTAGTTCTACAGCGAACTTAAGCGATGAACCCAATTTAGAGCAGGCTGCGATCACGGCAAAAGAAGAGGTGCGGCCCCAACCGTCCCCCCTAGAACCGGAGGAATCCAACTGGCCTGAGGATGATCTCGACACCGCATCCAAAAACGCGATCGCTCCTAATGCAGCGGTTCAAACTACAGACAATCTCTCTGAAATAACGCTTGAATCTGAACCTCCCCAATCACCGCCGCACTCTCAGGCCGTCCCACCCAAATCAGAAACCGCTCAGAGACTTTCCCGAAGAACTTACCAGAATCCTCCTAGTCCCGCTTCAGGATCAGATCAGCCTGACAAACCGACCCGGCCCAAACCCTCCCTGTGGCAAAGCGCGGTCATTCTCAAAGACTGGGTGCAAGAGTGGGCAACCTCAACGCGCAAGCCCAAACCGTCTAAGCCCGTGATCAAAATTCCACCCCGTTCGCCGTCTATTCCCAGACCAGAAGCAGTAGCTCAATCCTCTGAGAATCAGGCGGGTAAAAAAGATGCGATCGCCACAGCAGAACTCATCGAAGATGACTTTGACGATATCTTTGGCGACGATGAAGAGTTCAATTAGCGCATTCGCATACAACCGGACTGCGGCGGCAAACCGCCTCGAATAATCGTAAACACCGATCTCACTCTAAGCTTCTAGCTCCTTACAATGCAGTCATAACGAAAAAATGAGCTAGTCATGAGGGGCAGCTTAATCGATGCAACCCACTAATCCCAACCAATTTACAGACAAAGCCTGGAGTGCGGTCGCGCGTACTCCTGAAATTGCCAAGCAAGCCCAGCAGCAACAAATCGAAAGTGAGCACCTGATGACGGCGCTACTCGAACAAGAAGGCTTGGCAGTCAGTATTTTTAATAAGCTAGAAATTAACATCAGTCAGCTTCGAGAAAAAACCGAGGCATTTATCCAGTCAAAGCCCCAGGTCTCAGGTAGCGGTACCTCAGTTTATTTAGGTCGTTCCCTTGATACCTTGCTCGATCGGGCGGACGCGCTTCGCAAGGAATACGAAGACGATTATATTTCCATCGAGCATCTGATTTTGGCCTATGTCAACGATGATCGCTTTGGCAAAACCTTGTTTCAGGCGTTCAATCTCACCGAAACTAAATTAAGGGACGCTATTCAAGAGATTCGAGGCAATCAAAAGGTGACGGATAAAAACCCCGAAGGCAAATACGAGTCTTTAGAAAAGTATGGACGGGATTTGACCCAGTTTGCCAAAGAAGGCAAGCTTGATCCCGTGATTGGGCGCGATGACGAAATCCGCCGGACCATCCAAATTTTGTCTCGCCGGACCAAAAATAACCCTGTGCTGATTGGGGAACCGGGGGTGGGTAAAACCGCGATCGCAGAAGGGTTAGCCCAACGTATCGTCAGCGGCGATGTGCCCCAATCACTCAAAGACCGCAAGCTGATTGCCCTCGACATGGGAGCCCTGATCGCCGGTGCGAAGTATCGCGGTGAATTTGAAGAACGCCTCAAAGCCGTGCTGAAGGAAGTCACCGACTCTAAAGGCCAAATCATTCTGTTTATCGACGAAATTCACACCGTTGTCGGTGCAGGGGCAACCCAGGGCGCAATGGACGCGGGTAACCTGCTCAAACCCATGCTGGCAAGGGGTGAACTGCGCTGCATTGGGGCCACCACCTTAGACGAGTACCGTAAGTACATCGAAAAAGATGCTGCATTAGAACGGCGCTTCCAGCAGGTGTATGTGGATCAGCCGACAGTCGAAGACACCATTTCCATCTTACGGGGGCTCAAAGAGCGTTACGAAGTGCATCACGGGGTAAAAATCTCCGACAGTGCCCTGGTAGCAGCAGCAACGCTGTCAACGCGCTACATTAGCGATCGCTTTTTGCCTGACAAAGCCATCGACTTGGTGGATGAATCCGCCGCCAAGTTAAAGATGGAAATCACTTCCAAACCGGAAGAATTAGACGAAGTCGATCGCAAGATCTTGCAGTTGGAAATGGAAAAACTCTCACTGCAAAAGGAAACCGATACGGGTTCTCTAGATCGGCTGGGACGCCTGGAAAAAGAATTAGCGGATCTTAAAGAAGACCAGCGGGGACTCAATGCCCAGTGGCAGTCTGAGAAAGACATCATCGACCACATTCAGTCCACTAAAGAAGAAATCGACCGGGTCAATATCGAAATTCAGCAGGCCGAGCGAGACTATGACCTCAACCGCGCAGCCGAATTGAAATATGGCAAGCTGACTGACCTACAACGATCCCTAGAAAAATCAGAAGCCCAACTGCTAGAAACCCAAACCAGCGGCAAAACCCTGCTGCGGGAAGAGGTTATGGAAGAAGACATCGCTGAAATTATTTCTAAGTGGACCGGAATTCCGGTTAGCAAGCTGGTGCAGTCGGAAATGCAAAAGCTGCTGCAGCTTGAAGATGAACTCCATCGTCGGGTCATCGGCCAAGATGAAGCGGTGACAGCGGTGGCTGATTCTATTCAGCGATCGCGGGCCGGACTTGCCGATCCTAATCGGCCCACTGCCAGCTTTATCTTTTTAGGTCCCACGGGTGTGGGTAAGACAGAACTGGCTAAAGCCCTTGCTGCTTATCTATTTGACACCTCAGATGCCATGGTGCGCATCGATATGTCGGAATACATGGAAAAACATTCCGTATCTCGCCTGATTGGTGCTCCCCCTGGATATGTGGGTTACGACGAGGGGGGCCAACTGACGGAGGCCATCCGTCGCCGCCCGTTTGCGGTGATCTTATTCGACGAAATCGAAAAGGCCCACCCGGACGTGTTTAATGTGTTGCTGCAGGTGCTCGATGATGGCCGCGTCACTGATGCCCAAGGGCATACAGTGGACTTCAAAAATTCCATCATCATTATGACCAGCAACATCGGCTCCCAGTACATCTTGGATGTGGCCGGAGATGACTCACAATACGACGAAATGCGATCGCGTGTGTTAGACGCCATGCGGTCTAATTTCCGCCCCGAGTTTCTCAACCGAGTCGATGAGATGATCATCTTCCATGCGCTGCGGAAAGATCAACTGGGTGAAATTGTGAAGCTCCAGGTAAAGCGTCTAGAACAGCGATTAGACGATCGCAAGATGTCCCTACGGCTTTCCGATGCGGCAGTGGACTTCATTGCTGAGGTGGGTTACGACCCAGTTTATGGGGCACGGCCATTGAAGCGCGCGATTCAGCGGGAATTAGAAACTGCGATTGCTAAGCACATTCTGCGCGGTGAGTTCACTGAAGGTGACATGATTTTTGTTGATGTAGAGAATGAGCGCCTATCGTTTAAGCGCTTGCCGCCTGAGTTAGTGACGACTTAAGCGTTCGTGTGTTTAATGAAGCTAGGTGGGCGATCGCTCACTTAGCTTTTTTCATCCACATTGATACCATTGTCAATAACAAACGCAGCAAACTCCCCCGGTTAAAAGTGCTGATGAAAAAGCAACAAATTGAAAGCCGCCTCCGTACAGCCTTACTCCACGGAGAGAAGATGGAATATTCTCTCTATGAATACGAACTACAGGAACACATCGACTACTGGCACAAAGGGCTGATTGCTGATCGCGAAGACTGTGTATTTGCCGTCACAGAAAACACAGGTCATGTCGCTATGGTGCTGATTTTGCCTGATAAAACTGTGCTTGTGAATGAAGACGCCAAAGCCAAATTGATTGAGTTTTGGAAAGCCAACTACCGTAACAACATGGAACGGTTCATTCCCGTCATGGCGCAGGAATTAGCTGATGGGATTATCGCAGTTACGGGTGTGAAGGTCGTTGACCGTAAGCTCCCAAAAAAGTGGAGATGGGGACAAACGAACAACTGATCTGGCTTGATGAACTGGAACTCGGGCTAGGACTTTGACCAGGGAACTTTGAGGGTATTCCTGGAGATTGGCTGCGATGGTGCGATCGCGCCGGTAACTGGTTCCTTACCGATACAGAGCAAGAACGGCAAGCCCAAGAGCACGCATACCAAAAGGCTGAAAAGCTAGCGGCAAAATGACGGGAACTCGGGATTGACCCAGATCAGGTTTAGGATGGCAGTAGATGGAGTCAATCCCTGACATGAAAACTGACCTGCTTGATCGATTGATTCAACAACGACGCGATCGCAACGAAAACGCGCGCCTGCTAGTGTTGCAAAAAGTACAGCAGTGGCTCAACGAAAAAGGCGTTGACTACGGCATCATCCATGCTTGGATTTTTGGCTCGCTGACTCGTCCCGGTCACTTTCACGAACGCTCTGACGTAGATATTGCTATCAACTCGATCAAGCCCGAACACTATTTTGTCGCTATCAGCGTATTATCGACTTGGTTAGAACGGGATGTTGATTTGATCGAACTTGCAAAGTGCCCGTTTCAGCAACGCATTCATGAGACTGGTATCGCATGGACAGCAACGCCCGGTTAATCTTCGTCACCGATCTCAAAGCCCAGTTCGCAACCCTGCAACGCATTTCAGAGCGCCTGGAAAATCGCGCGAACGGATTAACCGCCGAAGATATCGTGCAATTAGAGAGCGTTGCCTATCAACTCCACAACTTTTACAACGCCGCTGAAGATTTACTTAAACTGATTGCCTCCCATTTTGAAAACCACATTTCAGATTCAGCTCGTTGGCCCTCAGCTCTCTTACAACGCATGATGCAAGATGTGCCCGGTATCCGCCCTGCCGTTATCTCATTGGAAACGTTCACCCATCTAAATGGACTCAGAGGATTCCGTCACTTTTTCCGTCATGCCTATGAAGTGCCCATCAATTACGAGCAGCTCATCATCAACCTGAAGCTGGCGGAGGCTATACTGCCTCAGCTAGAGCAAGACATCACCACATTTCTGAGCAAACTTGAAGCAGATTAAACCCTAAAATTATGGAACCGATTGATGTAAAATCAGTCGATTCCCAACCGGATCATAAAGGTAAAGTTCCCGACCGTGGGACGCACTCGTCATTTTAGACAACACCGCACCACTGACTTGGGATGCGTGGGCGATCGCAGCCTCTAAATCCGCCACCTCCAAACACAAACTCATCCCACTTCTGTCAGAGGCCGAAAATTCTTCACTATCTTTGGGCTTAAAAATTCCCAGACGCACCCCAGGCAGTTTAAATTCGGCATAAACCTGGGGGATGAGAACCTCCGGCGATCGCGCCAGTAAGCGCTGGTAAAACATCACCAGATGCTCAAAATCATCCGCAGCAATCGTTACAAAGCCATCCCGACAGCCCAACGTCATCTATCACCTCCCCCAGACCAGAACAATCAGATCAAACCAATCAGCGATAACCAATCGGCGATGCCATTGAGAATCAACTGCACCCCAATGGCTAAGATAAACAATCCTAAAATGCGACTCATAGCGCTAATGCCGCGTTCGCTCAAAATCTTGAGTAGATACGACGACGAGCGTAGACACACATAAATGATCAGGCTGAGGATCGCGATCGCGATCGCGGCTGCAACCAAATTCATCGTGGTGTCTAAAGACAGCTCTCGCCCTGCCTGAGCCGAAATCCCTAAAGTCACCGCAATAGACCCCGGCCCAGCCAACATCGGAATCGTCATGGGCATAAAAGCAATATCTTCATGCTGCTCAATACTGTGAATTGCCACCTGATTGTCTTGATTCGAAAGCTTGGGCTTTGCATTCATGGTTTGCCACGCAGCATGGAACACCACAATACCGCCCGCAATTCTCACGACTTCTAGGGAAATACCAAAAAAGCGGAGAATCCAGCCGCCCACCAGTAAAAACACAATCAGCACGACCAAGACATTGAAGGTTGTACGCCATGCAAACTGACGCCTGACCCGCTCCGAGGCCGTCGCTGTCAACATCAAAAAAATGGGAACGCTGCCAATGGGATCCACGATCGGAAACAGCGCCAGCAAACTGCCGAAGATAAATTCAATAAATTTTTCCATTCGCAGACTCCCCTTGATTTCCCTTGTTTAGGATCAGTATGTGCTTGATACGTTTGTCCTGATCTGGGCCTATGGCTGTTCGCAAAATCATCCACATCGACATGGATGCGTTCTATGCCTCAGTAGAACAGCGAGATCACCCCGATTATCGCGGTAAACCGATTGTCGTGGGAGGTAGACCCGAAAAACGGGGGGCTGTGGCAGCTGCAAGCTATGAAGCCCGCCAATACGGCATCCATTCGGCAATGCCCTCCCGCATCGCAGCTCAACTGTGCCCCACACTGATTTTTGCCAGACCCCGGTTTGATGTGTACAAGACCGTCTCTCAACAGATTCAGCAAATCTTCTTCCAATACACCGATTTAGTCGAACCGTTGGCGCTAGACGAAGCTTATCTAGACGTGACTGAAAACAAACCGGGAATCGGATCTGCTATGGCGATCGCCCGTGAGATCAAACAAACCATCCACACTGAAATCCAACTCACTGCCTCTGCCGGCGTTTCAGTGAATAAGTTTCTGGCCAAAATTGCCTCAGCAATGGACAAACCCGACGGTCTCTATTTGATTGCCCCCGATCAAGTTGAATCCTTTGTTGCCGCATTACCGATTGATAAATTCTATGGCGTCGGCGAAGTCACCGCCCGTAAATTGAAAGCCTTAGGCATCCATACCGGGGCAGATTTAAAGCACTGGCAGGAAGGGGATTTGGTTGCCCGCTTTGGTAAAGTCGGCCACTACTATTACCGCATGTCTAGAGGACAGGACAACAGACCCGTGAACCCTAACCGGATTCGCAAATCTATCGGTGCAGAGCAAAGCTTTTCCACCGATCTGTCCTCTCTGGAGGACATGGTTAATGCCCTGGAGACCATTGCTCAACAGGTCGCCTCCCGACTCGAACGACAGAAGCGCTGGGGGTATACTCTGACCCTAAAGGTCAAATATGCCAATTATCAGCAAATCACCCGCAGCCGTACAGTCACCACACCGATCTACGAAAACCCCGCAATCTTTGACATGGCGCGATCGCTGTTGCTGACCCATCTCAATCAAGCCCAACAGGTACGGCTGCTGGGTATCGCGATCGCCAACCTCAACCCACCTGACATGCCCTATATTCAACTTGAACTACCTTTTATGCCCGAGATGGTACCCCAAGATTTTTCTCATCCAAGCAGTCCTAAGGATAATCCTGAGGAACTTTCATAGGATTGTCCTGCGGATTGTCCTGCGGACATGTTAGAATCAGAACAACAAGACTGGAGGGTCCAAGGAAAACGCCTCCACTGGTGGGTAGAGTTCCTGCTGGCGTACAAAAGCCAGAGCGGCTGACAGTCCGTCACCAAACCAAAGGTGATGCCAGTGCTAACACCAACATCACCCTCGACGCTAAAAAAGAAGCTAAATTCGATCCAATGATCTGCCAGCAGCTGCAACTGCTGGCTTTTTTCTATCATAAGGGATGAGACCTAGCAACGCAAAATCTGATTAATTGGGAACGCAGGAATTTCCCTCACAATCACATCGTTAGCACAACTATCCCCCACTAACGCCGCATCTTAGATACTCGCCAAGCCAAATCTCCCCCCATCCGATAGCCTGCACGGGTAAAGACAAAGCCCGCATCTTGAAAATGATCGTAATGCTGAAACTGAGAGGGCGACAGATCTAGTAAATTGGCAATCTCCGCCGTGCTTAGCAACCAGCCATTTTTAACAGCCTGTTCCAGTTTTTCAAAATGAGAGACCGGATCCGCTTCTGGCAATACAGGTTGGAATTGATTCGCCAACTCAGACGCGATCGCGCGAATCAGCCCCATCAGATTATCGGGTGTAATCGTTAAGTCTGAAGATTCATCCACTGGTGGTTTAGCGGCTGGCGGCTTACCCCGCATCGCCAAGAACTCTGCCGTATTACCCCCACGCTGAATGAAATAGTGCAGCTCATCAAGTAGCTTCACCTGAGCCGCATTGACATAGGCGCGATTACCCACTCTCTCTGGCTTAATCTTGAGTGCATCCATGCGCGTATACACAGCACTGCGTGCCAGGCTGTATCGCTGCGGCAGCTGGGCAACAGGTATGCGATCGATGTCTCCACTACTCATGAGAGTATCCTCTGGACAATCCTAAGGACATACTTACAGTATGCCTTAGTTTGTCCGACATCGGACAGTCCTGAGGACAAGTATCAATACTGATGCTCTACCCAAATCTTGCATCACTTAGATCAGCAGCCGCACACAATTAATGCCCTGCTTGAATCGCTCAAACTAGATTCCGCAATTGTTGCTCAATCCGTTGAAGCCGTATTTGTAGATTACTCAATCCCATCTTTAGAGAGCTTGGTATCTAGCTACGGGAAAGCTATCGCCTGGGATACAGATGTGGCTTAAGGAATAATGGCACTTTCAAACTCAATTCATTTTTGGAAATTTTCACTGGCCTTCATCTTTTATTGCCTAGCCAGCATCATTGTTTATGGGATAGTCGGAAATACAATTACTGCCTTCATTTTTTATGCGTTCAGCGTAGCGCCTGCTTACCTCTTAGGATTACTTTACTTTTTCATTCTCACAATTCAACGGAAGCAGATTAGATTTGTGCGATATCGAAAACCTATTTTGTACTTTATGCTTATCTTTCAGCTCTTCACCATTCTGACTAGTCCGGCAACCTGCCAAAGCAAAGATGGGGAGATTTGCTACTCGTTCTTACAAGCTACTTTGATGGAGGTTTCATCTCATCCCCATCACTGGTTCATTGTTAACCTATTTCCTTGGGTACTGTTGACGTATACCCTGCTAACGGTTGCTTTTCTTTATACCCTCCGGATTGAAGCAGCAACTGATTAGCTCACGTACTTTTGAGTTGACTCCGAGTCCAAAAATGTCCGCATATCATAATCGACATTGTCGAGCAAGATTGCAAAATTAGTGCGATCGTAATGGCCTTCAAAAAACGTTTCTAAAACTAAATCTTCTTCCTCTTCGACCAGTGCCTTCATAAAGACTAGGGCGCGATTGAGCGCATTGGTATATTCCAAGACTTCTAGACGATCTAGGTCTTCATGCAAGGTATATAACGCACTCACTAGCACCCCTCGATCAGAAATGGGTTTTAGAATCAAATTAGGTCTGCGGGTATGGCGACACACCAGGTTTTCTGTTGCTTCTTCGACGTTATAGCCTAAAAATTCTAGATGATTGCGAAATAAGACTAAAGGATGGGCAACTTGGTCGCTCATGCCAAGGTCGTTCATGGTCTTAGACATGTAAATATAGTTACAGTTTAGCTGGCCCAACCCTAAAAATCTCTGACGGCAAGATCCCGGCCTTTTTTCTTTTCATAAAGTTTAAGTTGGGATTCAATTTGATCAGGATCTGATTTGCACGGGCATCACCAGGTAGGTCATCTTAAATCCCCCTAGCGGCGTCAAAATTGCTGGACTAGTCGCAGCATTACACTGCAACTGCACTTCAGAGCTAGGAAGAACTTTGAGGCCATCGAGTAAATAGCGCACGTTGAAGGCAATCTCTAAATCTTCCCCCGTAATTTGAGCCGGAACTTCTTCTCGACCGCTGCCCACTTCCTGTGCTTCTACAGATACAGCCAGCGTTTGGGCACTGCTATCCAGCGTCAATTTAACAATATTGTTCTTCTGATCTGCCAATACCGCAATCCGTTCTAGGGCAGCCGTTAACTGCTTGCGATCAAGAGTGGTTTGCCGTTCAAATTTATGGGGAATCAACTGGCGATAGTTAGGGTATTGACCTTCCAATAACCGGGTCGTGATTCGCTGATTGCCGAGTTCGAATACCACTTGAGTTTGATCAAACTGCAATGCGATCGCCTCAGTTCCCGGATAGGTTTGCAAAATCCGCTCCAGTTCACGCATCGCCTTGCCCGGGATAGTGACATTCATATCTTCCGCAGTCGGTTCTGCTGGAGCCTCTGTCTCATTATCCTGGGTTTGCACCATCGCCAACCGATGACCATCTGTGGCTGCAAACTCTAACGCATCTGCTGCTGCCAAGAGATGGATGCCCGTCAAAACTTGCTTGGTTTCATCTGAGCTAGCTGCAAAAAGCGACCCCCGCAAACCTTCAATCAAGGCATTTGCCGATAGATTAGCCACCGTGCCGTTGTCAATCGTCGGCAAGGTTGGATAATCTTCTGCGCTTAATCCCCTGACTTGATAATGCCCGGAAGAGCAGGTGAGCGAAACCGTTGTGTCGTCTTCGGTGGCTTCAACCACAATGTCTTCATTGGGTAAACGGGCAACAATATCTCCTAACAATTTTGCTGGCAGAGTCAAAGTACCGCCCATTTCAACCGCTGCTGCAAATCGGGTGGTAATGCCCAGACTTTCATCAAAGCCAACCAAACTGACTTGTTGGGCATTATCATCCACATTGATAAGTACGTTAGCTAGTACAGGCTTACTAGGACGCGATGGCACAGCACGGCTAACGAGGGATAAGTGGGTGTTGAGTTCACTCTGAGGGCAAACAAATTTCATAACTGAGGCACGGACAACGGTTAGTTGATGGTTACTGGGGGAAGGAAACTTAGAAGCATTACTAACCCTGTGGTTTCATCTAGGCATAACACCGGGTTGTGCAACGGCTCTGATTGAGAAGCGATTGAATCAAAGGAACTGCTCAGGTGCAGTACCTTCCATGAGAGCAAATCCTAACACCCTTGTTTTGACGATTCAATCAAAAGATTTACTGGGTCGGTCTATAGACTTCCGTCTTTAGAGGAATATTTAAAGATTAGGAGTAGTAGGGGCTGTGGAAAATTGGGAGAACGATCTAAATGCCTTGATTCAAAAGGATTGAGGCCTGATTGGGGGGTGTGGATAATTTGTGAGAAAGATCGCGATTATTCCACATTTGTTTTGAGGGGGGATGATTTTTCCCCGGGCGATCGCCGATTTGTCCCCAAGGATTTGAGCACTTGTCCACAGAAAATCCCAACTTTTCCACAGCTTTGATAAAACAGATCTGTCAACAATCTTTATAAATCAAATCTGATTGGCGACCTGAAGCTCAAATTTTGCGTAAGTTAATACGTCACTGAGGATGAAATCTTCTATAGTTAAGGCAATTTTTTGCTGAAGATCCAAGCTGCATCCACTGTCGAGGAGTACTTGAACATTTGTTGCACCATTCTGGTGTTTGCGATGTACCCTATTAGTTTTCAGGCAGTGACTTCAAACCATCAGGGTGAATCGTCCAGTTGCAATCCATAGACCTGTCGTATGACCGAGCTCAACTTTCCTGAACCTCTGACTAGACCCATCCCAGAAGCAGATGTCGATCGCTTTGATCCAGATGCTTGCAACATGGCTGATGCCTATGCTGACAACCTGATGACAGAGTTGTTCGACGATGTCGATCGGTTGTTAAGTGACGAACCGGGTGCGATCGCGTTAGTTGATCCGAGTAGTCTGAACCCAGCCAGGGAAGATGGTTGGCGGGAGGGCGAAGGGGGAACATCAACCTTGATGTCACTGTCTGGCGCTTTGGATTTGCCGCAGTTTGAGGGCTCTCTCCCTGATGCCGAATCTGAGCAGGCTGGATTAACCTTTAAGCAGCGCTGGCTAAAGCGGCTATCGAATCGGCGGCTTTTGTTGGGGGCTACTTGCATGTCAATGTTCTTCACCGCTGGGCTTTGGTGGCTCAACAGTCAGCAAAAGCCTCAAACGGCTCAACCCATTGCCCAACCCGTGGCCTCCCCGGCAGAATTACAGGCTCAAGCCGATGGGCAATTTTTAGAATATTTACGGCGATCACTTGATGTGATCGAGTCTCAGTCTCAGACGAATGCCGCAGTTGCCAGTAATGGGCTAGCGGCACCGTTGCCTGCTGTCAGCGTAAATTCTGCTCCTGCTGGAGCGGGTGCTCTCCCGCCATTGCCAGGAACGGCTGCCGCATCCAGTGGGTCGCCCAATGTGATTGAGCGAATCTATATCCCGGTGTATCAACCGCCGCAAGCCACTGCGACTGCCCCCAATCTGGGAACTGGTGCACCGACGCCTGCACCGACTGCGGCTGCGGCCAATCCTCCCAATGTTGCGCCCACACTCACCCACTTGTTGGTGGGAATTTTGGAATTAGGCGATCGCTCAGCAGCGTTATTTGAGGTCAATGGGGTACCTCAACGCATTTATGTAGGGCAAAATATTGCTGCAAGCGGTTGGACTTTGGTATCTGTGGCAAATCAAGAAGCTGTGATTCGTCGTAACGGCGATGTACGATCAGTGTTTGTTGGGCAACAGTTCTAAAGTTTCTGGCTAAAGGCGTCTGGCCAAAGATAGGAGTCAATACTATGGGCTTGTTCGAGGATTTCAGTCGGTTTTTAGAAACTCGGCTGGACGAGTTTTTACAGGCCAATCCCCACCTGGAACTTTTGGCCCTCGAAGATCAACTGCGGGGCCAAGAAGAAGATGCAATTAGTCTGCTGGGTGATCTGAAGCGGCGTGAAAAGCAGCTAGAAGATAGCATTTTATCCACCGCCCAAGAAATTAAGCGGTGGCATGGTCGGATTGAAAAGGCCCGAGCGGCAAATCGGATCGACTTGCTGCAAGCTGCTCAAGAACGAGAATCCACGTTATTGCGCCAGGGTAATCATCTTTGGGGTCAAATGAAGGGGGTAAAGGAACGGGTTCAACACACCCGCGATTTGCAGCAAAAGATTCATACCAAGCGCAAAGAACTCAAAATTAAAATTGCCCAGGCTGAGGCTAGCAGGGCGGCTAACTCATCTGAGGCCAGTTATAAATCGGCGTCCCAATGGGGTAAAAAAGATTGGGCCCAATCTTCCTATTCCAGCTTTAATCGCCCCCTCGATCCGCTTGAAGAGACCTTTCAGCAGTGGGAAACGGAAGAAGAATTGGAAGATTTAAAGCGCCAAATGAATCGGTAACTCAGTTTCTAGGTTAGATTTTGTGAATTCAAAGCCTTCTGCCAGTGCAATTGCAATGAACCTCGCTGACTATTACCGAGCCCTAGGGTTGCGGGAAAGTGCCGATTTTGAATCTGTTAAAGGAGCCTATCGTCGACTTGCTCGCCAGTATCACCCGGACATCAATCCAGGTGATGAGCATGCGAAAGAACGCTTCATTCGCATTACCGAAGCCTACCGAGAAATTGTTCAGGTCGTGCACCCCAGTGAACTGTCAACGTCTACTGGGGCGGTAACTAAAAGCGATGGGGCTGAAGCGGGGCGATCCCAAGCCGATCAGTCCGAATCAGTAGAACCGTTACCCAAGGTGCGAGTCAATCCTGATTTATCTACCGAAGATCAGCGACTGAAACAAGTTTTCTATGAACAGCTACAAACTCTCTTTCGACAGCAACGATTGCCCCGTGCGATCGCGTTGGTTGAGGGCTTAGCCCAGCGGATTCCCCGGGATCCTGAAGTGCGCCAGTGGCAGGCGATCACCTATCAACGTTGGGGACGCTATTTGATTTCCCAGTATCAATTTTCTAAGGCGCATATTTATCTGAAAAAGGCGCTGGCCACCGATCCCCACAATAAATCTCTGTGGCACGAGATTAATCGAGACTTGGTCCAACTAGACCAAACGATTGCTGCTTTCCAGGCTGCTGCTATGGAGAAAAGTGATCAGGCGTAGGCGCACCTAATCGCTGAGCTATGGATCCTGCTTTCGGACATGGCATGAGTCAGTGGCTAGGATGTCATAGAACCATTGTTCAAAGCGATCGCCTAGCGCAGATAATGAATATTCTTGTTCTGCTTGGGCCCGGCAGGCATGGCGATCGAGTTGATCAATGTGGGCGATCGCGTCAACTAGCCCAGCCACATTGTCGGGTTCCACGAGCCATCCTGTCTGTCCATGCCGAATAATTTCCGCTGGGCCACCCCGTTTATAGGCAATCACAGGGACGCCGCAGGCTAAGGCTTCAATGGCGACATTGCCAAAGGCTTCGATCCAACGGGGGGTCATTAGCAGGGCGCGGCATTGACCTAACACAGCCTGGAGATCGCCCGTGGGTAGAAACCCTAAATAATCAACAGGGGCATTGGGATAGTCAGTTTGAATCTGTTGCCAATAGTCTGTGTCTTCGAGCTTGCCCAATATTTTGAGGGGGGTATTGGCAGCTTGTACTGCTGCGATCGCATCTTCTAGCCCCTTCTCGGGTGAAATCCGACCTAGCCAAGCTAGAGATTGGCCAGGCTTGAGACAAAATTGATAGCTATCAAGATCTATAGCGCTTCCTAATATGTGATAAGGCTGACTATCGACAAAGGTGCTGGCTTGGGCCTGAGTGTAGACGCCAACGCACTTTGGAAAGGCTGCCGCCACCTGATGTATAGCTTCATCCATAGCCACCGATAAAGAACCCATACTGACAAAATGGGCAACGGGTGTTTCAAAAAAAGGGGTCAAATAGAAAGGCAGCCAGTCGTAGGCAAAATTCACAATCAAATCAAAGTCATGTTGATGAGATTGGGCATAGTGCCACATATGGGCCAACACTGAATCAGGAGGCATGACTGTAGGGGTTTGACGCCCGTGAGTATGAGCCGTAGGTGGCGATTGTCCCTCAATATGAACTATTTCTGCGGTTTTGAGTACTGAGCCTGCCGGGGCGACCACCTGCACTTGATGGCCGCGACGATAAAGCGCTTGGGTCAGATTGACCAGGGTTAATTCAACGCCACCCCCACAGCCAGAGCCCAAGGGCCCTACTGGGGTAGATAGCAACAACAATTTCAAGGCGTGTTGTTCAGAATTACGCAGAGACGCAACCATAGCACGTACGCAACGGATAGACCGCCCAAATTAACAGCAGGGTCTTTGGCCTATGACTGCTTGTGGGATTCTTCTGGAAGAAAATCAGAGGCAGGTATAGAAACATCCGGAAGTGCTGGCTGGCCTTCTTGCATTGCAATTGTACGCAGACGGCCAAGTTGCCCTAACGCCCACCTGGCCGTTGCCTGTACTTCCGGGTCACTGTCGGTTTGGACATGAGCCAGCATTTGAGCTGCTTGGGCGGTTAAGTCATAAACCCGTGTAATATCGCGAATAGCATTTTTGCGCACTTCAGGATTGGGATCCTGTAAGGCGATTGCGAGGGCCTGATTCATGGGCTTCAAGCTGCGCGTGCTGATCTCAGACACAGCCGCCAAAATTAAGCTACGCTCCTTGGAGTCTGCATCTAACAGCAGATTTACTAAGGGTTGCAGTGCCACAGAGCTGCCTCGCTGTCCGAGCTCCCAAATCGCCCGTTTCCGTTTGGCCGGTGTCGTACTTTGTAAATCTTCAACCAGCGCTTCGACGACATCTAACCTCGGCATTATTCGGGTAGTTTGACCCGTTTGGTTAGAAAGGGAGTTAGAGCTAATCGGCGTTTTCACCTCCGGTTTTGTTTCTGAGGGTTTATGGCCATTCGTAGAAGGCAAGGGGGATGATTGAGTCGGGGGCGGTGAAACTTTTGGGGTTTTTCCAAACAGGTTAGTCGGGAAAACGCCAGTCTGAGACGAATTGACCTTAACATTGATGCTTGCGGTGCGAGCATCAATATCATCCTCATCGTCTTGGGCGTCATCGTCTTCTGCTTGTGCCTGTCCAGACCGAGTCGCAACAATTAACCCACCGCCGAGACTAGCGATCGCGGCTGCAGCTAAAACCAACCACAGTAGCCATCTGACGCCATTGTCACCAGCTTGCTCTGGCGTGTTGCCAGAATTCGTTGAAACTTCTCCTTCTGATGATGCCGACTGGTTATCAGGATCTGCGGTCGACGGGTCGCCATCAGTTGAATTTGAGGCTTCATTGGGCGGATTCTCTGATTCGCCATCTGCGCCTTCGCCAATAATTTCAGCAATTGTGGCATCGGGCTCTTCGGTTGCTGTTGTTTCGGGAGTCTCGGAAGTCGGATCTACAGATCCATCAGTCGTTTGAGCATCGCTAGGCGCTTCGATTGAAGATAGAAGCTGTGGATTTTGTAACTGATCAAGGGTGGTAGCATCGACAACCCCTGTGACTGGGAGACCTGCATCTGCTTGAAATCGTTTAAGGGCTTCTACAGTATCTTGTCCGTAGATTCCGTCAACGGCTTGGTTGTAGTATCCCAAAGATTGGAGGCGAACCTGTAAGTCAAGCACATCTCGCTTGTCTAAGGTTTCAGCTTGAGGAGATGAATCTGAGTTTGTTTGTGCTTGAGCTATGGTTGTTACCGCTGATGCCACGGCACTGAAATTTTTTGCTGCTCCAGGGAGAGCGCTCCCCAAAACAATAAGATGCGCCAGTACCAGCAGAGTAGAACGATGGATCATCACAATTAGCGCTTTATCTCCTCTGCACCTTAATGGCGTCTTTGCCCACACCCACACCCCTATAAACCCCTGACTTAATTAAGCTTAACTAAGTTTCTTGCAACCCAATCTATTTGGTATAGATGCGACTTGGGTCGATCCGTTACCCGTAGCTGTCTTACAGAACTCAAACCCAGCGCCAAGGTCAGCAAAGACTAACAGTCTTAATTTATTTTACTCAGTTCGATTGCAACATCCGCAGCATGCAAACCCTACACAAACTTTAACCTACTTTGTTTATAAGTTTAAAACAATTTAAAAGTGGCCAATCTCGAGAGCCCGTTACCAACTCACCTCTGGCCATATCTATGATCCACCATTTTCCCTGGTGGCATTCGGGGGCTCTGTCTTGAGATTTAAGAGTCTGATTTGAGGGTGCTTGGTTCCAGGGGGCGTTTTTCTTGGCAAGCCTGGGGCTTTTGACTATTGAAGAATGCTGTGAGTTGCTGGCGTTGATTAATGAGATAGATGCTGATGAGTGTGAATCCAACGCCGATCCATTGGATCTGAGTCAGCACTTCACCCAAGAAGAGATTGCCAAACAGCAGTGCGAAAACAGGGGTTAAAAATGTCAAAGCACTTAAGCTGGTCAAGCTACCTTTGGAGGCTAAATGGAAAAAGATGCCATAAGCGATCGCGCTGCCAAAGATTGTGGCATAGGCGATCGCACCCCAATCTGCTCCCCCTAGCTGTTGCCACTGGTTCGTTTCGACCAAGCTAGAGCTGATGAATAATGGGATACTCCCTAAAATCATGTGCCACCCAGTTGCCACAATCGGATCGGCATGATGACAGACATAGCGGATCAAAATGGTTCCAACCGCCATGGAAAGCGCGGCCATTAGCATTAACCATTCACCTTGTTGAAACAGTCCTTCAAGGGCAGCTTTACCCAGCTCGGTGCTGCCGATTGCAATTTTTCCACGAAATAACGCTAGTACCCAATCATCGGGTAAACCCAATAGACTAATGCCCAAAATTCCTATAATTAAACCAATCCAGCCAATGACACCCACAAATTCCCTAAACAAAAAACGGGCCATCACCGCGACAGCTAGCGGTTGGGAGTCAATCATCACTGAACCCAAACCTGCGCCAGTCCGCTGGAGGCCCTCAGCCAAAAAGCCCTGAAACAGAGTGCCATCCACAAGCGCAAATAGCCCAATCCAAAGCCAGGCTTTCCAGCTTTTGGGTTGGGGGCGGTTCATCCAGAAGGCAGCAACTAAGACTAATCCACCGGCGGGTAATAACCGTATCCCGGCTAAAAACAAAGGTGTGGTTTCATCGATGATGCCTTTCATGGCGACCATTGCAGTTCCCCAGAGGAAAAATGGCGCGATCAAAATTAGGGGGAAACTCGAGAGTCGAGACTGAATAGCCTTGGTGTCCATGGGTGATCGATGCTTTATTCGGAAATTAAATCTCGTCCACATCCAAATCTCACTTTCCTGAGCTAAAAGCTCAAACGTTTTTTCGCTCGGGAGGTGTAGAATCTCACGTGCCTGCTCAAGGTTTCAGATCGGATATGGTTTATCTTAGTCTTATCTTAAATAATGTTAAGCTTATACGCCTGAGATCATGATGAAGTTAGCTAATATGGCTGGCTTAGCAGTATCAGCCCTCTAAATGCATACGGCTGATTTCTTTGAGTAAAGTTTAAGACCGACAGACACCACGGACAAGAGTTATGATTTGGCCCTTCAAGCCCCGCTTTCGTAAACAAATCGCCCGCATTGAAATTACGGGTGCGATCGCAGGCGCGACTCGTAAACGCGTTCTCGAAGCGCTCAAAGAAGTTGAAGAAAAAAAATTTCCGGCACTCTTGCTGCGCATTGATAGCCCTGGCGGTACCGTCGGTGATTCTCAGGAAATTTATAACGCGCTGCTGCGGCTACGCGAAAAAGTCAAGATTGTGGCTAGTTTTGGCAACATTTCAGCCTCAGGAGGCGTTTACATTGGCATGGGGGCTGAACATATTGTGTCTAACCCAGGCACGATCACCGGCAGTATTGGTGTAATTCTGCGCGGCAATAATTTAGAGCGCTTGTTAGACAAGGTGGGGGTGTCCTTCAAGGTCATTAAATCAGGGCCCTACAAGGATATTCTGTCCTTTGATCGGGAGCTGACTGAGCCTGAGCAAACTATTCTGCAAGAATTGATTGACGTTAGTTATCAGCAATTCGTACAAACCGTTGCAGATGCGCGCAAGCTCACTGTTGAAACTGTTAAAAGCTTTGCCGATGGCCGTATCTTTACAGGTCAACAAGCTTTAACGCTAGGCGTTGTCGATCGTCTGGGGAGTGAAGAAGATGCTCGTCTATGGGCTGCGGAGTTAGCTGGACTCGACCCCCAAAAAACCGAGTATTACAGCTTAGAAGAACGTAAACCCTTTTGGAATCGTTTCTTGCCAGGGGGGCAAAGCCAAGAATTGTCCTTAAGCTTAATTAACCCCACCGATATCGCCACTCTAACTCACCACCTGGAGTTTGAGCTCGCCACCAACGGCTTGCCTCTATGGCTTTATCGCCCTTAAACAACTTATGCCGCAAAATATGGAGGGGCATCAATCCATTGGTAGGATGGAATCCTAATCGGTGACGTTCAAACACGGACAACAGGGATACGGGACTACATGGAGAAGCCTGACGCAGACTGGCGAGTTCGAGCAATACGCGGTGCAACTACCGTAAGAGAGAATACGGTTGAAGCGATTACCGAAGCCGTTCAGGAACTGCTAGATGAATTGGAATGGCGCAACCAATTAGATCCAAACAACATTATTAGCGCCACTTTTTCTGCAACCCAAGACATAGATGCGGTATTTCCCGCTAAAATTGCTCGTCAACGGCCAAATTGGGACAATGTCGCGCTGCTAGACGTTCAGCAGATGCATGTCGAAGGTAGTCTCTGCCGCTGCATTCGATTTTTGATTCACGCTTATCTACCAGTTGCTCACTGTGAAATTCAGCACCCCTATCTGAGGGGTGCCAAAAGCTTGCGACCAGATTGGGGTGTATCACCGATGGGGTTATCAACCCACCATGAATGACGTCAAACTGGGTGGAAATTAACGTTAAGTTTATCCAGATTCACAATTTTCTTCTAAACAAAAAAACTCTGATTTCAAATCGGTTTGAGCGTATTGACTAAACTTTAGGATCTTCAGAATTTTTGAATAGAAAGCTAAAAGGCTGTTTGTGATGTACTCGAATACCTAAGAACAAATCGTAGAGAAACTCAAAAAAGTCTTTGCCTTGTAGGAGCCCCAAAGATTGAGGCGAGCCTTTTTGATCAAGCAAGGGTTTCATGGTTTCATAGGCGGGTTTGTACTTGTACCAGGGGATAGAGGGCCATAGGTGATGAACTAAATGGTAGTTCTGACCCATAATCAGTAGGTTGAGAAAAGCACCTGGGTAAACGCGGGCATTCTTCCAGCGATCGCGCTCTTCAAAGGGTCGATGGGGTAAATAGTCAAAAAATAAACCCAGCGCGATGCCTACGACCAAGGCTGGAGAAAACCAGAAATTGAAGATATACGACAGAAACCCGAAGTGAAGAGCGGTGATCACAATAGCCGCCACAATTGCGCGGCTTATAAACCACTCCAGGAGCTCCCAGTTGCGCCAAAGGCGACGCTTAAAAAAGTAGATCTCGTGGTAAAAAAAGCGGGCTGCAATTAACCAAAGTGGCCCACCCGTGGAAACAAAATGGTCGGGGTCGTTGTCTGGATCATTAACATGAGCATGATGTTGCATGTGAACCCGCGTAAACACGGGAAATGCGAATCCTAGCATTAGTGCGCTACCGTGACCCAGCAGTGCATTGACTGCTCGATTGCGATGGGCTGCGTGGTGTGATGCATCATGAATAACCGTACCAACTAGATGCAAAGCCAAGGTGTTCAGCGTAAAACAGCACCAAGCAGGCAGTCCCCACTGAAAGTATCCAGTGGTTGAACCTATTACCAAACCTAACGCTGTCAGGAACATAGCCATATTGAGGCTCAAGCCACCATCTGCCTTCAAGAGCTCAGGGGGAACGGTTTTACGAATTGTCAGGGGCTGCATTGCCGCCGACATCGGCGTCTTACTCCTTCAGAACTGTTTCCGGTAGTATACGCTACGGAGAGTGAATAATAAAGTTTTGTGACATTAACTCATCTGATGGTTCTTTCCTTGACAGATAGCCCGAGTCGTAGATTACAGATTTACCCTTAAGTCAGCGCTTCAGCCCTTAGTTTTTACTCAGATAACACAGTGCCCTGAACGAATGATAGACAGAAGTATCTGCTGGACATGGGATGATAAGCAGCGGAGATGCCATTGTCCTGTTGCTCTATTAGATTGTCTGTGGTGCGCTATAAAGATTACTCTCTAGCGTCTGCGTTCTAAACCGCATCCGATTTAGAACCTTGAGCTTGAGCTCAGGGAAAATCTATGGATCTGGATGTGGAGAGGTTTATGTTTATCCAAGAGCCTAGCTTATGCAATTACGAAACGCTTTGCGTCGCACCAAGATTGTTGCCACTATTGGGCCAGCAACTCAAGATCTTGATACTTTGAGGGCTTTGATTGAGGCAGGAGCCACTACGCTGCGTTTGAATTTCTCCCACGGGACTCATGAAGATCACCAGCGGAGTATTCGTTTGATTCGTCAGGTTTCCTTTGAGTTGAATCAACCTGTAGGTATCTTGCAGGATTTGCAAGGTCCTAAAATTCGCTTGGGGAAATTTGAGCATGGCTCGATTCAGCTCAATTCAGGGGATCCGTTTACGTTGACAAGTCGCGCTGTGGTGGGTACGCAGACGGTGAGTTCTGTCACCTACAATCTTTTAGCGGATGAAGTGCCCGCAGGATCAACGATTTTGCTAGACGATGGACGAGTTGAAATGTTGGTTGAGACTGTTGACCGCGAAACCGGTGAACTCCATTGTCGGGTTGTTGTGGGTGGCAAGCTTTCAAATAGCAAGGGTGTAAACTTCCCTGGGGTTTATCTCTCGATTAAGGCCCTGACGGAAAAAGATCGCCGTGACTTGATGTTTGGCTTAAATCAAGGGGTCGATTGGATTGCCTTGAGCTTTGTTCGTAATCCTCAAGATGTGCTTGAAATCAAAGAAATTATCTCTAATGCAGGTAAGCAAGTGCCTGTGGTGGTGAAAATTGAAAAGCATGAAGCGATTGAGCAAATGGAGGCGATTTTGTCTCTTTCTGATGGGGTGATGGTTGCCCGTGGGGATTTAGGGGTTGAATTACCGGCAGAAGAAGTCCCAATTTTACAAAAACGTCTGATTTCTACGTCTAATCGTTTCGGCATTCCTGTGATTACGGCAACTCAAATGCTGGACAGTATGGCGAGCAACCCTCGTCCTACTCGAGCAGAGGTGTCAGATGTGGCTAATGCGATTTTGGATGGCACAGATGCAGTCATGCTCTCGAATGAGACAGCGGTTGGTGATTATCCTGTAGAGGCCGTGGCAACAATGGCGCGGATTGCCCTCCGAACTGAGCAAGAAAATATGGCCCTCCGCCATGACATCAATAGCCATTCTCGCTCTATTCCAAATGCGATTAGCCAAGCGGTTGGGCGAATTGCTCAGCAACTCCATGCTGCGGCTATCATGACGCTTACCAAAACTGGGGCAACTGCCCGCAATGTCTCGAAATTTAGACCCCAATCACCGATTTTGGCGGTTACGCCCCACGTGAATGTAGCCCGTCGGTTGCAGATGGTTTGGGGAGTACGCCCTCTGTTGGTGCTCGATTTGTCTTCTACAGGACAAACGTTTATAGCAGCCATGAATGTTGCCCAAGAAAAAAAACTGTTGCGGGAAGGTGATCTAGTTGTGATGACCGCGGGGACACTGCAAGGCGTGTCTGGATCAACAGATTTAATCAAAGTGGAGTTAGTGACTGCTGTTTTGGGTCATGGGATTGGGATTGGCGAGGGTACCGTGAGTGGACGGGCACGGGTGGCCCAAAGTGGTTTAGAGATTGCTAATTTTAACGCTGGAGAGATTTTGGTCGTTCCTCGTACCAATGCCGATTTTGTTGATGCGATTCGACGAGCTAGCGGTATTGTTACCGAAGATGACAGTCTAACGGGGCACGCTGCGGTGATTGGGTTGCGCCTTGGGGTGCCTGTGATTGTCGGGGTCAAGAATGCAACAGAAATGATTCGGGACGGGACGATTTTGACCCTCGATACCCGTCGCGGGCTGGTTTACTCTGGGTCAATCGGAGCCAATTCAACTGAGGTGGCATTAACGGTTTAAGACAACGATTTAGGTCGGCAGATGGGCTTCAGGGGGAATCAACATGGCGTCGCCGAAAGAATAGAAGCGATAATCTGCTGCGATCGCGCTTTGATATAAATCCATCAGCCGCTGTCGTCCGATCAGGGCACTCACCAACATGAGTAAGCTCGATTCGGGTAAGTGAAAATTGGTGATTAAGCCGTCAACGACCTGCCATTGATAACCGGGATAGATAAATAAGTCTGTTTTGCCCCGCATGGGCTTCAGCTGACCTGATTGTGCTGCGCCTTCTAAGGCTCGCGTCACGGTCGTACCGACTGCGATGACTCGTCCGCCTTGGGCTTTCGTCTGGTTGATTTGGTCAACAGTTGCCTGGGGGACGACTAGCCATTCACCGTGCATTTTATGCTCAGTAATTGTTTGGGCTTCCACGGGTCGAAAGGTGCCTACCCCGACATGCAAGGTGATAAAGGCGCGATTGATCTGGGCCGCGTCGAGTTTTTCGAATAACCCTGGGGTGAAGTGGAGCCCCGCCGTGGGGGCTGCTACTGCGCCGGGTTGAGTGGCGTAGATGGTTTGATATTGGTCGGCTTCAGCCTGAGTTTGGTGAATGTAGGGCGGTAGCGGAACGGTTCCTAACTGCTCGAGTATTTGGTCAAAGGGTTCTCCACTGGGAATCTCAAAGTGCAAAATCCGACCGTTGGTGATGTCATCCGTTTCTAGGACTTGGGCAATCAGGGCCGGGGCTTCAGCGCTGCCACCGAAGTGAATTCTGGTACCGGGTTTGAGGCGACGACCGGGTTTGACGAGAGCTGACCACACCTGCGATCGCTGTTCTTCTAGCAGCAAAATCTCGACTTGTGCACCCTCGGGTTTGCGGCCATAGAGCCGAGCTGGCAAAACGCGTGTGTTGTTAAGGACGAGTAAATCTCCAGGTTTGAGTAAGTTGGGTAGATCTCGAAAAATATGGTGTTGGCAGCCTTGTCCAGGATTGACCACCATGAGTCGAGCCCTATCCCTAGGGACGATTGGATTTTGAGCAATTTGATTAGGGGGGAGTTCATAGTTGTAGGCTGTGCGCTGAAAGTCTACGCTGCCTGAGGTTGGTGGTGAATCCGGCAAGGTGTGGTCGTGGGCCATGGGAGATAGAGTCAAAAGAGGAAAACATGATGGGGGATCGCCCTATTGTGGCTCATGATTGGGGGGAACCCCTTAGAAACACCGGGTGCTTTTCCCCTGTTGGGAATTGGGTGTTCCAAGGACAATTGGAAATGTAGCACCCACCGGATAACTAACGGACGATGGAATATCTTTATTACCTCGCCAATGCCAGCCTCACCATCCGTGTGGTCGAGCGTTTGCACTCAGCCTTAAAGTTACCCTTGGATTTCATGACGGTGATTCATCAGATTGATGGATGGGTCGTCAAAGTTAGGCTTAGCGATTTTGTTCGTGAAGAAGATGGTGAAGACTTTCGCGCCTTTTGCGATGAATTAGGCATTCCCTATGAACCGGGAATTCGCGTTCGCATGGCACTTTGGGGATTAGAAACGGGCCAAGCCCCGGTTGATGTGATGCGTCGCTATCAAGTAGCTGTGGTTTCCCACGGTTGCCCAGACCGCGACGAAATTGAAGCCTTTCGCGATCAGTTTGTCACTGGTTTGGGATACTGTCCCGAGACTTTGGCTTAGTTTACGGCGCGATCGCGACGACCTGTTTAGCTGTCGATGTTCGATTTTCAATTTACGCATTCAAGGTCATCGCATTGCGGTGGCTTTTTATTTGGGTGTGTCTGAAGAACAGATCAATCGAAGCCACTCAAATCTGATGTGCTTTCCAAACACAGCAGCATTTCAAGTGCCGAAGCGGGTCGACCTTGTGGCTTCAATGCCAGTGCCTTAAGGACTAATGCTTCAAGTTTTAGCGGGACTGTCTTTGAAAAGCCCCTCATTGGTGCAATGTTGCTTTGGTTTGGGTCTTTTCTCGGTTTATGACCTGTCAGCAGGTGATAAACGAGTATGCCTAGGTCGTAGACATCACTAGATTGAGTCGGGGCTGAACCAAACCAGACCTCAGGGGCCATATAGCCCGTATATGTTTTGGTCTTGGGGGCCTTGGAAGTGCACAGCGCTGCTGGATATCGTATGCCATAGTCAATTAGCTTTATGCTCCGCTTCGCTAAGACGAGGATATTGACCGGACGTATATCGCCATGGGTCAGTCCGACGTTGTGAAGTGCAGCAATCCCCCTGATGGTGTCTAGCGCTATCTGTAATCCCCCCTTGACCGGAGTCTGCCGTTTTTGTTTGAGGATCGCTCGCAGAGACTTGCCGTGGACATATTCCATCGTGACGAAAGTGATTGGGTCGTCGCGGTAAAAGTCTTTCAACTGGCAGAGACGAGGATGTTGGACTTGAGCGGCTGTTTGAAAGTCAGCAAAGATATCTTCGTTGTCAGCGATCGCGGCAACCACGTCAGGATGAAAGATCTTGACTGCGAGATGGTAACCATTCTGGTCTATTGCCTTAAACACGTTACCCATGCCGCCTTGGCCCAAAGATCCAACTACCCTCAGATGGCTTATGCTTTCGACTTGTTGGAGGGTCCATTCAGGTGTCATGTCCCCTCAATTTACGCGGGATAAATCCTGAAGCCATAGCGTTCAATAAAGTCAGGACTCATTGGTGTGACTGTAACGGGGGGAGACTGATCCTGAAATAGACAGGTAAATGCCCCTGCGCCTAACCCCGACTGCGGCCAAAGCCGATAGCAGGGCATTTCTGTCAATGGTGACTGAAATGCGCTCAGGTGAGGAACCGAAATGGGTTGAAGCTGCGGAAAGCGATCGCGCAGCCAACGGCAAACCTTTTCATTTTCCTCCGGGGCATAGGTACAGGTCATATAGGCCAGGTAGCCGCCAGGGGCGACAGTGTGAGTCGCTTCTGCCAGAATCCGCTTTTGCCGATTGGCGTTTTGATTGATGCTGACCGGGTGAAAACAGCCAGGGGCTTTATCGCCTTTAGCCAGTAGGGATTGACCACTGCATGGGGCATCGACTAAGACGAGATCTGCCGTTTCAGGGATCGCAGCTGCAATCAGCTTTGGATCGAGATTGAGAGCGATCGCATCCGTTGCCCCACATCGTTTCAAGTTGGCGATTAAAATCCGTAGTCGTTTGCGAATCACCTCATTACTCAACAGCAGTTGGGGTTGGAGCAACTGCCAGACCAGCAAACTTTTGCCCCCTGGCGCGGCACATAGATCCAATACCGTTGAGATCGGTTGAGCGATTGCTTGAACAACTGAAGCCGCAAATACTGAGGAAAAATCGAGACAGTAAAAATATCCAGTGTTGTGGAGTGGATGTTTGCCGAGTTGAGTTGTGGGGGCTAACCGATCAACTGGGGTGGGTTGCCAAGGCAGACGTTCAAGGCGCTCGAAGGGGTAGGGATCAGGACGGGATTTAGTCCAAAGAATTGTGGGGGCAAACGGCGGTGGTGTGGTTAATGCGTTGATGAAAGTCGTTTGCTGCTCAGGATGTTCAAACAAACGGCGGCTGAGCTTGGTCAAAAGTTTAGACGTTTGAGCCATAGTGCCCTATTCGATACTGATGCCGTCAAAGGTTTCTGCAAGGCTGGGGCGGGCCACTGAGGCGTTGGTGATTTGCCGCGATCGCTGGCGATGGCTTTGAAAATGTTCTTGCCAAGCCAGGGGTGCGTCCATGGTTTCACCGCCGTGCTGGGTTAGCCGTTGCCGAACCTGGCACAGCACTGGGGTATTGACGCAGGCACCGGAAATAATCACTTGGCCCTTGGTTAAGGCAGGCAGCTCCTTCAGTAAATCTCGTCCCGCAGCTTCGACGCCGTATTTCAAGCTTTCTTGATCTACTGGATTGACAATTCGCATCAAAAACTGGCTCATGCACTGAGACAGTACGTCGGAATCGAGCTTGCCTGGACGCTGGGTAATCAGCCCGACCCCCATGCCGAACTTACGACCTTCGCTCAAAATGGTGCGCAAAATTTGTTTACAGCGAGAAGGTTCATTGGCAGGGGCAAAGCGGTGGGCTTCTTCCACCAAAATAAATACGGGGTAGGGTAAATAGTTTTCATCGTCGCTAGAGATGCGATCGCGTTCTGTATTAATCCGGGCTTGATAGCACTGCCTCAAGACAGCTGCACAGATCACCTGCTGTTCTTCTTGACTAATTTCATTCATTTGCAGCACCGTTGCCTGCCCCGGCTCAAACAAATCTTTGGGCGCAAGGTGATCGACTCGGTGAAAATAATCAGAGCGGCTGAGCTTTTCTAGCTTCCACTCAATCGCTGGCGCTGACGATCCGGTTTTTAAGTTGCCTTCATCGTCTTCGCTTTGATCGGCTTCGTAAACTGCTGAAATCAGGTCTTGGGCGTCCCAGCGATAATCGCCCTTGCGGTGTTTGCGTAAGATACCAAAGGCTTTGTTGAGAATGGCCTGTTGACGATCGCTCATATCTGGCAGCAGCGTCAGCACATCGTAATAGTCTAATGACGACATCCGGATGCGAATATCACCAGGCGTCATCACCTTGATTTCAGGACTGTATCCATCTTTGTGGGTAAAGGCTGAATGGCCTCGCATGTCGGACAACGTGCCGTATTCCCCATGGGGATCAAAAATCAGAACTGCTGCTCGGTTGTAGGGGCTCAATAACTCCTCAATCAATACCCCCGCAGTGTAAGACTTGCCTGAACCGGTACCGGCCAAAATAGCCATATGGGTACTCACCAGGGCTTTGACATCGAGGGCTATCGGTACTGCATCTCCAGGACGTAGCAGCAAAGATCCAACATGGGCGGCACCGACTGACCCTGGGGATTTTTTGTTGATGACCTGGCGCAGGGTGGCGTCATCGGCTAGAAACACCTTGGCACCGGGATCTGGCGTGATACGAGGATTAATAAAGCCCAAGGCCTGATGGAAATAGCCAATGACATCAACGGTGACTTCGTAAATTTCAGGGTTTGGGTAGGCAAACCCCACTAGGGCGGCGATGGTGTCTGGGCTAATCTGAGTATCGGCGAAAATGCGGTCGGGCAAATGGTCAATCAGGCGTCGAGCTGAAATTTTGCCCAAAATTTGAAGCGTTTGGGTGGGGGTATCAGGGGCGATCGCATCGTAGTAAACAAACTCCCCAATTTTCACCTGGCGATTGTTCGCTGTAATGAATACATACTGATTGCCGTCTTCGCCAGGGCCTTTGACGGTGCCAATGACCGTAGACAGTGCTTTTATTTCCATGGTGTTTGTTGTGAATTCTTGCCCCACCGAGCTTTCCCTGCTCAAAATTAGATACTGACCCCTACCGAGTGACGGTGAGAGGTGTTTTGATCTGAGCCTAGTTCATCCTCTCTGTAATGGTTATAGCAGTTCTTTTGAACTATCGAAGCTCAATCGATGAAAGTCTGGCGTATTCACGGATACAGCTCCTGATTTCACCGAGTTAATCTGTAACTAACTCGGCAAATTGGTCGTATTGCTTACGGATTCCAGTATGGATGTTCAAGGGTTGCACCACAAACGATCGGTTTGGCAAGTCGCGCCAGATTGTCTAGCTCTTGCTGGTTTACAACATCAAGTCACAAGTCTACAAGAGCATAGTCCGATGTCTACTCAACTGCCTCAGGCTCTATCGGCTATTTTGGCGCAGAATAATGACGCTCAAGTTGCCCTTGGCAAGCTGGTTGAATATTTGAGGCACTATAGCGGTGCCGACTTTACGGGCTTAATCAATTGCAGTGCCAACTATAAAGCGGTTACCGTCAGCACGGTTAATGACAATAAGTGGGGTGTCCAAATCACCTCTCCGTCTCTTTATGGTCAATTAGATAATTGTTTGAAAGGCTTAGCGTCAACTGTCGCGCTTTGGCTGACTCGAACCCAGTCTCAAGCTGTCAGTGACCATTTGGATACGCTTCAGCAAAATTTTTTGAATGAACTAATAGGCCCGGTATCAGTTGCAACTGTTGAGACATGCTTAATCTTGCCCCTAGCTCTATCCAGTCAGCTTGGCGGTTGGTTGGTATTAACTTGGGATGTGGCTTGTCCTTGTAACGGTGATTTGATCGATCAGCTCGGTAGTGCTTTACCGACTTTAGCGATTGCACTGCGGCAATACTATCAGGGTATTCAACTGGATAACCTGCAAACAGCTTTAGAACAGCGCGATCAGCAATTGCAGCACAGTCTAGGGCAGCAGCGACGGCTACAGGCCCAGACTCAAAAACAAGTGGCCCAGTTGCGCTATGTCAATCAGCTTAAGGACGACTTCCTCAACACCACCAGCCACGAATTGCGAACGCCATTGACGAGTATGACCCTGGCAATTCGGATGCTGCGTAGAACAGATATTACGCCAGAGCGTCACCTCGCCTATCTCGATATTTTGGAGCAGCAGTGTAATCGAGAAATTGCTTTGATTAATGATCTGCTCAAATTGAGACAGTTAGAAGCCAATGAGTTATCCACCCAGGTGGATTGGGTACAGCCCAAAGCGGTGTTAGAAGGTTTGTTGGCGGATCATCAGCCCTATTTTCAAAAAGCTAGCTTATCCTTGCAGCTGACGCTTCCTCAACAGATCCCACCGCTTCAAACCGATCCGGATAGCCTATGGCAAATTTTGAATGAGTTGCTGATCAATGCCCGGAAATATGCTCAATCGGGTTCCACAGTTGATTTGACTGTCGAGGTCGATAAGCCAATGTCGTCTGCTTTGAAGATTATGGTGAGTAATTGGGGGACAGGCATTTTGCCTGAAGAAATTCCCTTTATTTTTGATAAGTTCCGTCGGGGCCGCGATGCTACGCAGCAGGCAATTCAAGGAACAGGATTGGGGTTAGCGTTAGTCAAAGCTCTTGTGACCAGTCTCAACAGTACGATTACGGTTAACAGCCAGCCTGTGGATCAATCCGGGACTTGGCTAACCCAATTTGTTTTGTTGATACCCCTGCGTCAGCAGGGCATCCTACCGTTAGCAGAGGGTTAGCACCAGTCTGTCAGTAAAGACTGACAAATGCATTGAAGTCAATATCAAACCCACTTGAAGCACTTTTATTGAAGCTTGATTTTAGATGCACCTAAAAGCCGGACGTAAGTCGATATACTTATTGTTGAGGTTGGAAAAAAAGGCATCTCTCCATTTCCCTAGCGCCTAAGAAAACGCAAACCCATGACTCAGGATCATTTTCAACTGAATTCGTCTCCCAACCTTGAGCTACCGATGTCCGTAGAGTCTCCAGGCTTTTCTGCGGTTGACGCGGCTGACAAGGATAAAGGTTTGGTTGCCCTGAGCAGTGAAAAGCTAGGGGGGCGACAACGGCGTATTGTTGCCATGATTCAGATTCCCCAGCGGTTAGAAGCGGTTTGGCAAATTTTGACCGATTATGAGGCGCTCGCTAGCTTTATCCCAAATTTGACCAAAAGTGAACGGATTCATCACCCCGAGGGCGGCATCCGGCTAGAGCAGATCGGAGCACAGTGTTTTCTGAATATTCAGTTTTGTGCTCGGGTTGTGCTTGATATGTATGAGCGTTTTCCCCATGAGTTGGGCTTTGCCATGGTAGAGGGCGATTTCAAGCTGTTTGAAGGCTGCTGGCGTTTAGCGCCTGTTGGGGAAGGCGAAAATCTCAACACCCAGCTCTCCTATGAACTAATCGTCAAACCTCCGCTAGCGATGCCAGTCGGGTTAATTGAACAACACATACGCGCCAATCTGACTGAAAATTTGATGGCAATTCATCAACGTGCTATGGAGTTTGCAGTCTGAAAAGGCCCATTTGAACTTCCAGAGGTGTGGAACTTTGGTACGAGTGCAGACTGCGATCGCGGTCTGCACTCACTATTTTCACTTATTCAACCCCAACGGGCGACACCAACGGCTGCTCCTGCGGTATGAGCTTTGCTAAGGCTGCTTTGACAAACCCTAAAAACAGCGGATGGGGTGCGCTGGGACGCGACTGAAATTCTGGATGAAATTGGGTTGCGATGAAGAAGGGGTGATCGGGGAGCTCGATCATCTCCACCAACCGACCATCGGGGGAGGTGCCGCTAATCTGATAGCCGGTATCTACAAAGAGGTTGCGATAGGCGTTGTTGAATTCATAGCGATGACGGTGCCGTTCATAAATAACTTCTTTGTGATACAAACGACTAGCTAAAGTATTGGGAGTGATACGGCAGGGATAAAGGCCTAGACGCATAGTGCCGCCTAAATCAACCACGTCGTGCTGCTCGGGTAACAGGCTAATGACTGGGTTGGGGGTTTCGGCATTAATTTCAGAACTATTGGCCTGATCTAAATGGGCGATATTGCGGGCCCATTCAACTACAGCACACTGCATACCTAAGCAGAGCCCCAAGAAGGGAATCTGATGTTGTCGAATATGTGAAATAGTGCGAATCTTTCCGTCTACCCCCCGGACACCAAAGCCACCCGGAACGATGATGCCTTGGACACCTTGGAAATAAGGAGCAGGATCACCAGTCTCAAGATCTTCAGAGCTGATCCAGCGAATCTTGAGGTCTGCGTTCACGGCGATCGCGGCGTGTCGCAAAGCTTCTACTACTGAAAGATAGGCGTCGTTGAGGCTGACGTATTTACCCACAATGGCAATGTTTAGCTCGTGTTTGAAGCTGTGCATGCCTTCGACCAAGCTTTGCCACTGGCTTAGATCAGGTTGTCTTTGGTCTAAATCTAAAATTTTCAGTGCCTGATGAGCCAACCCCTCTTGCTCCATAATCAGCGGCACTTCATAGATACTGCTAGCGTCAGTGGAGGGGATCACGGCTTCGACGGGGACATTGCAAAATTCTGAAACTTTCTCCTTTAGATGATCGGGCAGTACTTTTTCACAGCGACACACCAAGATGTCGGGTTGAATACCAATGGAGCGGAGTTCTTTGACCGAGTGCTGGGTCGGTTTGGTTTTAACTTCCCCTGCTGAGGCAATCCATGGGATGAGCGTGACGTGCATATACAGAACATCCCGTCGGCCCACATCTTTTCGAAATTGGCGAATTGCTTCCAAAAATGGCAAGGATTCGATATCGCCTACGGTACCGCCGATTTCTGTAATCACGACATCAGGATTAGTGTTACGAGCGACTCGGTGGATACGCTCTTTGATTTCGTTGGTAATGTGAGGAATCACCTGAACAGTGCCCCCCTCGTAGTCGCCCCGACGCTCTTTGTTGATCACCGCTTGATAGATCGATCCAGTGGTGACACTGTTAAGCCGAGACATACAGGTATCGGTAAACCGTTCATAATGACCCAGGTCTAAATCGGTTTCAGCCCCATCTTCGGTCACAAACACTTCACCATGCTGAAAGGGGCTCATAGTGCCTGGGTCGACATTGATATAAGGATCGAGTTTCAGAATTGAAACGGAATAGTCTCGTGATTTCAGTAAGCGTCCTAAACTAGCGGCAACGATACCTTTGCCGATGCTTGAAACGACCCCACCTGTAACGAAAACGAACTTAGTCATATTGCCCCATCCAGCCCCATTGCCGCACTAACCCGATCATTGTGCCATAGGGTTTTAGGTTTGGGTGTTGTCAATCGGGGGGAACGATTTGGGACAACGTGTCCACTGTGTTCTTGGACAATTCAAAGCCTGTCTCAGATCGTGATTTAGAATAACAGCAGTCTTCTGATGCTGTCATTCCAAGGTTTTACATGAGCGGCGATACGATTTTTGGCAAGATTATCCGCAAAGAAATCCCTGCGGATATTGTCTATGAAGATGACTTGTGTCTTGCCTTTAAAGACATCACTCCCCAAGCGCCTACTCACGTCTTAGTTATTCCGAAAAAACCTATTCCCACATTAGCCAATGTTAGCCCTGAGGATAAGGAACTCATGGGCCATTTATTGCTGACTGTAAAGGCGATCGCAGATCAACTTGGCCTCACAGACAACGGTTATCGTGTTGTCATCAATACTGGAAACGACGGTGGACAAACCGTTTTTCATCTCCATCTACATTTATTGGGCGGGCGATCGCTACAGTGGCCACCTGGCTGAACACACCAGATTAATACGAAATGTTGCGCAATTCGAAGATTCTTGTGCGATGTATTCAAATTCTCAAGCGGACTCTTTAGTCTAGATTTACGTGGGCAATTGTACTCAGTGAGTAATATGCCTACGGATTTTTGTTGTCCATTTATAAATTGGCAATCATCACTATGACTTCTACGCTAGAAAGACGCGAAAGTGTCGGCGCATGGGAGCAGTTCTGCCGCTGGATTACCTCCACTGACAACCGCCTTTATGTAGGCTGGTTCGGCGTACTGATGATCCCCACGCTGCTAACTGCGACCACTTGCTTCGTGATCGCCTTCATCGCTGCTCCTCCCGTTGACATTGACGGTATCCGTGAGCCCGTTGCCGGTTCCTTGATGTACGGCAACAACATCATCTCCGGTGCAGTCGTACCTTCCTCCAACGCCATCGGTCTGCACTTCTACCCCATCTGGGAAGCGGCTTCCCTCGATGAGTGGTTGTACAACGGTGGTCCTTACCAGTTCGTCATCTTCCATTTCCTCATCGGCATTTTTGCTTACATGGGTCGTCAGTGGGAGCTGTCCTACCGTTTGGGAATGCGTCCTTGGATCTGTGTTGCCTATTCTGCACCGCTGTCTGCTGCGACCGCTGTGTTCTTGATCTACCCCTTGGGTCAAGGTTCCTTCTCCGACGGCATGCCCTTGGGAATCTCGGGTACCTTCAACTTCATGTTCGTGTTCCAAGCTGAGCACAACATCTTGATGCACCCCTTCCACATGTTGGGTGTGGCAGCTGTGTTCGGTGGTTCTTTGTTCAGTGCGATGCACGGTTCCTTGGTGACCTCCTCGTTGGTGCGTGAGACCACCGAGACTGAGTCTCAGAACTACGGTTACAAGTTCGGTCAAGAAGAAGAAACCTACAACCACGTAGAACGTGTCGGTCATCTTCAGGCCGTCCATCTTCTGCGCCTGATTCACGGACAGGGAGACGTCGTGTTTTGTCGGCGGAACCGAGGAAAAAACGGGGAAGGATCGAAACGAGAAGAGAGTCAGCGAAGACTGATCCAATGGCGAGCAACGACTGCGCCGGAGATTCCAGCGACCTGACGCACCAAGAGCACCGCCGCTGACACACCTCGCCACACAAGAAAGTCAGCACCAGGTAACCGTACAAGAGGCATACTTATGGGCGGCAAATCCCAGCTGCTACGGTTCTGACGTCTTCCCTTTGAATTTTGGAACGCAATCGGAACGTGACGTTCTGGTGGCTGGTGGACAATGACCCGGACAGCAATCTCTCCACTTTCCCCCCATCTCGTACAGGTGGAATCTACGTCGCCTCGTTCTAATGACTCACCAGTGAAGCCATCTCGGGTGAAAGGTGCGAGGTAG
>JBCBZT010000068.1:0-32006 GCA_039815185.1 Cyanobacteria bacterium P01_A01_bin.123 | reverse complement strand
GTCGATATGTATCTTTTCGACGCCGACGGCAAGGTCGCCGAGCATTGGGATTCCCTGCAATTTGTGCCGAGCCATTCCCCCAATCCGAATGGCATGTTCGTAACACTCTTTGAAGGAGAATGACTCGATGAAACTCAAAACACTTTTAGCAAGCACTGCTGCACTCATCACCACCTTTCTGCTGCCGGCGCAGGCTCTCGCAGAAACACCCCCTGTGCCCGCAGCAGACCAGGAGACGCCCTTTTACGACCGCCACAAGATCGACATCAGCAACCTGTTTGATTTCTACGAGGGTCTGTTGATCTCAGATGCGATGATCCATGCGGACGCGATGTTTGACGCCGAAACCAAGTGGCGGCTGACCCTGCGCCAGATGGTTCTCGCAGGCAGCGGCCACCATACCGCGCGCAGCGCCTACCAACTCTCATTGATGGGTGTGCCTTTGGCAGAGATCCACGCAATTTTCGCACCCGATTACGCGGAGACTTTGGAGAATCCGCGCCTGAAGGCCGCGTTCACCTATATCGACGTGATGGGCAGCTATCCGATCACGTCCTCTGCCGATATCCATGCGCTCCTGCGCACCCATTACCCGGACCGGCAAATTGCCGAGCTGATGCAGCTCGGGGCGATCAATAACGCTAAGGCCACCCATGATGCCGTGTTGCCGATCGCGACCGATCAGGAAACCCTCGATTGGGCAGTGGAGAACCTCTCTGCGGTGGGCTGGATCCCGGGTCCGAACGCCAGCAGCTCGCCTGAAGAACAGCGCACAAACCCCTTCATCGGCAATGCCCTGACGCAAGCGGTGGCGGAGATTGACGCCGGTTGGGTCCGCGATGATCTGGGCGCGGTTGATCCGGTCTTTGAGACGGATTGGGTCAATTACATCACCGGGTATGACGTCCCCACAACCACTTTCGACGGCGATCAAGATGGGATTGAGGAGCCTTTTGACGCCTTCCCAACTACGCTGCTTGAATGGGAAGCACCGGGGTCGCGCGAGGCCAACCTGCCGCCGGAAGGCACGCCGCCCTTTAATGTGGCCGCCTATGACTATGACTTCTATGACGGTCCCCATGGTACCGAAGCGAGCGTGCCCTATAGCGATCGAAGTCGGTTTGACACCTACTGGGCACGGCAAGCGGCGTTCGGCACTTTGACCATGGACGAATACATCTTGCAAACTGAGCGCACGATGGAATTCGCTGAGATCTGGTCGATGTTTTTCGTCTATCAGCTCGCTAGTGGCTGCGTTCATTGTCAGGCCCATGGTGCCTTTGGCATTTATGACTACACGGAAGCCGACTACTTCCAAGCCGAGATCCCGCCAGAAGATCGGCCAGCACTCATCGCATATATCCAATCCCTGATGGATTTCGAACGGTCCCGGTTCGTCGAACCGGCGCAAAGGGCGGCCCTGCGGCTCGCGCGCGATGCCGGTCGTTTGCCGACGCGGGTGACGGCGGCCCACATCGAGGAGCTGCGTCGGCACTTCACCGATCGGGAAATCCAAGAGATCCTGGCGATTCCAGTGGTTACGGCCTGGCTCTCTGGCAGCATGCAGTCGATGGCGGTAGTGACCGATCAGCTCAGCATGAGCTGGGCGATGCGCCATCTCGGCCCCATGGGCTGGACGCCTGGCGTACACATCGGTTTGCCCAACGAGCAGCGGCCCCGCCATATGAGCCAGCTCATGGATTTGCTTGTGGCTGACATGAACACAGGTAAAGTGCCAGACGCTGCGACAGAGTGGACTGGTCTGCCGGTGCCTTTGGCCGTGGATACCGATCGCGATGGGGTTGAGGATGCTTTTGACGGTTTCCCCAACGATCCCAGCCGTTGGGCAGATACCGATCGCGATGGCATCGAAGATTCGTCAGACGATGACATTGACGGTGATGGCATTGCCAACACTGAAGAAGTCGCTTTAGGGATCTTCCCCTACAAGGCTGATTCGGATGGTGATGGCGTTGACGATCCAACCGAGCTCGATGCCGGAACTGACCCTGTCGATCCTCGCAGTCTTTAAGATTAGGACTTACGTATTCGCCTTTAAATCCTCCAGAATTGGGGGATTTAGAGAATTTGTTCGGCCCCAAGGATTAAGGGCGAGAGGGTCATCACAATAGCTCTCGCCATTGACGCTAGGACACTGAGTCAGGCTATCTTGCTCAGCCCATACCGAAATGGCGTCGCCGCCTTGCCCTAACCGGATCTGGCGGCGGCGATCGATTCAGCTGCGCAAATCCTGACGGTTTAACCAGCGCAGCATCAACTCTGCAAGACGTTTAGGTAATTGAGTGTGATGAAGCTTCCTCTTCCTCTTCTTCTTTTGGCGTGTATTGCAATTTTCCTCAGAACATTGCCGGTGCTGGCGCAGACAGAAGCTGATGGTGCCTATGACGAGGCAGAAACGCCGCGTACTGAGAGCAATGCTCTTTGTGCTCCACTGGAGACTCACCTTACCGATGGGGTGTCAATGAACGCGACAATTCGGGCGGAGACCGTTCGTTCGCCAACGGCAGATTGTGATCGCCAGGAGCCGCTGGCGCAGACAGAAGCTGATGGTGCCTATGATGAGGCAGAAACGCTGCGTACTGAGAGCAATGATCTGTTTGTCGAAGCGTCGCCAGCACTAGCGCAGGAAAACGTTGCCGATGCTGAAACTTACCCACGGATTGGCGGGGATGTTCTGTTTCGCTTTGCCTATGATGGTGCCTATGATGCCGAAACGCCCCGCACTGAGAGCAATGATGTGTTTGTCGAAATGATTGCCTCGCCTGAATTTCACTTTACGAACAGGTTTTCAATCAACGCGGAAATTCGGATAGAGAACGCTAGTCCGCCAACGGAAAATCGCTATTTTGAGGATCAGACACTCTTCGTCCGCAAGTTATTTCTGAACTATTACATCAATGACCGCCTATCAATCCAGGCGGGCAAATTTACCCCGACGTTCGCCTTTGCATCCCTGGTCACGCCGGGAATGTACGGCAACAGTTACAACAGGGAAATCGAGCTAATCGAACGCATTGGCTTTGAGGCCCAGTATACTTTCGATGCCGGAGCATCTGGGCGGCACACACTCAGCGCCGGTACGTTCTTTGACGATACCAGTTTTCTGTCCGACTCCCTCGACCTAGGTGGACGGCGGGGTCAAAATCGGTTGTCTGACGGCGGCGCCAGCAACACGGAGTCATTTGAATCCTTTACGGTTGCAATTGAAGGCAACGAAATCAGTCGGCTACCCGGCTTCACATACAGGCTGGCATACATACACGAGGCCGCAGGCGAGGGCGACGTGGCCGATGAAAATGGGTTTTTGGTAGCAGCCATGCAATCGTTTCAGTTGGGTGACGGAAGATCGCTGACCTTGATTGGTGAAATTGCCCCTTTGTGGAACTTTGAAGGAACCGCCGACAACATCATTTATGCCAGTGCAGGGCTAGTCTACCAGGTCAACCCGTGGACCATGACACTTTCCGGAACCGGTAGGTGGAGAGATCTCGCGAGCGGCGGTACCTTTAACGATTATGCTGTGCAAACAGCGGTTGGATACGATCTCGGGCAGGGCACTTCAATCGAAGTAGCACATGAGTTCAGTCGCGACGAGAACGTGAATAGCCAGCAAATTGGATTCCGATTCATCCAGGTGTTTGATTTTGATTGAACATCAGACTCCGCTGGAGTGCTCTCAGTCCAACGCTTAAAAGCCTGTTGAAAAGCTCTATGATCCGAACACCACAGGAAGGATTGAAGAGGATAAAACCAGGCAGACCTCATCTTTAGTTAGGGGCATGTTGCAGTAGAGCAAGGATAAGCTGATGACGGCAGAAAAACGCCCCAGCCTGATGATGAATACACCCATGCGTCTGTCCGGGCACAATTAATGGAATTGCTTTCAGTAGTGAAGCTTCAAAGCACCTGATATCGGGTTGTATTGCAAGAATAGAGCTTATAACGTTTTGAGTGGAGAAACACACCTCAAGCTCTTAGGCGAGGGAGCAAGGCACTGTCATCTTAGGGGGTGAGGGCTAGACTGTGATTGGAAATGATGAGTTCAGCCTGATTACTTAAAACTCTAGTTTCAAAGCTAAACGACGCCTTGTCGAAACTCGGCAGGGGACTGTCCAGTCCAACGCTTGAAGGCTCTACGAAAGGCTCTGTCATCTGAGTAGCCTAGCTGAGTCGATACAGCTTCAACACTTAGCGTAGGGTCGGTGAGCAACTGTCGTGCCTTTGCTTGACGAGCGTTCTCCAACAGTTGACTAATCGTGAAACCGCGATTGCGGGCCTGACGCTGTAATGCTCGCAGACTCACGTTTAGCTGCTGTGCTAAGGCTTCGGCGCTGTACTCCGAGACCTCGGCATTGCGGGCAATCGCGTCGTAGAGCTGAGATATCTTGGAAGGGTTATCGTGCAACCGCCAGTGATCTTGCAAGAGGTTCAGATTTCTCTGAATGTATTCAAATAGATAGGCATCTTGTCGCTGGGTAGGCAGATCCAGGGCAGTGCGACGGAACACCAGTGCATTGTGAGACTGTTGAAAGTGAACCGGAACACCAAAAAAGGTTTCGTAGTCTTGGAGCGCGCCAAAGGGCTGATGTACGAACGCTACCCTGATGAGCAAATCATCTTCGCCGAGAACTTCTTTGACCAGGCGTGTCAATACCCCGAAACCAGCCTCAGCACCGTACCCACCGTCAATCGTATCGATGGGATGATACGATTGCAAAATTGCTTCAGAACCAGATTCAATCAAATCTGCCTGAAGCTGGTCAGAGACCACAGTGCGATATTTCACCAGAGCTTGCAAGGCCGAGCGAAGATTTTCAGCATATTTAACCGCTTGAGCCAGTTGCCCCATAGAGGTTAAGGGAGTCGCACTCGCCGCGTGGAGTGCCAGGGCTTGCCCTGGATAAGCCTCACCTAATAATTTCCATATCGTTGGGGCGAGTACTTCTGGTAGACGAGTCTCTGGATTAATCAAATCGGTTCGCGTTAGTCCAGTAGCCGCGTTGATTTGCGCCATATCTAAACCACGACTGACTGCGTAGTTAAATGTGTTGGCAACGATGCTTGTGAGCATTTGGTGACTGCGCGATTTGTCATTAATTGTCCGATTTGTTTCGTTCATTGTCCTCGTAAAACCATTGCCAATCGTACAAACTCAAACGGTGAGAGCTTTTTCTCGCTTCAAAGATATGTCTACTGTATAAGAACAGGGCCGTGAGCAAACCAAAGCAGATAGTTTTCCTGCTCGGGTCAAGCTTTGGTGCTGCTGCTGCCTACTCTGGGACTTCCGCTGAGGCAGTTATCGCCACAATTATCATGGGGTCGGCCTTTATACCTGGCGGGCCTTTCATGGCACCAGTTAGAGAACCGTTTAAGTCGGAGGCGGTTCAAAAGGTTCTCAAAATGTGTGGGCGGGGTGCGCGGATTGATGTGGATTTGTTCTTTGACCTCGATAATGACTACGGCCTTGACGTAAATTAAGTAACAAAATATGAGTTCAATTAGCAAAATAGCTGTATTGACCGGTTCAACCGGAGGTATTGGGCTGGAGATTGCCAGAATTCTGGCAAGGCAAGGGTGGAATCTTGTCTTGGTCAATCGCTCTCAAGAGAAAACTAATTTTCAGCTAGAGGAACTCCGAAAATCCTATCCCAGCCAGGAATTTGCCGGGTTTATCGCAAACTTGATGGATACGTCAGATATCAATCGGGTCGCTGAAGAAATTGGATCTAGATACACTAAAATTTCAGCCTTGTATAACATTGCAGGGCTTCTGACAGACAGACGTATCATGAGTCCTCAAAACGTTGAGGGGCACTTTGCCCTTAACGCTCTAGCGCCATACGTTTTGACTCAGTTGTTACGCAAACAACTAAGTGCAGGTGCACAGGGTGTTCGGCAGTCAGTTGTCGTCAATTTTTCATCAAGCGCTGTTAGTGGTGTGAAGGAACTAGATGTCGCAACACTGACTAATCCAGAAAACATTGGAGGCTTGATGGGGGCATATGCTAAGTCGAAGGCAGCTCTGACTGTCGTTAGCGCTTCTATGAAAGAAGAGTTATTAAAAGATGGCATCTTGATCCAAACAGTAGATCCAGGCCCAACGAAAACTTCAATGACTAGCTCAAGTGATGGAATGCCTTGGTTCTTGCTTTTGCTACGCCCTTTGATATTTAAGTCGGCTAAATTTCAAGCTCAGAGACTTGTTGATGCTGTTGAGACAGCGGTTAGTGAGGAAAAATCGGGACTCTTTATTTCTGAAGGTAAACGAAAAGCCTACCCATCAATCGCTTTGAACAAGGACATCCAAACCGAAATCAAATTGCTGCTTGACACCCAAGTATAGTAATTTGCTGTAGAAAATACTCAACAAGATGCTATTGACTAATTGGCGATCAACTATCCTGATGCCGTGGGTTCACTTCACATTTCCAGCGCAAGCGCTCTTAAAGAAGCGGGTTTAATTGCTGATAGCCTTAGCCAAAACCTCTTTGGAAGCTAAATACTAGGTTTGGCTCGTGAGACCTCCTCGAAATTGTGCCGGAGTCTGTCCAGCCCAACGTTTGAAGGCTCTGCGAAAGGCACGCTCGTCAGAATACCCTAACCGAGCAGTGATCGCCTCAACACTGAGCGTTGGGTCACTCAGTAACTGTCGTGCCTTTTCCTTACGAGCATTCTCCAAAAGCTGGCGAACCGTGAAACCATGATCGTTGACTAGGCGCTGCAGCGATCGCAAGCTCATATTCATGTCGCGTGCAATTCCCTCTGCGCTGTACTCGTAGAACTCGGCGTTACAGGCAATGGTGTTGCGAATCTCAGGCAGCGGGGAAGGGTTGCTGGATAGCCCCCAACGATCGCGCAGGAGATCTAAGTTTCCCTGAATGTGCCTGAATAAGTAGACATCTCGCTGCTGAGTTGGGACATCTAGGGCCTCTCGACGAAACACGAGCGCGTTATAAGGCTGTTGAAAAGAGACGGGGACACCAAAACAGGTCTCGTAAACCCTGGACAAGCTGTGAGGTTGATGTGCAAACTCTACCCGTACCAAAGAATCCGCTTTGCCGATGGCTTGCTGGACTAGCCGCCTGATCAAGACGATGACTGATTCGGCGGCGCAACCACTGTCGAGTACATCAAACGGATGATACATCCGCAGAAAAGCTTCACCATCAGATTCAACTAAGTCCGCCCAGAGTTGATCTGATAGCACGGATCGATAGCGTACAAACGTCTGTAAGGCCGAGCGAAGATTCTCAGAATACTTCATAATCTCAGACATTGAGCCTAATACTGACAGGGGAGCGACACTTGCCATTTGGAGCCCAACAGCTTGTCCTGGGTGAGCGTTGCCTAATATCTTCCATATGGAAGGAAGGAGTTCTCCAGGTAAGCGGGTTTCTGGATTAATCAAGTCAGTTCGCACTAGCCCTGTCTCAGCACTGAGCTGTTGTTCACTCACGCCCCGGTACACTGCATAAGTGAATACGCTGGCTATTGCGATTGTGATCGTCTGAGGCTTTCTGTTCAACGTCTGATTTGATTCAACCGGCATCATCATAGGCATTCCGAAAACTTAGCGCTTTGGGAAGCAGACGCTCCGATAATTTTTTCTGCGTACCCTGATGAAAACTCTACTTGATGGAGAATTAGTAGTGACTGTAAGTGTGAGCACTTCGCACCATTCAAATGGTCGTAGAATGTCCCCTCGGTTTATGAATGCTTTAAGTGAACAAAAGTGGAAATGAAAGCGCCTAAGGCAAAATTCCAACTAGCCTCTGTGTTCATGCAAACGTGTTCATGCAAACATAACGCTATTTGCAAAGAATGCATCCAAGACGCGCTTTTTGATAGATTTTGGCTACCTGGACGTCGTGAAATGTCTGGCCTATCGCGTGTATGCTGCTATAGAAAGTCTTTACAAAGTTTTCCAAAAAGAAGTCTTTATCCAGAAGTCGGTAGAGCATGCTCTTTTGCTAAACGCTGAAGTGCCTGCAGGCTCATGTTCATCTGTTGAGCTAATGCTTCCGCCGTGTACTCACCCGATTTAGCATTGCGAGCAATAGCATCCTGGAGCTCTGGTATCGGGGAAACACCAACAGGTTGCTCACATTCTTTGAGCTGGAGGTCTAAACTTCCCTGAATGTACTTGAATAGATGAGGATCTCGTTGCACAGCTGGCAGATCCAGGACTGCTCGATGAAACACAAGCGCATTGTGAGCTTGCTGAAAGCAAACTGGAACCTAAAAAAATAGCCCAGTTGCGGAAATAATTTGCCTCGCTTCCAGCCCACGACCGACAGCGTAATTAAACGTGTTGGCAACAATGCTTGCACACGTTCGGGGCCACGGAATTTGTCGTGAATTGTCCAGTTTAGTGCGCTCATTGTCCTAGCAATACTCCACTACATGTGGAACTCTGTATATGAGCGAGAGCGGCGCTATACTTTTCCGAACTATATCAAAGGTATCTTAGAACGGTAAGCAAGTGAATCATGAAGCGATAAACTTCTTCTTCATCGTTTCATTTGAATCAGCTTTATTATCAGTATTTTAACTTTGTGAATCTTGTTGCAGAGTGTTCAGTCTGGTTTGCTCATTGACCTCGTAAAGCCTTTGCTAAATATTCAAGCTAGGTTAAGTGGAAGCTTGGAGTAACCGCAAGCAATCTTGGTAAGTTAGTTGCTCAGTGTTTGTAACTCGCTACCACGCTTTTTGCGATGAACTATTATATTGCCAGCTTTTGAGGTTGATAAAACTTGTCGCAAAACGCCCGATTTAATTCGTTAATTGTCCTTGCGAAACGCTCAAAGCGAGTAGAAAATTTCGATATATGTGAGTCTCAAAAACTCTGTTACGCTTTTATTTCGTCACTTCCTTTAGCTTTGAACAGCGGGTGAAGCGATCGCTGAGCGCGAGTTCCACCCAACACCATCTACAAAGATGTAGGGTTTTTCCCTACATGACATGTGTTTAAGAACTACTCAGGAAGCGCCTCAATTATGCAGAACCTCATCACCGAAATCTCATCTCTGAAATTCAGTAGACTTATAACCTTAGTCATCACTATATTCATTTTTGTTGATCTAATACCACACCCATTACTCTCGCCTGGGATTATCGAACGGACTCTATCTAAGGCTCAGAAAACATTTACTAAAGTTGCAAGTTCAAGGACTTTCAGAATCTAGTACACTTTGGCAGAAATTATGTGGTTCTGTTGGGTATGTGTTGAATTTCACTAGATTTGACTTGAACCGTCTTCGTCTGAAGTGCTTTAGTTAAGAGCACGTCTTCACAATTAGCCGGAAGCATCATGGAGTCAAATGTAGGCATTACTTGGAGAATCGTCTGAATCTGAGCTTTTAGCAATCCCATTATGTCCAGGTTGAATTCAATTCGAGTGGATGAAATGCCCGTTTGGAGTCGTTCATTGACCATCTCAAGGCTACAGATTGGTTTTATTGTGGGGTGCAGCTGCTGCAAATCCACCATTGATCGTGGAGGGCTCCAAAACAGTGTTATGGCTGACCCATTGAGGTCTTCCAATCGTAATGCCGTGGGTCTCAAATGCTCTCCTCACCCGCAGACGATATTCACGTCCCACCACCCACTGTTGGAGTGGCGCTGTTTTTAGCCAAACTCGAACGAGTATCCCTGAGTGAGACAACTGATCAATCCCTAGCACCTCTGGCGGATCTGGCATTTTTTCGCGCCACTCGGATAGGGTGTACATTTCTTGGGCCACGTTGTTCAGTAGCGCTAGCACCTTGTCTGGATCATTGTCGTAGGCGACTTCAATGGTGAAGTCGACGCGTGACCATACTCGCGTTAGATTCCTCACTTCAGCAATGTTGCCGTTAGGGATGGTAATGAGCTGCCCTTCCGGATCGCGCAAACGGGTGCTCCGCAGGCTCATCTCCTCAACCAGGCCAGACATTGTGCCAAGCGCGATGATATCGCCGACTGCAAATTGATCCTCAAATAAAATCAAGCATCCATTCACCACATCTTTGATTAAGCTCTGGGCCCCAAAGGATATCGCCAGACCCAATACGGCTCCCCATGCCAACACTGACCGGCTTGAAAGACCAACGGTCGATAGTGTCAGAAGCAACCCTGACAGGACAATAAGAACAGATGCAAGCCCTCTAAATGCTCCTCCGATGGTATTGGCTCGTAGGGATTTGCGCTGGGTTTCACTTGAGAATGTTGCAGCAGGGCCTTGACTCACCTGTGTAAAGCGATAGGCCAATGTTCGGTTGATGCGCAGTGCTAGATTAACGGCAAACCAAATCAGAAGAATCTTGAACGGTTCGCTGAGAAGCGTATTTCTCCATGACGTAATGATGGGCAGTGTGTAGGTGAGCCCGATCAGACTGCAGTACCAGACAAAAACACCTAGCCAAACCAGAAGCCATTGCAAAAATCTAAGGACATTGAGCTTTCGCGCTAAAGGGGGTTCCTTGTTGAGGATTTCAAGGAAACGGGAGCGCTCGGCAAGCAGCCCCGATAGCTTGCTCGAAGATCGTGATTCGTCAGGGGGGAGAGAACTGAGGCCTGGAGAAATATCGACCGGCTGATCACCGTTATCGGGTTGAGCGCCTGCTTTATCCGGCAATGGCGGCGAATGTTTGCTTTCCGTTGAAACCTCAGCTTCGGTTTCACGTTGCCGCTGTAAGATGCGACGATTCCGCCCAGCTAACCAATGCAAAAACCCGAAAATTCCAGTCACGCCTATCACCCCAATAAAAATCGTGAGTGACTGCTGGAGTCCCCGATGAACCGCTTCCAGCGACGAAAGCTGCTCAATTTGCTCAATCTCGCCTTGAATAATATCGCGCCATTCTGCTAAGAGAACCTTTGGTGTTTCACTATAGAAATCAACATCCGTTTGGGTGACGGTAATGATGGTGAGTGGACGCGATCGATCCGAACTCTTGATTTGAATAATGGGGCGCTTATTTAAGGTTGAAATGATCACCTCGGCAGACCGGGGAGCTGACCAGCCTGTGTTCCATAGCTGGAATTGATTGGCTAGTCGTTTAAGAACGCTGTTATGAAATCGGTCAATTTCTATTTGCAGCAATGCCTCTACACTCTGCACTCTAACTTCAACGGGAAAATCGTCTGGACCAAGATTTTGGCGATCAGTCACGGTTGGAGCCGCAATTTGAAAGAGTCCCTTACCGTCTAGGGGCGATCGCACCCAAGCTGCCTCGATGCTGCCATAGCGGATCACGCCTTCTGGGGGAATCGTGCCTACCTGGTTACTGAAGACTGAAAGATTTTGCCCTGAGGCATTCCCTTGCTGCACCAGAACTAGGGAACAGATCAAGAAGCTCAGACATAAAAAACGGCACACGACATGAAACCGCAACTGAGATGGAAAGCTCACTACCCTTTATCCATATTCAATAATTCACTAGTTTTTTTGCTCGATTAGCATAAAGTGTTTGGTTGAATATTCCAGTTTTCTTAATAAAACTCTTGGAAGCGAACTTTAGTAGCTTTTTAATTGCCGCTACAAAAACTATAACAGAGAAAATTATTTCAGCAACGATGATTCTCAGCATTCTATAATCACAAAATTGTCGCTGAATGTCCGGTTTACTTCGTCTATTGTCCTTGCCGAAATTGCTTGGAATACAGAAACTAACAGCGTGTGTACTTGGATGGCTCGGCTATTGCTGATTAAGGCATAGAGGAGGCAAGAAGGTTTGATTGATTGACCTTTTAGTAGCGCCTTTTACAGAGAAATTGCATTGAAGAGCGCTTGTGTATAAATGTGCGCCGCTGAAGATAAAATCTCACAAATCCATACGCAATTCTCAAGCATCTTTTAACACTTTAAAAGCTTCACCTAACGACCATTCAAGACAGAACACTGTTCATCAGCATAGAAACAGTATCTCCCTACCCAGTCGTCATTCCCTAAGGTGTTAGACGATGAAGACTAACGAATCCAATTCGCCTCCTTCTTCTCCATCAGATTCCCAAACCAATTCAGATTTGAATCATCAGAACTTGGCGGTGCATCAGGCTGACCATTCAGGCCAAAAGGCGATCGCATCCAAATTCAAAAGAGTGAGCCCAAAGTCTGTCTGGCCGATCGCTCTGCTAGTCATGCTTACGGCTTTAGGGGCTGTCGGTTTAAGAGCTTTCCAAAGCTTCCGGTCAAGTGCCAGTGTCAGTGAGGAAGATGTCTCTCCAGCTCGGCTCCAGGTCAAGGCTATTCGCGCGCAAACTGGACTTGCTCAGCAGTGGGTCTTTGATGAAGGCGTGGTAACAGCTGCGCGACGGCGAGTGTTGAACTTTGAAGCTGAAGGAGACATTAGGTTCATCGCGAAGGCCGATGGTCGCGATTTGCGCGAGGGGGATCCTGTATCGCAGGGACAACTGCTTGCCACTATCGACGATCGCAAACAAATTGTTGATATTGATACGGCGGAAGCGGATGTAGAAGTTTCTGCCCGCCAGCAAGACCAAGCGCTGGCAGCCTTATCCCAAGCTGAGGCAGATCTTGACAAAGCCCAATCGGATCTCAGCTTCAGTGAAGCCGAGTTAAGGCGCTACCAAGCGCTGTTTGAGCAGGGAGCTGTTTCAGAGAGCGATCGCGATGTTTATCTGAACTCAGCTGAGCAAGCCAGAGCGGAGCTACGAGTTGCTGCAGAAGGGGTACGGGTTGCTCAGGATGATGTGCGATCGGCTGAAGCAACCGTTGAGGCTTATCAAGCCCGCTTACGAGAAGCTAATGTCAACCTAGAAGATACTCAGCTCGTGTCTCCGATTGATGGCGTTGTCGCCTATATTAATATCCGCGAAGGGGAATATTGGGATACGCAAATCACGAGTGGCTCAGCAACGCTAGACGACGTGACGGAAAGAGCACCCATTGTTGTCATCGAACCGCAGTCCTTTGAAGTCGAGCTAGAGCTGCAGGCTGATGAAGCGCAAGATATTCGCGCTGGACAACGGGCTTATGTGGTGCTGGCAGAAGACGTGAGCGCCGCTGAAGCCGCTGGAGCCAACAATAATAACTTGCTTGATATTGCCAAAGATGAGGGCAGTCAAGGTCAAGTGTTTTCCGTGAGCCCGACCCAAACCCCAGGGGGGCGGGGGGTTGAAGTGAGCATTCGCAATTTTCAGCTCGTGCGGAATTTGCAGGTGGGCGGCCGAGTGTATGCCTGGATTGAAGCTGACACTAACCCCAACGCCCTAATGCTACCCATTGGGGCAATCCTGCCCAGCGACCAGAAATTCTACGCCTTTGTCGTTAATGAAGAGAACGGCATGGTAGAGCGTCGAGAAGTTCAACGGGGGATTCAAGGACTGAACGGCGTGGAAATCCTCAGCGGTATTGAACCGGGTGAGCTGGTAGTCACCGAGGGCATTAACCGCTTGGTAGATGGCACCCTCGTTGAGGTTGTGTCAGAGGAAGCAGCGCTATGAAAACAGAGGAGCGGCCCTCATCCGTAGAGGCACCCCAGGCAGCTCCGCCTGCCGACTCCGTTCAGGAAGGCTCTCCCCTGATGCGGTTCTTTTTTACTCAGCAGATTTTTGGCACGCTTTTGTGTTTTCTGCTGATGATGGGGGGATTTATGGGGTATTTGTCCATGGTGAAAGAGGGCGACCCCGACATTAATATTGCCCGCGCCATGATTACTACGGGCTGGCCAGGCACCGACGCAGAAACGCTCGAAACCCAGGTCACCGATAAACTAGAAGAGGAAATTAAGAGTCTGCAAGGTCTGGATGATTTCACCAGTGCGACGTTCAACTCATTCTCGATTATCAATATTGCTTTCAAAGCAGAAGCTCCAGTGGATGCGTCCATTCAGGAACTGCGGGCCAAGGTCGATGATGCCGACTCAGAACTCCCAGCAGAATCAACGGGTCGGGAAGTCCCAGACTTTGAGCAAGTGTCTCAGCAGGATGCGCCGGTATTGACCCTGGCCATCACGGGAGAGGGGTTGGATGTGGCCACCCTGAGTCAGGCGGCTGAAGATTTGCAGGAGCGTCTGGAATCGGTCAAAAATGTCCGCGAAGTGGATCTGCTGGGCTGGCGGGAAGAGGTGATTCATGTGCAAATGGTGCCGAGTCGCCTGACTAGCCTAGGCATTTCGGCGACCCAGGTGGCCAACGCGATTCAGGGCAATAATCTTGACCAATCTTGGGATCTGCTGCGCGATAAAGATATTGGAGCCCAGGTACGCCTATACGGTCGACCTCGCACCCTGGAGGATCTAAAGCGAGTTCCCGTCGTTCGGCTGGACGACAATCGAGTCGTGCGTCTGGATGAAGTGGCCGATGTCTATCAGGGGTTAGAGCGGGAGGAATCCCAGGCATTTGTAAGTTTGCGGGGCGAAGCCTTTGAGCCGACAGTCACCCTAGAGGTGGTCAAGGTCGCCGGTAGTGACACGATTCAGGTCGTTGAAGACGCGCTGGCGGCCATGGAAACGGCGACCCAGGAGCCTGACATCTGGCCCTTTGGCATGGCGTACGAAGTGCTCACCGACGACTCCATCACCATCATGGATGATCTGCTCAGTTTGGTGAGCAACGTCCTGCAGGCATCTCTTTGTGTCTTTGCCATTCTCCTGGTTGCCCTCACCTGGCGCGAAGCCTTGATTGCCGGATTAGCCATTCCGGTGACGTTTGCCGGGGCCATTTTTGTGCTCTGGCTGGGCGGCTACACCCTGAACTCCATGGTAATGATCGGCATGATCCTGGCATTGGGGCTACTGGTGGATGTCTTTATTTTGATGCTAGAGGGCCTGCACGACGGCATCTTTGTGAAAGGTCTGCCGTTCCCGGAAGCTGCCATTGAGACTGTTCAGACCTATGCGGGGTCAGCATTTGCGGGCCAGCTCACCACGATTTTGGCCATGGCTCCGCTGATGGCAATTTCTGGCACCATGGGGAAGTTCGTCCGGCTGATTCCGATCAGCGCGATTGTCTGTTTGGTGCTGAGCTATATTATTGCCCTCATGGCCGTGGTGCCACTGTCAAAATTCCTCTTAGGCAATGCCCACGGAGCCCAGCAAACCTTTGTGGATCGCCTGACTGAAAAGGTGACTACGAAGTTTGCCGATTGGAGTCTGAAGTATACGGTGCCCAATCGCCACGTGGCTCGCCTCTGGACGCTGGCGGCCATCGGTCTATTTGTCTTTGCGACGGTGCTGTTCACGACCCTACCATTTTCGCTATTTCCCCAGTCTGAAGGCACTAAGCTGAGTGTCAATGTGGAGCTGCCACCGGAAGCCACTCTGGAGCTGTCTGAAGAAGTGGCCGACCGCCTCGGTGAATTCTTGCGCACCTACACTGATGCAGATGACACCATCGTATTTGAGAACATTACCAAACTGGTGGGGCAGCGCAGCAACCTGGTGTCTTCCAGCGAACTCAAGCCGGAGAGTTCCGATTATTTTGTCGGGCTCTCTGCAGTGATGGTGGCGCGATCGCAACGCCAGCAAGATTCTTATGCCTATATTCCTGAACTCCGAGAGACGATTGACGCCGAGATTCTGAGAGACTACCCCGGCGCGATTCTAGCGCTCCAGTATGAACGGGCCGCCGATAGTGAGGACGCCATTCAGGTTGAACTCTATGGGGAAGACATGCAGACGCTGCGGCAGATTTCTGCCCAGACCCAAGAGGTTTTGCGCAATCTGCCGGGCACCATGGACGTGCGAGATGATTTGGGCAACTTGCGGACAGACTATAAGCTCGTGCCCCGGCGAGAAGCCCTAGACTTCTATGGCATTAGCCAGAATGATTTGGGCCTGCAGGGGCGCTATTTGATGATTGACAACGACATCGGTGACTACCCGATCGGCAGTGGTGAAGAAGATTTAGAAATTCGCCTCAGCACCCGCTGGCCCTCGCAGGCAGGTGACATCGGCGGCCCTTCCCGCCTGGATGAGTTTGCCTCGATTCGCTTTATCAATGACGAGGGCGAGGCGATCGCGGCTGATGCCGTGCTAGAGAGGGTCGAAGGGGCGGTCCCCCTATCCATTACCCATCGCGATACCGAGCGCAGCGTCACGGTACTGGCAAAAACAATTCCCACGGGGGATTACTACGACACTCAGATCCTGGCGGATCTGACCCCTAAACTGGATGCGCTACTGTATGACCCAGCTCTGAGCGATGAAGCCAATCTAGAGGCGGGTCACTGGCCCCGGGGCTACCGCTATCAGTTTGGGGGCGATGCCGAAACGAGCGGAGAAACCTTTGCGTCAGCGGGGCAAATGCTGATTGTGGCCATTTTCTTGATCTTCGCGCTGCTGGTGCTGCAGTTTGGCTCCTATACCCAGCCGATCATCATCATGCTGACAATTGTGTTTGCCCTAATCGGTACGTTTATTGGCTTTTTCCTCATAGGTCTTTCGTTCTCGTTTCCCGCCATGATCGGCGTCATTGCGCTGACCGGCATCGTGGTCAATGACGCCATCGTCATGGTCGACACCATGAACGCCAAGCTGAAGGCAGGCTCAGATGTGCGCCACGCGGCGGCTCATGGGGCCAGCGATCGCCTCCGGCCTATTCTCACCACTAGCACCACTACGATCATCGGCCTGCTACCCCTGGCGTTTAGTGAGGCCAAGTGGTTTGGTCTCTGTATGGCAATCATTTTTGGCCTGCTGTCCGCTACCCTAATTGCGCTGCTGGTGGTGCCGGGATTGTATTTGCAGCTGACGCCTAAGACCCCGGTCATTGAAGAGAGATAACCCAGCTATGAACAACTCAAAACTTGCATTTGCGGCTATTATCCTTCTGGTTTTTATGCTTTGGGCACCGCTGGGACAATACGAGTTTCTCATCGAAAATTGGATGAAGGTCGGCACCTACGCAGTCCCCTTCATTCTGCTGACGTTCTTTTCATCCAGAACAAAGCAAACGGATTCAGTTCTCTCTGACATCAAGTTGATAGCAGTGTTGCTGCTGGTGGCCTACATCATTCATCAGTTTGAGGAGCATTGGATTGATCTTTTGGGTCGTCAGTATGCATTTTATGGTGATGTTAATCAGCTGCTATTGGATGTACTGAGTGCTCCAGACACAGCGGTTGGACTGTTAACGCCTGAATCAATTTTTGTCATCAATACTTCCTTAGTTTGGTTGATTGGTGCCATTGCGATCTGGCGTAGTCCTGGCCATATCTTTCCGTCTCTTGCCATGGCTGGTATCACCCTGATCAATGGAATTAGTCATGTCGGCTTAGGGATCATTAAACAGTCCTACAATCCTGGACTGCTCACGGCAGTTGTTATCTTTCTGCCGCTCGCGATCGCTTTTTACAGACATGTGCTCGTAACAAATTCTGCTGCTAAAGTACAAGTAATTGCGAGTATCGCTTGGGCAATTCTGGCGCACATCATCATGGTGATTGGGTTGCTAGCAGCTAACTGGTTTGATCTTATTCCTGAGTCTGCTTACTTCGCTGCGCTGATCCTGTGGTCAGTCTTTCCCGCATTTTTATTCAATGCTCAGAGTAATGTCCATCCAGTAATAGGAGCTACCCATGGAAATTGAAAGATCAAATGCCAAGGCACTAACCCCTGAAGAAACTCAGCATCTTGAAAAATTAAAAGCCGTGGTGGAAGCCGCGTTGGCTGATGGTGTTCTAAATGAGGATGAAATTGCTCATATAAAGTCAATCATTTGGGCTGACGGCAAAGTGACCTACGAGGAACTTAGAACGTTCCATGAAACTATTAAATCTTTCATGGGGGATGAGCTGCCCTCCTTTGACTGGCGTCGCAATTAAGCAATTAAATCTTGCTGTTCTCTAGCCCATAATGCGATGGATAATCTGCTTCTGGCCACAGGGATTGATATTCTTATCCTTTTGTTGTTAGCTTGCTTTGCTGCGATCGGATTGCGCGAACGTTCCAAAATGAAGCCGTTGAGGAGCTTGTTGCTGAAGGGGTAATTAGCGACAGTGCAGCGGCTCAACTAATTCAACCTGTCTAATAATATTTACGCTTATGGCATCCACCCTATGAGTTGGAATTAATTCATCATGCGTTTTTGGCTTTTCAGAGTACTATTTGGTGCTATCTTTTCCTTTGGAATGTTGGGCTGTGGTCTAACGACGATCAGCCAGAAGAATGTATCAAAACATTGGAAGTCTATTGAGTATGCGAACGAATCTCCTTCCCAAAATTTAGATATTTTTCTGCCGAAAACTGGTGACCCTCCATATCCGACTATTCTGTATATTCATGGAGGAGGTTTTATGGCTGGTAATAAACATGGCGGTGCTAATGCAATCGCACAGCCCACCTTGCTCAAGGGCTACGCTTTTGTGACCATTGATTACAGACTTTCGGGCGAAGCACTGTTTCCCGCCGCTGTAAATGATTCTTTAGATGCAGTTCGGTTCCTCAAGGCGAATGCTGAGGCCTATAATATCGACCCCAACAGAATTGCAGTCTGGGGTAGTTCTGCTGGAGGCAATCTCGCCACCATGGTCGCAACCAAAGGTAATGCTAAGGACGAGACTGATGTTCGAGCTGCTGTGAATTGGTTTGGCCCTATTGAGTTCGATACAATGGACGCGCAATTTGAACAGCTTGGACTAGAGCCCAAAATGGGCAAAACAAGTTCGGATAGCTCTCCTGAGTCAAGGTACCTCGGAGTGATCGTAGGAACTGACGAAGCAGCTGTTCTGGTCACGGACGCAAACCCAGAAACCTACATCGATTCTAGTGACCCGCCGATGTATATTCAGCATGGAAGTGCGGACACTAACGTTCCTTATCTCCAGTCAAAGAATTTTGCTGATAAGCTTTCAGCAGCCATAGGAGAGGATAAAGTCGTCTTTGAGCTTCTAGACGGTGCTGGCCATGGGGGTCAAGAATTTGAGAACGCAGAAAATACTGCGAAGATTTTCGCTTGGCTGAGGAAACATCTGGATTGATTGTTTAAACATCTGGATTGATTATTGCTAGACGAACTATTGTCATTCGAGGATGTGACCGTCATTGCGATAAAAAATAGCAACAAAGATGTTTCCTTCAATCGCAGTATCCATGTCATTCACCATGGGGGCAATTTTGATTTGCATCTGCTGATTCCGGAGGTGTAAGTAGGGCAAATACGGTGAGCACCCTTTCGATAAACCTTGATCACATCCAGCTCTCCGGTTTTTGCCTATGGGGACAACTCCAGTCTTCAAATCGGATATGGTTTAGGCTAATCGCTTATTTACAATCTTGGTGTGAAGTGATGGCTGTAGAGTCTTCGTTTATTAATCGTCCAATTTCTCCGCCTAAATACAACCAGCTCTTGATTATCATTGTGTTGAGGTTCTTGATTATTCCCTTTGTGCATGGAGGTCTGGGGGATATTGTGGCTTCCTTTTTATTTTTCCACATCACATTTTTGATTGTTCAGTCGTATCAGCTGAAGCGATCGCTGTTCATACTCTTTGTGGCGATCGCGACCGTTGGATTCCTGCTGGATATAATGCTCACCCTAGGCTGGATATCTAGAGCGATCGCGCCTGCTCTGACGGTTCAAATTATCTATGCACTCTTCTTTGGCTCAGCAGCGCTACTGATTCTGCAGCGCATCCTTCAAACATCACGAGTTACCATGGATACGGTTCGGGGAGGGGTCTGTGTCTATCTGCTGCTGGGCTATTTTTGGGCATTACTCTACAGCATCGTTTACACTCTTGATACCAGTTCTTTTTCAAGTGAACTTCTTACCGAAACCTCTTATTTGAACGTACTGTATTTCAGCTTTGTTACGCTCACAACTTTAGGATTTGGTGATATTGTTCCAGTCACTGAAATCGCATCTGTACTTACGGTCTTAGAAGCCTTAGTTGGGCAAATTTATCCCGCTATTTTTATCGCGTTACTGGTGAGTGGATATCTGGCCCATCAGCACTTACCTGAAGAGTAAGTCTTGGTCTGAATCCAAATTTAGGGACTAACTGTTTCACCATCCTGTAGCTGTAAAATACAATTTGAACAACCTATCAGCGCAAAAAACCAGCATGGGACATCGTCCATTGCTACAGGTATCAAAGTGAACGTTAGTCCGCGCCTTTATTGCATCCCAGCAACCAAGGCACCAGTCGTTGCCGTGTTTCGACGCGGGCCGACAGAATGGGCTCAGATCGGTCGATGGGACTTGGCACGGGGCCACTATGAACCCGGAGCCTGGCTGCATGGGCGGATCTTTCCACGTCGTTGTGATCTCTCACCCGATGGTCGCTGGCTGATCTACTTTGCCCATAAAACCAACGCAACTTGGGAGCATGGCGAAGCTTACATTGCCATCTCGAAACTCCCTTGGTTGGCGGCTCTCCATGCTTTTGGCACCTGCGGCACCTGGACACGGGGTTATTACTTTACCGAAAATGAAAGCTGTGATCAGATTGAAGATCAGCAACTCCCAATTCCCTATGGCTTAAGTCCCACGCCAGTCATTCAGTTTGCCAATGAACGCCGTCGCGGTTGGCAGGAAGCACCAGACTCTCCGCCACGTCATCCTAATCGAGCCTTTTGGGATGAACGGCGAAATGCCCGTCTGCAGAAACGTCAACCAGGTGGTCAATGCCTGCTCTGCGTCGAAAGTTTGGGGCGAGCAGGCGGCGAGTTTGGGGTCAACCAGGCAGTAGATGGGTTAAGCATTTGCTATTCCTTAGGATCTAATGGCGACTGGGTACTGCTGGATGATCTCCAATGGGCAGACTGGGATCAGAATGGGCAACTATTGGTTGCTACCCGCTGTGGCAAGCTGCAAGTTCGGAACCTAGACGCCCATGGCCCGACCCTCTTATTTGAAGCAGATTTAGCCCCGCTTGAGCCAAACCCTACCCCTGCACCTGCCTGGGCTCAACAATGGTGATGGTGAACCGTTGGTTGGGTGTTGAAAACTTCTCAATTGAGGTGATTTTATAGCCGCTAATGGGAATCAAAGGGGGAGTAAGACCGCATAAAGCCATGTTTCCCCATGCCACGGCTCTGAATCCAATAGAATTTAAGGCCGCGATCGTTCGTGACCCTATCGTGGTTTCGCCTGATACGACCGTCAGCAATGCGATCGCCCAAATGATTGGCCTTCATAGAACCGGCCATGTTTCTGCGGGGAAATTAGCGGATCACTTTCCCAGACCAGATCCAGATCTGACTGCTGCCTTTCCAGAAATCCGGTTGAGTTGTGTGCTGGTTGTGGACGATGGGCAGCTGGTCGGGATGATGACCCAATGGGATGTGCTCCGACTGAGCGCCCAGAAGATTTCGCTTGATGGGTTGGTGGTGCAACAGGCCATGACCTATCCCGTGAACACGTTGCGTGAACCTGCTTTTACCGATTTATTTTCTGCGATCACCTTGCTTCAGCAATACCGGGTTCGGCATTTGCCCATCTTGGATAGGCACGATCGGCTTATGGGGGTGGTCACCCACGAGAGTTTATGCCAAGCTGTTCGTCCATCAGACCTAATGCGATTGCGTCAGGTTAAGGATGCGATGACCACTGAGTTGGTCTGCGCTGCACCCAATACACCGCTCATCAAGATTGCTCAACAGATGGTAGACCACTGTGCCGATGCAGTGGTGTTGGTGGAACCGGGCGACGACTCCACTAACACAGGCCCCCGACCCGTCGGAATTTTGATCGGCCAGGATTTGGTGCAGTTGCAGGGATTGGGCTTGGCGCTAGAAAACTGCCAGGCTGGGGCGGTGATGCGTACCTTGAGTTTTGAGGTCAAACCCCAGGCGTCCTTTCGGGTGGTTGAGCAGATGATGGAGCAACACAACACCTATCATCTGGTCGTCACAGGGGAGCAAGGAGAACTGCTGGGCCTTGTGACCCAAAGCAGTTTGCTACAGGCTTTTAACCCTGTGCATTTGTACGACCTAGCCAAGGGATTGGGGCAAAAAGTGATGCGTCTAGAGGCAGAGAAGGTTACTCTGCTGGAAAGTCGCAACGTTGAACTCGAACAGCAGATAGAATCGCGGACTGCTGTGCTTAAAGCCAAGGCCGAACGAGAAAAGATCGTTGCCGATCTGGCAATGCAAATCCGTTCGTCCCTGAGTTTGCAGACTATTTTGGAGACGACTGTAGATCAGGTGCGACAGCTGCTGGGTTGCGATCGCGTCAATATTTGGCAGTTTGACACCGATTGGCACAGTGTGGTTGTGGCTGAGTCCACTGACTCAGCGCTGTCGTTCGTGGGCGAACGGATTGATAACCTCTGGTTCGAGCCAATGTCAGTTGAGGTTTATCGTCAGGGGTGGATTCAGGTCTTACCCGATATTGACACGGTTGACCTCCCGGACGGTTATCGAGAACTGTTGATCGGGTTGCAAACGCGAACCAAAATTTTGGTGCCGCTGTTGTGTGGTGACCAATTGTGGGGCTTGCTCAATGTCATTGAAAGTCAATATGCCCGTGAGTGGAAACCCGAAGATGTAGAACTCCTGCAAGCGTTGTCAACACATATGGCGATCGCGCTGCAGCAAGCCATTACCCACCAGCAACTGCAAGCAGAACTCAAAGAACGCCGACAAGCTGAAGCCCGCCTACGCGAAAGTGAACAACGCTATGCCTCCTTGGCGGCAGCAGCCCCAGTTGGGATCTTTCGGTTTGATGCAGCGGGACGCTGCATTTATGTCAACGATCGCTGGCTGCAAATTTCTGGATTTACGGCAGAAGCAGCCATGGGGGATGGGTGGCAAGACTTAATCTATCCCGGAGATCGCAACCGGGTCGTTCGCGACTGGGCAAAATCTATTCGAGAAAACAAACCTTCCCAGGGTGAATACCGGCTACAACGCCCAGACCATAAGCTGGTCTGGGTCTGGGTGCAGACCATTGCCGAACAGAATGAGCAAGGGCAGTTGATGGGCTATGTGGGTACGGTTACCGACATCAGCGATCGTAAACAAGTCGAGCAGCAACTCCATCAGCTCAATCAAGCCCTAGAAGCCAAAGTTGAAGAACGCACCGCCGCCCTACAAGAACGGGAAGCCCGTTATCGAGCGTTGGTGGACAAAGCCAGCGATGCCATTGTGGTGGCAGATCTACAGGGTAATCTGCTAGAAGCGAACTACAAAATGGAGGCGTTATTTGGCTACCCCCGCGAACAGTTGACTCAGATGAATCAGTCCCAGCTGTGCCCGCCAGAGGATTTGTCATACTTCAACGCCACTTTTGGCGAAGTGGTCAAAGGGACGCGGACTGAAACGCTAAATGCTCGAATCCTGCGCCAGGACGGTCAGATTGTTCCGGTTGATATCACCGCCACCAGGGTCAAAATTGGAGACACCCTGATCATCCAAGGTATTTTCCGTGATTTGACAGAACGGATGAAATCTGAGAAGGCATTACGTGAGTCGCAGCAGTTCTTGCAAACGGTACTAGACAGCTTTCCTTTGTGTGTCTTTTGGAAAGATCGAAACTCTGTTTACTTGGGGTGTAATCAAACCTTTGTCAGTACCTCCGGTTTCGAGTCATCCGATCAAATTATTGGCAAAACCGATCGTGATCTTTGGCCAGAAACCGACGCCCAACTCTACTGGGAAGATGACCAACAGGTGATGGAATCTGGTGTGCCTAAGCTTGAAATTATCAAAACTCAGCTTAGAGCTGATGGCACCATTACCTGGAGTGAAACCAACAAAGTTCCTCTGCGCGATCTAGACGGTGTGGTCATTGGTGTGTTGGGCATCTATCAAGACATTAGCGATCGCAAACGGGCTGAACAGCTCATTCACCAAGCCCAACAGCAGCTGACCGAGCGGAACGAAGAACTCGCCATTTCTAATCAAGAACTGGCCCGTGCAACCCGGCTTAAAGATGAATTCTTGGCCAACATGAGTCATGAATTGCGTACGCCCTTTAATGCCATTTTGGGCATGGCTGAAGGGTTACAAGAGGGCGTTTTTGGTGCAATCAATACTGATCAGATGAAAGCACTGAAATCTATAGAACGCAGTGGCTCTCATTTACTAGAGGTCATCAATGATATTCTCGATGTGGCCAAAATTGAATCGGGTCACTTCACGCTGGACTGTACTGCGACTGCTGTCGTGCCCCTTTGCCAATCGAGCTTGACATTCATTAAGCAGCAAGCCCTAAAAAAACACATCCAACTGGACATTAAACATCCGCGTCATTTGCCTGACCTTTGGATTGATGAGCGGCGTATCCGTCAAGTTTTGATCAATCTACTCAACAACGCAGTCAAATTTACCCCGGAGGGAGGACGTGTCACATTAGCAGTCAGCATTCAAGCGGGATCTGGCATCTTAGACGGGACTGATACCCCACCCCAAAGCTTTCTTCGCATGGCCGTTATTGATACCGGCATTGGCATTGCCCCAGAGTACATTTCAAACCTCTTTCAGCCGTTTATTCAAATTGATAGCGATCTGAGTCGTCAATATACAGGGACTGGGTTGGGGCTGGTTCTCGTCAAGCGCATTGTTGAACTCCATGGCGGCAAAGTGGGGCTGACCAGTGAAGTCGGCGTTGGCAGCTGTTTCACAATCGACTTGCCCTGCGTTGCTGCCGATGTCGATTTCTGCGAAGCGGAGCCCCAAGACGACTCTAGTTTTGAACCTAGCCAGCCTGATTCAATTGAATCACCCTTGATTTTGCTGGCTGAAGACAATGATGCCAATATTGCCACGATTTCGAGCTATCTCAGGGTCAAAGGTTATCGTTTACTTGTGGTTAAAAATGGCGCGGATGCGATCGCTGTGGCCCAAGCCGAAACCCCTGATTTGATTTTGATGGATGTTCAAATGCCGGGTATGAGCGGATTAGATGCTATTCAGCAAATTCGTTGTGATCCAGCCCTCAGCAATATCCCCATTATTACTCTCACGGCCCTAGCCATGGTAGGCGATCGCGAAAGTTGTCTAGCGGCGGGTGCCAATGAATATCTCAGCAAGCCTGTCAAGCTAAAACAATTGGTCACCACTATGCAGCAGCTTTTGTCTCTCAAGCCCTCATAGCCTTTCAATAACTCATGAAAAAGAAGGCCCTAGCGGCTGGGTACCGCTTAGTAAATCAGCACCCGGCCGTCATCAGCAATCGTAATCGCGCGATCGCCTGGACCATAAGGTGCTGCCGTGACTTCAACCCTCAATACATTACTGGCTGGACGGGCCAAGGTAATGTTTAGGGGTTCGGCGTTTTCTTCCCAAACGTAGAGGTCTACATTGGGGCGGGTGCCTGCCCCAAACTCTAGAACGGCCAAACCGCCATAAGCCGCTAGGCTTTGGGGATTCATGTAAGCCATTTGACTAAACTGTACCGAGTGGGGGGCTCGATTGATAATTTCAATCGTCAGTTGTTGCCCTGGCGTGAATTGAATTTGGTCAGACTCGCAGCCTGCGCGGCAGTTTTGGGCTATACTCGGGCGATCGCTCAGCCCTGCAATGACGACAGCACTGACAACAAGGGTAGTCAACAACCTGACCATGATTTTTGCTCCTGAGTTGGCTTGGATGACGGACTGCGATCGCCCCTTGTTCCATCGCTCGCGGGGCAATCTTGCGACAGCAATTACCCATCAGCGACCAAGAGCGCCAAGACTAAAGATGAACCTCTTTGGATCACCGCAGTCTATCCGTCATCAGCATACCCATTTCTGATTGACCCGTCTCACACAACCTTGATCTGGCCTAAGGCCTGCTCAATTGCTTTTAAGGCTTGCTCCACTTCTGCCGCAGAGACAATCAGCGGCGGCACAAACCGCACCACTTTTGGCCCGGCAGGTACCAGCAATAACCCCATCTCCATTGCAGCTTTGACAATGGCAATAGCAGTGATTTCAGAGTCTTCTTTAAGTGCTAATCCGTTAATCAACCCCCAACCGCGAACTTCGGCAATGACGTTGGGATAACGCTGGGCGATCGCCTTAAGTCCTATGCGTAACTGCTCGCCGCGATCGCGGACGTTAGCCAAAACATTTTCTTTTTCTAGGGTTTGACAGACCGTCAACGCGACGCCACAGACAAAGGGATTGCCGCCAAAGGTGCTGGCATGGTCGCCGGGTTGAAACACGTCACAGGATGTTTTGCACAACATCGCGCCAATCGGAATGCCGCCCCCCAACCCCTTAGCTGAGGTAAACACATCGGGTTCAATCCCGAGGTGCTCATGCCCCCAGTATTTGCCCGTGCGTCCCATGCCGGCCTGTACCTCATCAAGAATCAGCAGGATTCCTTTTTGGTTACAAAGTTCGCGGACGCGCTTAAAGTAAGCGACATCCCCCGGACGAACGCCCCCTTCTCCCTGTAAGGGTTCCAGCATAATCGCCGCCAGCCGCCGTTGGTCACGGTCGATTTCAGAAACGGCAGCTTCGAGGGCTGCAATATCGTTATAGGGGACGTAGTGAAATCCAGGCACCAGCGGGTTGAAATTCTTTTGATATTTGGGTTGCCCCGTGGCGGTGATAGTTGCTAGGGTTCGTCCGTGGAAGCTGGCATTAGCGGTGATAATCACCGGCTCAGAGATGTTGAGCTTAACGTGGGCGTACTTGCGGGCGAGTTTGATCGCCCCTTCATTCGCTTCAGCCCCAGAATTGCAAAAGAAAACCCGGTCAGCACAGGAATGGGCCACCAGCCATTGAGCCAGATTGCCTTGCTCAGGAACATAGTAAAGGTTTGAGACATGGTGCAGCTTTTGAATCTGCTGGGTCACGGCCTCAACCATGGTGGGGTGAGCATGGCCTAAAGTACAGGTGGCAATGCCTGCCACAAAATCTAGATATTCCCGCCCGTTTGTATCCCAGACTCGACAGCCTTCGCCGCGCGCCAGTGCGATTGGGAATCGGCCATAAGTTGTCATTACCGCTTGATCAAAGGTTGCCTGATCAAAATCGGCACTGGTGGCTGTAGGCGTGGTCAAAGCTTTGAGCGACTTGCGCACAAGGGTAGTGAAGCTCACGGGCGTATCCTCATGGGTACTAAACCTAAATTGGGTTTAACACAATCTCTGTAATGCAGCATGCTTTAAACCCAGACATTAGCGTAACGGAAACCCTGATGGAATGCTATCAGCAGCTTGAATAGATGCGGGCAAGAAAGTTTATGCCAAATCAGTGCTCTGCAAATCAGTGCTCTGCAACTGCTGCGCGATGGCCTGCCATTGCTGCCGATTGCATCCACATCCAAATCCATTATTTTTCCCTAAGCTGAAAACTCAAGGTTCCAACTCGGATGGAGTTTATGGCCATTTTGATTTCGGCCGTGCTGCCGATTGCGCTGGTGGCGCTAGCTGGGGTTTGCGTTGGACGCAGCTTCGATCTGGATTTACAAACGTTGGCTCGGGTCAATATCTATGCGATGCTGCCGGCACTAGTGCTGATCAGCTTAGCCAAGACCACATTGCCCTTGGGAAGCGCGATCGCGATTGTGGGTACCTTCTTACTCAACACGATTTCCCTTTACTTTCTGGCAAGGGCGCTGGGACGGAGCTTCAAATTCTCACCAGATGAACAAAAGAGTTTGATTGCCACCACGCTATTTGCCAACGTTGGCAATATGGGGTTGCCCTTCGTCATGTTTTCTCTGGGTGAAGCCGGGCTAGAGCGCGCCGTTGTGTATTTGGTCGGCTCAAGCCTAATGATTTCTAGCGTGTTTCCGATTGTGCTGAAGGGAGCGGGGATCAGGGCTGGGGCAAACTTTACGCTGAGATTGCCCGTGTTTTGGGCAGCATTGGCAGGACTGGCATTGCAGGCGTTGGATCAAATTCTGCCCCAGACGATTGACCGGGGGTTGACGCTATTAGGTGACGGGGCGATCCCGATGGCGCTGCTCACCTTGGGGATACAGTTATCCCGGACGCAGTTTGCGTTTGGCCGCTTTGAATTGCTTGGAGCAGCGCTTAGGCTGGTGGTGTCTCCACTCTTGGCCTATGGCATCGGACGAGTCTTGAACTTAAGCGGACTAGATTTGCAGGTGGTGGTATTGCAAGCCGCTATGCCAGTGGCAGTCAATTCGCTGATTTGGGTGACTGAACTGGGTGGCGACACCGTGCGAGTTGCCAGAACCATCGTGTTTTCAACGTTGCTGAGCTTTTTGACGCTGCCGATGGTGCTGTGGCTGAGCGCTCGTTAAGATAGTCACCAAAGCCATCTATGTCTCTCGGCTTAAGTCAACTGTCTGGCGGGATAAACGGTTAGTTATGGTTGCTGAATTGGAAAGTTTGGGGCGCGATCGCCTCAAGGCTTCCCCCGGTCAAATTGCCAACTTCTGCCAACGGTGGCATATTGCTGAGTTTGCCCTATTCGGCTCAGTTCTTCGTGATGACTTTCGTCCCGATAGTGATATTGATGTTTTAGTCACCTTTTCACCCAGTGCGCACCCGAGCCTCATTGACCTAGTGAATGTTCAAGATGAGTTGGCAAAACTCTTTCAAAGGAATGTCGATGTCGTCTTAAAAACATCAATCCTAGCTGGTGAAAACTATCTGCGCTGCCAAAGCATTCTGGCTTCTAGTCAGGTTATCTATTCAGCCCAATCCCAACTTACTTTAGAAAAACCTAATCCCCAATTAGAACTTTCAAGGCACTTCACGGATATGGAGCGAGATCAATCCCTGCTTCTAGATATTGTGCTTGCAGGCCGCAAAATTCAGCAGTATGCATCAGGGATAACCTGGGATGATTTTCAGCAAAGTAGCTTGATTCAAGATGCCTGTGTCCGACAGTTGGAAATTATTGGTGAAGCTGCCAGAAGACTATCCGAATCTATGAGAGCCAGTCAGCCTGATATTCCCTGGTCAGCGATCATCGGCATGAGAAATCGTTTAATTCATGAATATAGTCGTGTTGAGATTGTGATCGTTTGGGATGTAATCTGTCATGAAATTCCTAACTTAATTGAAAAGATAGAACCTTTGATTCCTGTCGATTAGATTTATATTGCTGTTCAGATTGCTTGGCTTGATGCACCGAAGATCGCTGAAGGGCTTTGTATAAAGGCAACCTAGCTCACAGTAGTCATAACCCATCTAAACAGTTATTTATCTCCGCCTAACCAGTTGCGAATTTGATCGATGGTGACGGTTGCTCCGCCACAAACAACGATTAAAATAGTCTCGAAGCCCTCAAAAGCGGAAGACTGTTCATATGCCAGCGCTATTGCAGCACCACAGGCAGGTTCTACCAATACTCTATGATCATCGAGAAACCGTTCACAGGCGGATAGAGCGGCTTGATCAGACACAACAACGCTGCGAATGTCATGCTCCTGAGTCCATTGGAGGGCGCGGTTGCAGACTTGTTTGGCCCCAAGCGTATTAGCCAAGCTAGAAATTTGCTCAAGCTCAATCAAATGACCTGCTAACTGTGCCTTGTGGAAGGATTCGGCCCCTTCAGTCTCAACTGCAAGGACTGGCACATGGGCCAGATGATTGCGATGAAGTCCCTCCACAACGCCACACAACAGGCCACCCCCACCCACGGACACAACCACTGCATCTGGTTTCAACCCTGAACGGACAGCCTCATCAATCATTGTGGCGTGGCCTTCCCAAACCAGCGGATTATCAAAGGGATGGATGAATGCATCTTGCTCATCGAGTATTGACAACGCCTGTGCATTCGCCTCCTGCCAGGAAGGGCCGTGAACGATAACCGTTGCCCCGAGTTGTTGCAGCAGGGCTTTGGATCTGTCGGTGGCGTTTTCTGGAACAACAACGGTGACTGGAATAGATAAGCACTGCCCAGCATAGGCAACAGCCATGCCCGCATTGCCACCAGAAGACGAGACAAATCGCTGGGCACCTGCCTGAGCATAATGTTCGCAGGCTGCCCCAATGCCCCGAATTTTGAATGATCCTGGCGGTTGCAGCGCGTCGAGCTTTAGCCAGACTGAGCGATTGACCACGCTGCTGAGGGGGTAGGACTTGAGTAGGGGTGTTTCAATGTGAAGAGGCATTGTCAGAATGTGAGCTCAACAATGATTCCAGGATGGTGTTTGTTTGAGATGAGGAATATATCATGGAAACGCCTGACCTGATGGTTAATAACAACTTAATGCTTAAGTTGTTGATGTCGTCAATGAGTTTACGCTTTCGCGAGATGAAGGTGCCATGATAGCCGCTAAGCAAACCGATTATCTTTCACCAGAAGACTATCTTGAAGCTGAAAAATCAAGTTTGGTGAAGCATGAATATCACGATGGCGAGGTTTACGCGATAGCGGGTGCCAGTGATGAACATGTCACCATTGGTATCAATATTACGTCATTATTACGAGGACATTTACGGGGGAGTAATTGTCGAGTTTATGGGTCTGACATGAAGGTTGAAATCGATGCAGTTAATCATTATGACTATCCGGATGTGATGGTGAGCTGTGATCAGCGCGATCGAGAGTTTCGGTATTCCAAGAAGTATCCGGTGTTAATTGTGGAGATACTTTCAGAGGGAACAGAAGCGAAAGATCGCGGGAAGAGGTTTGAGCATTATCGCCACCTAGAGACGTTGAAAGAGTATGTTTTAGTAAGCCAGGATCGGCAGCAAGTTGAGGTGTTTCGTAAGAATGAGGCAAAGCTATGGGTGTTGCACCCGTTTGAGGAGGGAGATGAAGTAGTACTGACGAGCGTGGATATGAGGGTTGAGATCACCTCCTTATACGAAGATGTGGAGTTTCCTAAGGTTACTTAGTAATCTAGCTTTTTATACAAACTTCAGACAAGAAACTGTCCAGAAGAGCTGTTTTCAATAGTTAGCTGAAGTTAGGCCTCATACTTCAACCCAACTCACGAGATATGCTTGAGATTTTGTGAAGAGTAGTACTTAACCTAAGCACCAACCCTTGGCTCAAAGGTTCACGGGTCGCGGTGTTTTCCGTCAACAGTCGTGTTCAGCGAATGTAACTCCCCTGAACTCTAACAAAGCAAGCTAGTACGTTCCGCTGCATCACTGTTGTTAGCTGGCAATGCCTTACCGATCTACTTCGTTGAATTTCCACTGCTGCTGTCTCCACCCTAATCTTCGTTTTGCTGATGATGTCTTCACTTGAGGCATATGAATCTCCACAAGCTCTACGGTTTCTCGAACCAATGCTTCAAGTTGATTGACCGCTACTGGAGGTTCCTGATGAAACAGCCTTTCAAGACGAGCGGCAAGATTCTCAGGCGCCATCTCCATTTGCTCAATAAACCTGCTCATCCGCTTGAATTGGAATGTTGAATAATACAAACGGTTCAACCCAGATAACACGCCGAGAAGGTTTTGGGCTGACTCAACCAGAATTTGATAATACCAAAGTGTCGTATCTCGCTTGGCGAACTTTTCCTGCATTCCCCAAATCGCGAAGAACTTGAGGTATTGTTCAACCATCTTCTGTGCGAGTTCATCTGGATAATTCGCTACTTTGGCTTTCCATCGCTGAATGAGTGTTTCACCGTACAGTGGGATTCCAACCAATGTTCCAGACATCGCTTTCACTAATGGAGATTGAAGATCATGCCCTTCCAAGATATTTGAAATATCCTTCTCCCATTGTGCGATCGTCACATGACCAAACTGACACTCGACACTGTTCACAAGGTAACTCTCGGCGAACCCACCCTCTTTTCGATCACCCAAGATCCAGAGCCGCTCTGAACCTTGATTCTGTTGACGCGCAAGCTGTAATTCTTCCTCGGAAGGTAATTCGTCGTAATAAATCCTCATGTCACAATCAGAGTATTCATCACACAGCCCTTCTGCAACTGAGCCTGCGACCATTGCTGCTTTGGTTTTCGGATTAGCAATGTAAGCTTTAACATTGCGTTTTGCTAATTCCCATAAATATTGAGTTCTATTATTCATGGATTTCCATACCTTGGGTGAGGATGTAAATCCATGATGCAACACTGAATTTTGCAGCCCAACGGCGAAGTTGTGCTGCGGCAGATGCCCGCCAATAGTCACAGATAGCTTCTGTTTCGCCCGCACCAAAGTAGGGTTGGGCTGCTAGCTCAGACTACAAATGCTATATGAGAGTGAGTCATAAT